>JAZRAJ010000029.1:0-19764 GCA_045634485.1 Eubacteriales bacterium | reverse complement strand
AAGGGGATGAGCAGCATCGGTATGTAGAATGCGTACCAAAGGTAGCGCACAAGGGTGTCGGTGTTGTTTGGGAAGAACTCATATTTTGCCGTTTTGGCAACAATCCAAAACAACATAAGCATGCCAACAATTAAAACGAATTTTCGAGCCTGCTTATTAGTAATTCTATTATACACAGACACCGTCCAAACAATTGCAAGGCAAAGATGAATAGCGCCTCGTAAATATATAAGAAGAGTGGGCAAAAGCAAGGAATCCATATCGTTTATCATCAAACGCAAGGCTCTTGCGACGATAATCAAAATTGCCGTCAGCAAAATGTCTGCGAATAACTTTTTATTATTTTTTATCACGCAATTACCTCCGTATAGCATAATTAACTCTATAATTATACCATATTTTTATGAATAAATCAAGGCAAAAGCCATATAATAGGTATAGTTTTCGATTTGAAAGGAAAAAAGCATCGGGTATTTAGCCGATGCCTTATGCTTTGCCTACTGCACCGCAAATTTTGAGGGCTGACGATTGATTTTCGTCAGCCCTCGCAGAAACAATATCTGTGAGGGCGGAAGCTTTAGAGTATTTTTTTATCTAATTTTAAGAGGCCTTTCCAATTGGGACTGCTAATTAAGATAGGAGATTTATAAGCATCGGGCTGCTTATCGGTTTTCTCTTTAATATATTTGTCATAATACTTATCATCTCTAATCAAGCTCATCAAATAGGAGGCAAAGAAGTTTGCTCTGCCTTCGGACAATTTTCTATCTGTATTTTCATAATCAAGATACGAGAATACCAAATGACCGAATTCGTGAGCAAAGACAAGATCAGACAACAAACTATAAGGCGAAGTCTTAAATTCCGGTGCAAATTCTATAATATTTTCTTTACAAATACAGATAACGTTGTTGTCCTCGGAAATTGAACAGTTTTGATTGGAATAGTCAACATAACATCCCAATAACTCCGATATATGCGGCTTTCTTTCTATCAACTCTTCATTTCGCTCAATACTACGCTTTATTTCTGACTCGCTTGGTCTGTTTTGTAGTCCCTGAATAGATTGTTCAAAAAGCTTTAGCATCTCCTCACGGGGAACAACCTTTATAGAGTCAACCGTATGGTACGCAAGCAAAAAGAAAATATCCATAAACGTTGCTTCTTCCGATGCGGCTTTTGCAAGCAAAAGATTACTAAATCTATCAAAGCTATAATTAAGATCGGTATCGGTTGTAATATTCTTTTCTCTTTTATCGATAAATATGAATATTATTATCTTTTCCGTAGACGAATAATCATAGTCAACGTATGTATGATATTTTTTCATTTGAGCAATAAGCACGGATATCGTATTATCAATTGTGGATTTGATAGTATCCAAAACATCAGCATCATTTGAATAGATTTTAAAATTTATACCGGAAACAGATTTCTCTACGAGGAACTTGCTATGCGTTTTATTATCGCCGATACAGCTGCAATTAATCAAAAATTGAGCGGCACATCTTACAAGGCGCTCATCCTGAAACTTGAGAAAAAACTCATTGGAATCAGGCAATTTATTTAACAATTCCGAATTATCTCTAATAATGCTTGCAGCTTGTTTTCTTCTATCCATATACATTCCTCTCTTTACAAAAAATCATATAGCTTAAAATACTTTTTTACAATGATATTATATCATTTAGCCTAAACCTTGTCAACTACAACGTCAATATAATAATCTGCCTTCCAATGTCTACCGTTCTGTCTATGATATCCTTTGTATCAATCGACTCGTCGAGGAGTTCCAAAAACCCCTTTATAATCAAAGGCTTTTTGACTCCGTGTAGATTGCGTATTTCTTCAAAGCCACGCCAAAATTCTGCATTGTGCAAAAAGCATAGATACCGAAATAGAATTTGCTCGGATTCGCTTAGATAGATGTCGCCGTAATAGCTTTTATGCCGAACGCCGTACTGTCCGTCAGCGTCTAAAACGATTTCATATTGCTTGCCCTCACGTATTACCTCGGGCTGAAAATCGTTAATAAAGCCACGTAGATATGCGCGAAAGGCCTTTAAATTTGCCATATTTTCCGTTCGTAGATTAAGCTCGTTTCGAGTAAAATATAGCTCCTCGTTTGCATACTGTAAAAACCGCAAGGGCATTTTCCTTTTCGTTCCTTCAAAAAACTCCGATAAATCCTGCTCGTAACAATGGTCGCTTAGATATAGATATTCCTCCGTAGCATCTCGCCCCTTATCATCATAAGCACGCAACGCAAAGACTCTTTTTTCCATATCCGCTATAGCAATAATTTTATATTGCTTATCCTCAATTAAAATATTGGCTTCAATTCTGCTATCCGCCCTCACCGCATTTTGCGGTAAGGGTGGAATATTTTTATGATTTAGGATAACTCGCAATGCGTAGGCGATTTTGTCGGCGTAGCGCGTATGCAAGATATTCAATCCGTCCGTAAAATTATATGAGAAACGCTCGATTGCGCCGAGATTTGCAACCGTAATATTTTGTAATATCATACCTTAACAAAATCCGATCCGTCTTTTTTCGCATTTTGTCGGCTCGGGTATGACAATATCATCTGCAGTTATCGTTAAGACCTCGTCGGTTGTAATGCTGTCAAAATCCTTTTCGAGCAGACGTGACGCTTGATTCATTTTTGCTTGCTCAAAGATATTGCGAACGTATCTGCCGTTACCGAAATCAGTGGCGGTTCGGGCAATATCAAATGCTTTTTCCAATTTGTCAAGCGCATTTTGGTCGATTTTCATACCGTTCTTTTTGCTTATCATATTTGCAATTTCACAAAGCTCTGTGCTATCATAATCCGCAAACGGAACGTGAAATGCAATTCTTGAACGGAGTCCGGGATTCTTTGCAAGAAATCCCTCCATCTTATCGGGATAGCCTGCAAAGATAACAACGACGTCGGCACGGTGGTTCTCCATCTCTTGAACGATGGTATTGATTGCTTCATCTCCGAACGATCCGCCTCGATCGTCAACTAAAGAATATGCCTCGTCGATAAAGAGTACGCCACCCGATGCCGCCTTAAATTTATCCTTTATAAGCGGAGCGGTCCACCCAACGTATTTACCGACGAGGTCGCCTCTGCCAACCTCAACGAGGTGTCCCTTTGAAAGAAGTCGATTCTCGCGCATAATACGAGCAAACAAACGAGCCACCGTTGTTTTTGCTGTACCAGGGTTACCCGAAAATATCATGTGCATAGCGGGGGTATCTCTTTTAATACCTTTTTCCTCGTAAAGCTTTTGCATTTTATAATAGTTGAGAGCCTTTTTGATGACCTGCTTTGCGCTCGCAAGTCCTATCATTTCGGAAAGCTCGTCATACGCAGAGCCCTGCGGCTTTGCCTTTACAACCTCCTTGCGCGCAACAGAAATATCCTTATACTGAGGATAAATTGTGATTTTGAGCTTTGTATCGTACCACTCGTCAAAGATAAACTGAAGCTCGCTTGCAAGATAAGTCTTGTCATTCTCTATCGAGGAAAAAAGCTTCTTGTCGGTGCGTATCTTCTTTTCCTTAGCAAGGGCGGTAAGAAATGAGCAAGCGTCCTCGCTCTTAATAAAATCCTCCTTGATCTCAACGAATGACATACTGCCAAGGTTCTCGTGAAAAAGCGATTTTACCCGTTTGCACTCACGAGGCAAACAGATAACCGTTAAAACCTCATTACGATAACACTTTGCCATTTCACAAATGTTTTCAATGGTATCTCTTTCTCCGCCTGCGCATCCGTCCTCCTCGGTGTCGTCTCCCGCCAAGTAACGAACCACAACCGAACCTCCACGGCAAACCTTATACAAGGTATCGTACGCCATTTGAGAATAACTCTCACCGGGACGAAAATCCAAAAAGGCGTAGCGACGACTGTCGAGGCGAGAATTGGAGTAAAGCGCGTCAAGAATAGCCTTATAAACCTCACGGCGTGTGTCAAAATTATCGGTTTCCACAAAATAATGTACGGGATGCCCAAATGCATGCGCACATTTTCGTCCTGCGTAAATGCGTTCAAGTTCGGGAGAGAGGGTTTCGGTCATAAAATACTTGTTGGCAACGGAAAGTAAAGTATCCTTGCTTTGCTCTGCCTTGGTAAGATTTTCTCCAAAGCTGATGCCCCTTCCCCTGCGTCCTGTAATCTTGTCAAGCTCAAACTGCTCGAAAATTTCAGAGGCATCATCGATAAAATCGTGACGGTCGGCATCGTTCAAGATTACCTCAAGCTTATTTATAGTTATCTCATCCACTATAATATCACAAATATCAAGGCCTATAAAATCAGTATATTTCTTTGCTGATTTCGTGGGATGAACGTAAGATTTAGCAATCAACCCGAATGTGACGGTATCGTCGGTAATGTCGGAGACGAAAAAGCAAATGTCACCGTTAAGAGCGTTGTACTCCGCCGTAGCAAACGCAATCTTGCGAGCAAGCTCCCTCTTTGCCTGCCTATCGTTATCGCTTGTAACCTCTGCGCAAAAACCCTGAAGCTTGTAAAAAAACATAAATAAAATCCTCCCGAAAATTTTCTTTCAAGAGGATTATATCATTTTTTATGTACCAAAAAGGGGACGTTATTGTTTGGATTATTAGTTGACAAATTATAAAATATGTGATAAACTACAAAAAACGCTACACGATAATTATGAGGAGAATATTATGAATGATTTAGCTAATCAAGAAAACTTAAAATTATTAACAGATTTATTATTAGATGTAGATGACTTAAATGAACTTGAAGAACATCCGTTTAATGTATTTGATGTTTTAAAAGTTACACGTACGGAAATTAGACATAGCAACGTGTTAGCATGGCTATTTGATCCATATGAATCCCACGGTCTTGAGAATTCTGTTCTCGCAGTCTTAAATTCATATTTAGTCAAATATAACTTGATTTCTCAAACTGATTCAATCGATATATTAACCATGGATTATTCTGATATAATTGTTTATAGGGAACGAAGAAATATTGATATCTTAATTGAATCCAAAAAAGATAAATACATACTATGCATCGAAAATAAAATAGATACACAAGATCATAGCGAACAATTAAATAAGTATTATGATATAATAAATGAACAATACGATAATAGCTACAAAAAAATATTTATGTATCTTACGCCCGAAGGATTAACTCCCAATAATGATAAAAACGACGCATGGTGTTGTTTTGATTATAAAAAAATTGTAGAAATAATAGAAAGTGCTTTAAAAAAGAGTTCTATAAGCGAAGATATTTATAAATTCATAGAATCATATTGCGAAATATTAAGGAGAGAAATTATGCAAAATAATGAAATTGTTGAATTGTGTCAAAAAATATATAAAAAGCACAGAAAAGCATTAGATTTAATCTTTGAAAATCGTCCGGACAGATTGCAAAATGTATCTGAATATTTTAAAGCTTGGTGCGACCAAAAAGCAAAATCAGGTGAAATTATATGGGATAAAGATCACAGCAATAAATCACATACTCGTTTTAGAACAAACAAACTTGATGCTTTAATTCCCAAAGGAAACGGAGACAGCGGATGGAATACAGAAAACCATTATTTTTATGAAATCAAGGCCGTGTATAAGAAAAATGGCGAAATTTCTTATTATATAAAATTAGTTTTCAGTAGTCTGAATCTAAGTCCAAATGATACAGAAAAATTAAAAAATATAATCGAAAAAATTTCAAAAAAAAGCAAAGAAGATAACTGGCAATGGGGACAAGTATGTAGAACCAAAGAGAAAACCATAAAAGAAGATTTTGAACTACCGGAAAATCTTACTTCGAACAATAAAATTTTTACTGACTTGGATAAATGTTGGGAAGAAATGTGTAAAACAAACATCGAAAACCAAATTGAAGAATTGCTAAAATCATAAACATTTCAAACTTAAAGACCACCTCATTATGGGGTGGTCTTTTTTATTGATATTTAAATACCGCATTCTTAATACTTCCCCTTATCCTCTCCCTCAACCCCTCCGGTTTCGTCACCTCAACGTGATTGAGGTACTGGAGCGCCCAATGTTCCATAGCGTTGGGGCTGGCGACAAGTTCGACATTGACTTTTTTATCGTCGTCGGGGAGCTTAGACATTTTAATATCCGTTCCGAACCAATCGACTATTTGGTCAACTATATACTCGTCTGCGATAAACTCGATGCGCTCGGGGGTATCGGTATACATATAAGGCATTGTTGACGCTATCTGCTTAAAATCTATGCCGTTTTCATATCCCTTCACGCTTGTGATCGGTATTGCAGGCTTATCATAAACTCGCATATTCGTTATATGGTCAAGACGGTGGAAAGCCATATTTCCCCAATAACTGCTATATCCCATAAGATAATATCTTTGATTATGTAAAATCAACTGATACGGGCTTATACGTTGAAAGGACGATTTGTGAAGCTTTGCATCTGTTCCGTACTTATTATAATCGTACTGCACCATCTTACCTGTCGCAATCGCTTCGTCTATTACTTCGATATTATAAAATATCGCTTGATTTTCAGTCTTGCTCCAATCGTTAACCGAATAAACATTTTTCACGTGTGAGCGAAAATATTTGTTTGAAAGCCCGCAGAGCCTATCAATCAAATCCTTTGAGTGCTTGGCAGTAATGTACTTACTTTGAAGCACACCGTCAATCAAAAGCCGAAGCTCGGAGTCCTCAAACTCACGACTGTCGATATAACTTCCGTTACGGCATGAGCCGATCTCAATTCCGGCATCACGAAGGTCGGCAATGTTCTTTCCGATCGCTTTGCGCTCCATTTGAATGCCATATTCTTCATCAAGATATTTTATAATATCCTCCTGCTTAAGTGGGTGGTCGTAATCACTGTGCTTACGCAATATCTGCCAAATACGCAATATTGCTAATTTTTTGGGTTCCATAATAGCTCCTTTACTTCGTGATGCATTAATCTCATTATATCACAAGCCTCGATTATTTGCAATAGTTATGCGACAAATTACGGACATCAATATTTCGATGAAAAAGCATTAATTTATATATTACCATAATTTAACATAGCCTTGCGCCGATGGTTAGACATTTATAATCTCAAACCTTGACATATTTCGTTAAATATATTATAATAGTATTAATATTATCGAAAAGACGAGGAAAACAAAAATGCCCGAACTTTTATCCCCTGCGGGGAATTTTGAAAAGCTTAAAGCCGCACTTCTTTACGGAGCAGACGCGGTTTATCTTGCGGGAACGCGATTTGGTATGCGCTCCGCCGCCGACAACTTTACAAGCGACGAGCTTTACGAGGCCGCTAAATACGTTCACGCTCGCGGTAAAAAAATATATTTAACGCTTAACACCATGCCTCACGGCTACGAATATCCCGACCTTCGTGCCTTTCTTGAATACATTAAGGATGCGGGAATTGACGCTTGCATTGTTGCCGACATGGGCGTTATGTATCTTATTAAAGAAATTATGCCCGACATGGAAATTCACGTATCAACCCAAGCAAGCATTGTAAGCCCTGCCGCCGCCAACGCATACGTTAAGCTTGGCGCTAAGCGTTTGGTTCTTGCGCGTGAGCTTATGCTTGACGAAATAAAGGAAATAAAGGCATCTCTCCCCGATGGTATCGAGCTTGAAGCATTCGTTCACGGCTCTATGTGCGTATCCTACAGTGGAAGATGTATGCTTTCTCACTCGCTTACAGGCAGAGATGCAAACCGTGGCGCTTGCGCTCAGCCCTGCCGTTGGGAGTACAATATAACCGAAATCAAGCGTCCCGACCAGCCCTACCCCATTGAGGAAAACGAGCTTGGAAGCTTTATTATGTCCTCCAAGGATATGTGCACTATTTCAATTATTCCTCAGTTAATCGAGGCGGGCATCGACTCCTTTAAAATTGAGGGCAGAATGAAGAGCGCATACTATGCGGCGGTTGTTACCAACGCATACAGAATGGCTATCGACTCATATCTCCGCTCGCCCGAGGACTACACCTTTGATGCTCGTCTTATGCGCGAGCTTGAAAGCGTTTCGCACCGTGAATACTGCACGGGATTTTATCTTGACGATCCGCTTAAGGAGCCTCAAATGTCAACGATAAACGGCTACATCCGTGAAAAGGCATATTTTGCAACGGCTCTCTCGCAACTTGAGATGCCCCTTCCCGACTCACTTATTAAAGAAAACGAGAATGGCAGACTTTATCCCTTTATTCAAAGAAACAAAATAAAGCTTGGCGACTCGGCAGAAATAATATCTCCCTCGCAAATTGGCAAGGCGTTTACTGTTACCGAGCTTTACAGTGACAAGGGCGAGCCAATTGAATCGGCTCCGCATCCCTCTCAAAAATTCTTCGTTCGCGTACCCTTTGAGGTCTACGAGGGCGACATAATACGCTCAGGCGAATAACATAAAAGCGCGCCTATGCTCATAGTCTTTATAAAAAAGCTATAGAGGGCGCGCTATGTTAATTGAAATCCTAAAGGCAATTATATTTGGAATAATCGAAGGAATTTGCGAATGGCTACCGATAAGCTCAACAGGTCATCTTATATTGCTTGAGGAGGTTATCTCGCTTAACGTATCAAGCAATCAAGAGCTTAATTTACAGTTTCGCTCGATGTTTGACGTAGTAATTCAGCTTGGAGCAATTCTTGCGGTAATAGTCTTATATTTTGATAGGCTAACGCCATTTAAGCGTAGCAATCATTCGCTTTTAGTTAGGCTTATCATCGTAACTCTGCCTGCGGCAATAATTGGGTACACCGCCGACCTTGCCTGCGAAATGGCTCTTGGCATTGACCTTGACAGATTACTGTTTACCCCGCAAATCGTTGCGACTACACTTATTATATACGGAATCGTATTTATAATTATTGAATTAATTGAAGCGCACGGCAAAAAAGCACCACGCAAGGTCACGGCGGTAACGCATAGCTCGGCGCTTGCAATAGGCTTTTTTCAAGCGCTTGCAATAATCCCCGGTACGTCACGCTCGGGCGCTACAATTCTTGGCGCGCGAGTGCTTGGACTTGATAAGAAGGGCGCAACCGAGTTTTCCTTTTTTGCGGCAATCCCCGCAATTTTAGGAGCAAGTGCGCTAAAGCTTTTTGATTTTGGCAGATTTTTGGCGGACTCCAAGTCGACTCTTACGTTAAACGCCGTTGCGATACTGCTTATCGCCTTTACAGTAGCGTTTTTAGTATCGATTTTATCTATAAAGCTATTGCTTGGATTTGTACGCAAGCACACCTTTATACCCTTTGGAGCTTACCGAATACTTCTCGGCGTTGCCGTGCTTATTCTGCTTTAAGGTATTTATAAATTTTACGAAAGGAAAAGGATATGCAAAAAAAGCTTTCTATTCCCTATCCGATAATCGTTGAGGGAAAATACGATCGCTTGCGGTTGATTGAAATATGCTCCGCAACCATTATAACCACCGACGGCTTCGGTATATTTAAAAAGAGCGAGCGCCTCTCACTTTTGCGTGAGCTTGCGGCTCGTACGCCTATAATTTTGCTTACCGACAGTGACGGTGCGGGAAAGCTTATTCGCTCGCATATAACCTCGGCAATTCCAAAGGAACGGCTTATTCAATTATATATTCCAAAAATTGAGGGCAAGGAAAAGCGCAAGGATGCTCCCTCTGCCGAGGGAACTCTTGGCGTTGAGGGTATGGAATTTAGCCTTCTTTACAAGCTTTTAGCGCCATTTGAGAATGAAAGCGCATATTTAGCGCAGACGGAAAATCCGCTTTCGAAAACAGATTTTTACATTGACGGTCTTTCGGGCGGAGAAAATAGCGCACAAAAGCGTGCAGAGCTTGCAAAAAAGCTTAACCTTCCCTGCGATATGACGGCAAACGCACTCCTTGCCGCACTTAAAATACTTATTTCCTACGAGGAATATTTATCTCTCGTGGGGCGAAATATCTAAAAATATATTTACACATTTAATAAGGAACACAAAAATGAAAGAAGAATTTGAACGTGAGGCGATGCTTCTCGGAGAGGACTCGATAAATAAATTAAACAACTCCTACGTTGCTCTTTTCGGTCTTGGCGGAGTTGGCAGCTACACCGCAGAGGCTCTTGCAAGAAGCGGTGTTGGCAGAATTTTGCTCGTTGACAACGACGTTGTTTCAAAAAGCAATATCAACCGTCAGCTTTGCGCTCTGCAAAGCACCGTAGGACGCTACAAGGTCGACGTAATTGCCGAGCGCTTACTCGACATAAATCCCGATATAATAATTGAAAAGCACTATGGGTTTGTTTTACCCGAAAATATATCCGACTTTTCCTTTGATAAATTTGATTACGTTATCGACGCTATCGACACGGTTAGCGCAAAGCTTGCAATTGCCGAGAGCGCTAATGCGCACGGTGTTTCGATGATAAGCTGTATGGGTACGGGCAACAAGCTTGACCCCACCGCACTTACCGTTACCGACATATCCAAAACCACTATGTGTCCCTTGGCAAGGGTTATGCGCCGTGAGCTTAAAAAGCGAGGCATCTTCCATCTAAGGGTTGTTTATTCCACCGAGGAGCCGAAAACGCCAACGCCTATCGAGAACCAAGAAAATGACAAAAAAAGTAAAATTCCGCCCGCAAGCGTAGCATTCGTTCCGTCGGTTGCGGGACTTATTGCGGCATCCGAGGCAATTAAAGCCTTGATAGCAAAATAAATCGAATTTTGTTTGTGCAAAGCGACAAAAGTGCATAAATTTTTAAAAAGGGGTTGACAAGCTTTTTTAGAAAGTTTTCAACAGCCCCTTTTATTTTTTGCTAAAAATAAATGCTTATTTTTCAAGGTTTCCAACAGTTTCAACAGAGTTTTCAACAGGCTATAAAAATAATCAACAGTTTACCTGTTGAAAACTTTGCGTTTCTGTTGATATACAAATTAACCAAAAATATAAAATGTCAAGATATTTTTTAAAATTTTTGAGATTTTTTTATTTTATTTTTCCCTCACTTTTACAAAAATCGAGCAAAAAAATATTCTAAATTTCTAAAAAAATATTGTAATATACCTCTTACCGTGATATAATTATTATGTATAATTATTTTTATGATTTTTTGTGAGGAATAAGTGATATACAAAATTTCGGCAGAGGAAAACGGCAAGACCGTAAAGGAGATACTTCGCTACGGAGTGGGGCTTTCACTTGCCTTTACAAAGCAGCTTAAATTTCTTGACAACGGAATAATGCTTAACGGCGAAAGGGTTACCGTTAGAAAAACGGTTACCACGGGCGACGTTCTTTTTCTTGCAACCGAAGACGTAGAAAGGGACGGCGTGCTAACGCCTACCTCCCTACCGCTTGACATTGTGTACGAGGATGAATATATCGTTCTGCCAAGCAAAAGCGCAGATATGCCAACGCACCCCTCACACAATCATCGAGGCGACACCTTAGCCGATGCCCTTGCATATAAATATCAAGAGGAGGGTGTGCCCTTCGTTTTCCGCGCTATAAGCCGTCTTGACAGAAACACGAGTGGAATTTTACTTATAGCCAAGGACAGAATAAGTGCCTCCCGTCTTTCCGACTCTATGAAAAACGGAAATATCAACAAAAAATATATCGCTATTCTTGACGGCGTGCTTGACTCCGACGAGGGTGTTATTGACACCTATATTAAGCGCGAGGCAGAAAGCATTATATTTCGCAGGGTATGCGACAAGAACGAGGGCGGCGACCGTGCTATTACGAAATACAGGGTTTTAGCAAGATGCGATGGCTACTCGCTTGTGCTTGCCTCTCCTATAACCGGAAGAACGCATCAACTAAGAGTGCATTTTTCGCACTTAGGAGCGCCTATACTCGGCGACGATATGTACGGCAAGGAGAGCCCTCTTATTTCTCGACACGCACTTCACGCACTCTCGCTTGAGTTTATACACCCAAGAACCAACGAGCCTATGCTTATTAGCGCACCTCCAAGCGAGGATATGGCAACGCTTATAGTAAAGCTTTTTGGCGAGGACGCACATTTAGATATTATAAAACAAAAATAATTTAAGGATTGATAAAGATGAATTCTAACAACGAAAAAGATTTTTTGGTTAACAACGAAAACACTGAAAGCAACGAAAGCAATATAGAAAATATAGAAAATAATATAGAAAACAATCCTAAGGAAAGCAACGAGCCCGAGGAGGTTATTGAAAAGAAGCACATTCCGCTTTTTTCAAAAATACTTTTGGGAATTGCCGCATTTTGCGCAGTGCTTTATATAGTTTTTTTAAACGCTCCCGAGTTTTGCGATTTCTTTAATAAGCATATATCGCCCATAGTTCGAGGCGCTCTTTCCTACCTTACGACCTGGATTCCCTTTTCGCTTGCCGAAATGCTCGTAATCCTTATTCCCGTTATAGTCGTAGTAGTGGTTGGAATAGGCGTTAAAAAGTATTGCGACTCTTGGCGCAACGTAGGCGTATTCTGCGTTATAATGCTTTCAATTGCATCCTACGTTTTTACAACCTATACCTTAGGCTTCGTGCCCGCATACCACGGCTCAACTCTTGACCAAAAGATGGGTCTTGATAAGCAAAAGGTAAGCGCCGAGGAGCTTTACGAAACCGCATCTATCCTTTCAAGCGAGCTTGCAAAAGAGGCTGAATATATAATCTTTAACGGCGAGGGATTTTCCGTAATGCCCTACGGCTACGACGAGCTTAACGATAAGCTTATGGAGGCTTACGAGAAGGCTTGCGAGAAATACGATTTTATCTCTCCGCTTTACAGTAACATCAAGGAGGTTATGCTTAGCGAGCCTATGACCTATACGCACATTAGCGGCGTATATACCTTTTTTACAGGCGAGGCTAACCTCAACGTAAACTTCCCCGACTACGTTCTTCCCTACACCGCAGCGCACGAATTTGCCCACCAGAGAGGCATTGCGCGTGAGGACGAGGCAAACTTTGTTGCATTCCTCGTTTGCATGGAATCCGATGACCACTATATTCGCTATTCCGCATATCTCAACGTTTTCGAATACGTAGCAAATGCGCTCTACTCGGCAGATAGGGAGGCTTATACTCCCGTATATTACAGTCTTCCCTACGGCGTAAAAACCGATATGGCGGCTTATTCAAATTTCTTTAAAAAATATCAGAAAACCGTTGTAAGTGACGTATCAGGTGCGGTTAACGATACCTTCCTTAATATGAACGGTGTTGAGGAGGGCTCAAAGAGCTACGGAATGGTGGTTGACCTTGCCGTTGCTTACTACAAAAACGAGAACAGCACAACCGATACTAATACTACAGATACTACCACAACCGATACACAAAACTAACTCTTGATCGGAGGCAACTATGGAAAAATTTATCATCTGCGGCGGTATACCGCTGAACGGTGATGTAGCTATAAGCGGAATGAAGAACTCCGCACTCCCAATTATTTTTGGAACTATTCTTACAAGGGGCACCTGCACCATAAGCAATCTCCCCGATATAAGCGACGTAAAGGACTCGCTTGCCATACTTGAAAGCATTGGCGCAAGCGTTAGATTTATAAATACAAGCACGGTAATTATTGATACCTCGGGCGTTGAGCCTAAAATTCCTCCGCTTGAGCTTGTAAGCAAGATACGCGCATCCTACTATCTTTGGGGAACGATGCTTGGCAGATTTAATCAAGCACTCGTTGGTCACCCCGGGGGCTGTGATTTTGGAGGCGGACGTCCTATTGCTCAGCACCTAAAGAGCCTTGCTATGCTCGGCGCAAAATACTCCTACGAGAGCAACGCCGCAATAAGCCTTACCGCTCCAAACGGACTCAAGGGCGCATCGATATACTTTGACATCGCATCGGTTGGCACAACGATAAACGTAATGTACGCCGCCGCAGTTGCCGACGGAGTTACCGTTATTGAGAATGCCGCTCGTGAGCCTCACATAGTTGACACCGCTTGCTTCCTTAACGCTTGCGGAGCAAAAATTATGGGTGCGGGAACCACCACGATAAGAATAACGGGCGTAAAGGAGCTTAAGGGCTGCTCGTATTCTATCGCCCCCGATATGATAGAGGCGGGTACATATATGATAGCAGGCGCTATTACTAAGGGTAGAGTGCGAGTTACAAACATAATTCCCAAGCACCTTGACTCAATTATTACAAAGCTTACCGAGGCAAACGTTCCAATTGAAATAGGCGACTCCTACGTCACTGTAAATCCCGTGCAAAAACTAAAATGCACCTCGATAAAGGCAAACCCCTATCCCGGATTTCCCACCGATATGCAACCTCAATTTAGCGCTTTGATGACGCTTGCCTCGGGAGTTAGCAATATCTCCGACGGAATATATTCATCGCGCTTTAAATATAAGGAGCATCTTATAAATATGGGCGCAAATATCAATTATGACGAGCAAACCTCAACGCTTAATATATTCGGCGTTCCCGAGCTAAACGGCGCAACCGTTAAAGCACCCGACCTAAGAGCGGGAGCGGCGCTTATACTCGCAGGTCTTGCCGCAAAGGGTATTACCACCGTTACAAACATTGAGCTTGTAGAACGTGGCTATGACCACATAATCGAAAAGCTTCGCTCACTTGGAGCAAATATTAAAAGAGAAAAAATATAATTATGAGAAAAAAACTTTTAAGATTTATTGCTTTCATACTTTTACTCAGTACCCTCGCAGGTTGCTCTGCAAAGTCGCTTGAGGGAGATGAAAGCATTAGCGAAAGCATTGGCGAAAGCATTGGCGAAAGTAATACGCAAAAAGAAAGTGAAAAGAATACCAATACAGAGGACGAAGAAGTGAAAACACCTGAAGCACCGAGAAAAACGCCGATAATGGGGTGGGCATCTTGGAATGCCTATCATCCCAGAATTTCCGAGGAAATCATCTTATCACAGGCAGAAAAGCTTGTTGAATATGGACTTGACGACCTTGGATATATTTACGTTAACGTAGACGACGGTTGGCAGAACGGCAGAGGCAAGGACGGATACGTTGTAACCCACGCAAAGCGTTTTCCATCGGGAATGAAAGAGCTTGCAACAAAAATTCACGGTATGGGACTCAAAGCAGGTATATATTCCGATGCGGGAGCAAACACTTGCGCAGCACTATATAGCGGAGAGGGACAAAATACCAAGGTAGGACTTTACGGCTATGAAAAAAAGGACCTTGAGCGCTATCTTATAGATTGGGATTACGATTTTATAAAGGTTGACTGGTGCGGTGGTAATGAGTTGAAGCTCAGTCAAAAAACAGCTTATACTAAAATCGGTAATATTGTCAAGGATATCGAAAAAAAGACCGGTAAGGATAAGATATACAACGTATGCTCATGGGCTTTCCCGGGAGAATGGGTAGTGGATGTTGCCGATTCCTGGAGAACGGGCGCGGATATAACCAATACTTACGAATCGGTTATTTATCAAGTAAACAAAATTCGTGACCTTGCTAAATATAACGGTCCCGGACACATTAACGATCTTGATATGCTTCAGGTCGGTAACGGAATGAGCTACGAGGAGGATAAAACGCACTTTGCTATGTGGTGCATGATGTCAACGCCTCTTATGCTCGGAATGGACCTTAATTGCATATCCGAGGAAACCTTGTCAATCATTTCAAACAAAGAGCTTATAGCAATAAATCAAGACGTTGCTTGCATTCAGGCAATTCCCGTAAAGTCTTACGGTGGCGTTGAGGTTTGGGCAAAGGATCTTGGAAAAGCAAATTCGGGAAAGAAAGCATTTGCATTTCTTAACGATACCGATTCAGAAAAGACAGTAACCGTTATTTTTTCCGAGGTAGGACTTGACGGCGTTGAAGTGGTTCGAGATGCGTGGACTCACGAGGATATCGCAGTCGACGGCAAAATTACAGTAACTATTCCCTCTCACGGAACACTCGTTTATACCGCAGAGGGAGAAACCGTGGATATTCAAGGTAGCGAGGGCAGCTCAAAGCCCTCAACAGAGCCTATGATATCCGATTACAACATCGGTCCTATGACAGCCAAAAATCTTATTAAAAACGGTGCCACTCTTATAGACGTTCGCACTGCTGAGGAATTTGCGCAGGGACATATAAACGGAGCGAAAAATATTTATTACGTTGAAATTGAGCAAAAGATAGCATCAATAGTCCCTAATAAATCCACTCCCATAGTGCTTTACTGCTCTATGGCTAAGCGCTCTACTCAAGCGCTCCAAAGGCTCTTAGATATGGGATATACCAACGTATATAATCTTGGAAGCATGGATAATTACTATACAAAGCCAACGCTTACCTTTTCAACCGAAACCTGCAAGGTTGTAACGGTTGGACAAGCTGTAAAGGTTAACTTTACGGCAAGCAGCTATGACTCGCCTACGGTATATGTTTCAGCAGGCAAAAATTCAACCTTTAGTGATGCTGTACCGATTGAAAAATTTAAAATTCCCGCTTCATCCTGCTACTACCTTACGCTTAAGGCATATCTTGTTCAAGACGGTGTTTGCTATGCACAAGAATCAAGCGAATTCATTTATTGGTCCACGAATACCGTTGACGTTTTTGCAGGTGATATAAGGTCGAAATGGAAAAAGGCAACCAACGGTTGGGGAACGCTTCAAATAGACAAAACGATAGATAAGAATACCTTTTCCCTTTCAGGAAATAAATTCTCCAAAGGAATTGGCGCGCATGCCGAGTCGGATATTATAATGGATATTCCCGAGGGCGCAAAAAAATTTGTTGCGGTTGTTGGTATGGATGACGAGGTTATCGCTCAAATGACTGCTAATAAGGTAAAAGAGCCTAATTTCTACGGAATGATATTCCACGTTTATATAGACGGAAAGCACGTTGACCAATCCTCGCTTTTAGGTATAACCAAGCATTACGTTTTTGATATTGATATTCCCGAGGGAGCAAAGCAAATACGTCTTTATACCGACCACGTTGAATATACCGGTAAAAATTATGACCACGCCGATTGGGCGGTTGCGGGCTTTGTGAATAATCCCATAAAAAATTAAAAGCAGTAAAAAGTATGAGGCTTTTCTCCTCATAAAGACCGTGAGGTCGATAAAAATAATGCGCTCGACGATTAAAGCATAGTCGAGCGCAATTTTTATATTTTAATAGTCTTATATTCTTCCCCATCAAGTGTCATAAACTTAAAGGTTCTATCCTCATAATAGATATAGCTTTTAGGCGAGTTTTCCTTTGGAATAGAGGTCGAGCCGGGATTTATATAATAAAATCCATCACCAAACTCCTCTGCAACGGGAACGTGAGTGTGACCGTGCAAAAGGATGTCACCGCTTACAATAGGCGGAAGCGCGTTTTTATTAAAGACGTGTCCGTGTGTTGCAAAAAAGCGAAGTCCGTCACGCTCTATAAATGCGTAATCGGCAAGCACGGGAAAGCTTAACACCATTTGGTCAACCTCTGCCTCGCAATTTCCACGAACTGCAAGTATTTTATCCTTATATACGTTAAGTATTTCAATAACCCTTTTAGGAGCATATCCGTCGGGTAAATCGTTTCTTGGGCCGTGGTAAAGTATATCTCCCAAAATAACAAGCTTTTCTGCCTTGTGGCGCTCAAATGCCTCAATTATTTTTTTAGCCGAAACGGCATCTCCGTGGATATCCGAGCAAATAAGTAATCCTGCCATCTTCCGCACTCCTTATCTAATTGCGCCGTCGCCGACGATAAGATATTTCTCGGTGGTAAGCGCCATAAGTCCCATAGGACCTCTAACGTGAAGCTTCTGCGTTGAAATTCCTATCTCTGCGCCGAAGCCAAATTCTCCACCATCGGTAAATCTCGTGGATGCGTTAACGTAAACCGCAACAGAGTCGATACGGCTTGAAAACTCGTCGGCATTCTTCATATTTTCGGTAATTATAGCCTCGCTGTGTCCGGTGCTATATTTATTAATGTGTGAAATTGCCTCATCAAGCGAGTCAACCACGCCAACCGAAACGATGTAATCGTCATACTCAGTTGCAAAATCCTCGTCCGTTGCTGTGCTTGCAGAGATTATTGCGCATACCCTATCGGTACCGCGAATTTCTACATTATACTGCGAGAACGCCTCTGCCATCATGGGCAAGAATTTATCGGCAACCGATGCGTGAACAAGCACGGTTTCGATTGCGTTACAAACCGAGGGGCGCGAGCATTTTGCGTTAACGGCAACCTTAAGTGCCTTGTCGAGGTCTGCGTATTCGTCAACGTAAAGATGACAGTTGCCAGCTCCCGTTTCGATAACAGGCACCTTTGAATTTTGCACGCAAGCGTTTATAAGTCCCTTGCCTCCACGAGGGATAAGCACGTCCACAAGTCCACGCATGGACATAAGCGCATTTGCGCTCTCTCTATCGGTAGATTGAATAAGTCCAACTGCATCGGCGCTAAATCCACAGTCAACGAGAGCCGACTTAATTACGCTAACAAGAGCCTTGTTTGTGTTTATAGCCTCCTTGCCACCGCGAAGAACAACGGCGTTACCCGTCTTTAAGCAAAGCGCCGCAGAATCCACCGTTACATTAGGGCGTGCCTCGTAAATAATGCCAACAACACCAAGCGGAACTCTTATTCTGCGCAGGGTTATACCCGAGGGGCGTGACCACACGTCACCCTTGCCTATTGGATCGTCAAGCGCCGCAACGCTTAAAAGCGAATCGGCTATTCCCTTAATTCTCGCCTCATTAAGCATAAGTCTATCAAGCATAGCTTTGGGCACACCGTTCGACTCTGCCGCTTCAAGATCGAGCGCATTCGCCTCGATTATGCTTGAGGAATTTTCGCAAAGAAGCTCGGAAAGTCTTTGCAAAAGCTTATTTTTTTGTGTTTCATTTGCTAAAGCAATTGATTTTGATGCGCATTTTGCACTCTCGCAAAGCGCCCTTACGTCTGCATAAATATCCATTTTTTATATTTCCTTTGTATTTCTAACCTTAATTTTTAAGCTCTTTTATACGCACCGATTATCTCGCAAACGTATACTCTGTGATACCCCTCTTTTGCGTATATCGAAAGAAGCTCTCTATCCAAAAATCCACTTTCCTTTATATCATCCTCGTAAAGAACTCTGCAGGTAATCGCAGTAGCTGCCTCGGCTATAACCGAAGCGCCGTCAAGCGTAATAGTGGTAAGTCCACACCTTTTAAGCTTGTCGATATCCGCTCCGCTCTCTCGTCCGCAAACCGTGTAATTATCACGTCTGTCGCTATCGAGAAATGCGATAGAAAATACCTTTTTCTCGCCTAAAAGCTTAAACGTGTGGCGCTCGGGACGAACAAAGCAAATGCATACGGGCTTGCGCCAAAGATATCCAAGGGTACCCCAGCTTGCCGTCATAGCGTTAACCCTGCCGTTGTCATCATCGTCAACGGTAATAAGCATCCAATCGTCGCCGATAGCCTTGGTTGCGTTGTCAAGAGATTTTACGTCTATTTTTTCAAAGGTCTGCATAATAGCCTCCTATTTTATAACTTTTTGTAGCTACCTATAATTATATTATAAATGGAGGTCATTTGTCAATCTTTTTTACAATATTAGTTTATTTTTAGGGCTTTTTGCACACATAGATGGAACGAATATTGTATTGATTGCATTTGACGCAAGCTGACAACACAGAGTTCTCACCTACCGTGAAATAATGATGATATGCCGTGGGGGCGACCTGCGGTCGCCCGCTTAACAAACATATAATCCTTAATACCGCTTTTTCTTTGGCACGAGAGGCGCAAAGAAAAAGCTTGGCAAA
>JAZRAJ010000028.1:0-6722 GCA_045634485.1 Eubacteriales bacterium | reverse complement strand
TTGGTACCTGCGGAGGTATTTCTCTTGACGTAAAATCCGGTGACGTGGTTATAGCGAGCGGAGCGGTAAGACAGGACGGAACGTCTCTTGAATACGCCCCCACAATATTCCCCGCAGTCGCAAACCACAAGGTGCTTTTCGCTCTTTGCGAAAGTGCTGAAAAACTCGGATACGATCACCACGTAGGCGTAGTGCAGAGCAAGGACTCTTTTTACGGTCAGCACTCTCCTCACAGAATGCCTACAGAGTCTGATCTTTGCCAAAAGTGGGAGGCTTGGAAGCGTCTTGGAGTGCTTGCGAGCGAAATGGAATCCTCAACTCTTTACGTAGTTGGAGCAAGCCTCGGAATTAAGACGGGCTCCGTGTTCCTTTGCGTATGGAATCAGGAGAGATTTGCGGCAGGACTTGACGATTCCTCGAGCGAAACTCACGATACCGAAAAGGCAATAAAGGTTGCCGTTGAGTCTATTAGATTGCTTATTAAGGGCGAAACGTTATAACGTAGAAAAAGTCGAAAAAAAGAGCAAAATTTTTTCAAAAAAAGTTTCATTTTCTATTGACTTATATATTTTACTATGTTATAATAAATTATACATTTTGCGTATGCTTTGTTTTTGCGCACAAAAATGCGAAAAATATTGTAAAAATCCGCAGAAAAGTCTAAAAAATTGTATGTAAAAGATTAAGATATAGATTTTGAAATTACGAAGGAGAAAAAAATGAAAAAAACACTTGCTATTTTACTTGCTTTAATTATGTCCGCATCGGTTGCACTCGTTTCCTGTAACGAAGGCGGTAACAATATTGAGGATGAAAACGACGATTTCGTAGTTGACTTCGGTGGCGACGATATAGAAACAAGCGAGCCCGAAACCGACGAGAACGGCGAAACCATTAAGCCCTCTAACACTAATAACACCAACAACTCCGGAAGCAACAATAATTCAAGCAGCACCACTATGGAGAGTGTAAACGACACCGTTTACGTTCTTTATACCGCTAATATCCGTGCGCAGGCAAGTGATAAGTCAAGCGTTGATATTCTTGCAACCGCACCCTTTGGCTCTTCTCTCACACGTTCCGAAAAGAACAACAAGTGGAGTAAGGTTACCTACACCAAGGACGGCTCAACCGTAACGGGTTATATTGCAAACGATCTTATTACAACCAATGCAAAGTCTGTTAACTTCATCGAGAAGAAGAACGACGACGGCTCTGCAGTTATTACAAAGATTAAGTCTACCATTAACGCAAATAACGCTATCGTTCGTAAGTTCCCCTTGGCAGACGGTTATCCCAACACCTTTAAGGTTCTTGATTCCGATGAGTTCAGCGCAGGCTCTATCGTGGCGCAGATTCCTAAGGGAACAGGCGAGATTACCGTTGTTTCGGTTTCCGAGGACGGCGTATGGGCATACATAAAGGGTACAGGTAAGCTTTACAATGGCGGTAACCCCTCCAGCGAGTCTACAACCGTTGAGGGCTATACACTTTATAGCAACCTTGAGATAGCAGGCAACGGAAGCTCAAACGGCAACACCGGTGCTATCGGTTAATAGTTAAATAATAAAAACAAAGAGAGCTTCAGGCTTGAGGCTCTCTTTTTTAATGAATATCGCTTTGATATAAATAATTTTGAAAAAATGTCAAAATGCTATTGCATTTTATCAAAAGTTGTGTTATAATATTAAGGCTAATGATTATTAACGTTTAAAAATAAAGAAAATAAGACGATTTTTGGAGGTCTGTTATGGCATTAGAATTAACACTTGGAATAATACTTATGGTACTTGCGGCAGTAGTAGCTGTTTTGATACTTATGCAGACGGGTAAGGAAAAGAGCCTTTCCGGAACTATCGCAGGAGCAGGTGAGTCCTTCTTCTCAAAGAACAAGGGCAAGACAAAGGAAAGAACATTGAGCATCATTACCTCTATTCTTTCTATAATCTTCGTTATACTCGCAGTTGTTTTTGTTATCGTTATTGCAATAACCGAGCCTGCAACTACCACATCCTCTTTCTTCATGGGAAAGTAATTTGTAGGTAGTAATATCAATAGTAAACAGTAAAAAGGGTTGTCAGTTGACAACCCTTTTTATTTTGCGCTTGTGATAATACCGCTTTTTTCTTTGGCACAAGAGGCGCAAAGAAAAAGCTTGGCAAAACATGCACGCCGTTTTATGGGCTCTGCCCAAACCCGTTCGCTTTTTGAAAAAAGCGAAACCAAAAACTTCCCACTTAGGTGCGGTGCAAACACACCACATTCAACCGTCGAGCACACTAATTATGCTAAAAAATACTCCCCTTTTTACAAATTCTTTGAAAAGGGGTGCGGGGAAAAATCTTTCTTTTAAGAAAGTTTTTCCCCGCATAACATTATTACTTATAAATCAAATATCAAAAAGCTTAATAGCCTTGATAGCAGGACCGCTATCGTATTCACGAACCTCGCCGAGGGCAAAGAAATCGCCCGATTGAGAGAGAAGTCGAACTCGTTGACCAAGAGATGGAGAATTGGTTAGACGAAGCTTGCTAAGATATATCTCGCATCCGTTGCGGCAGAGCTTCTCGTAAAAGGAGGGAAGCTTGACGGCTTCAAGGTCGCTAAATAGACTTTCGGTTGGAATTAGAAGCGAAAGACGCTCGTTAAGCGAAAGCGATTCAAGCTCCTCGAGAGTGTGCGAGTCCTCAATGGAAAATCCGCCCGCAAGAGTTCTGCATAGCGTTGCCATAGCGCCACCGCAGCCGAGAGCCGAGCCGATGTCGGCGCAGAGAGTTCGAATGTAGGTTCCTGCCGAGCATTTTACTAAAAGGGTATAATCGGTCGGCAGAGAGCATTTTTTAGCGTCTATAGAGTATATCGTAACAGGGCGTGCCTCACGCTCGATTTCAATACCCTTACGAGCGAGATCGCAAAGCTTTTGGCCGTTAACCTTTAGAGCGCTATACATAGGCGGAATTTGCGATATTTCGCCCACAAAGCCGTTTATTGCCGTGTAAATGGTATTCTCGTCGGGTATATCCTCGCAAACCGAAAGGGGAGTGCCGGTTATATCCTCGGTATCGTAGGTAGTACCGAGTCGCAGAGTGGCAAGATAGCCCTTTTCGTCGCTTGAAAGATATTCCGCCGCCTTTGCCGCGCGACCGATGAGAACCACGAGAACACCCGTTGCCATAGGGTCAAGCGTGCCGGTGTGACCTACGCGCTTCGTCGAAAAAAGACGGCGCATTTTGTTTACAACGTCGTGTGACGTCATCCCCTCGGGCTTGTTGATTATTATAACTCCCGATGGCTCCATAGCAGCACCGCCTTTCATTTTGTATTTTTATCGGTTAATTAAATTTTACCCACGCGGAGCAGATAGAAAAGCCCTTTTCCGAGAAGTTCTTTTCGTACTCTGTCATAACGTTGTCGGCGTTCTTCTCGCTTGAATGAAGGTCGCGAGTTTGCCAAATAATAGTGGCTCCAATAGCCTCAAATTCCTCAAGGCTAAAGTCAAAGAGTCCTGCGTTGTCGGTTTTAAATCTTAATATTCCGTCATCCTTTAAGAGCTTTTTGTATATCTCAAGAAATCCACGGTGCGTAAGTCTACGCTTTGCGTGTCCCTTTTTAGGCCACGGATCGCTAAAATTGAGATAGATGCAATCAAGCGAATGCTCGGGAACGTTTTCTGCAAGAGTTTTAGCATCTCCGATTATAAAGCGAAGATTATCGCAGGTGCGCTCGCCCCTTTGCGCCATAGCCTTTTCAAGCGCAACGCAACAAACGTCGGGCACCTTTTCAACAGCAATAAAGTTTACGCCGGGATGCTTTTTTGACATATCGCAGGCAAACTTACCCTTGCCACATCCGATTTCCATATGTATGGGCTGCTTTTCGGGAAATAGATTATCAAGACCCGAAAGCATTATAGCGGGGTCAACGATTCTTAACTCGGCGCAAGCGTTTATACGCTCCTCACCGTGCTTCTTTTTTCTCATTCTCATTGTGAAATCCTCGAATTAAACGTTGAAGCGGAAGAGAACGATATCTCCGTCACGCATAACGTATTCCTTTCCTTCACTGCGGTAGAGTCCCGCCTCCTTAACGGCGTTCATACTGCCAAGACGCTCGAGGTCCTCAAAGGAAACAACCTCTGCGCGGATAAATCCACGCTCAAAGTCACTGTGTATCTTTCCTGCCGCCTGTGGAGCCTTAGTTCCCTTGGTAATAGTCCAAGCGCGAACCTCCTGCTGACCTGCGGTAAGGTAGGAGATAAGACCTAAAAGCGAGTAGCTTGCCTTGATAAGACGGTCAAGACCGCTTTCGGCAATTCCAAGATCGTCAAGGAATATTTGCTTGTCCTCGTCGTCAAGCTCGGCAATCTCTGCCTCAAGCTGAGCGCAGATTGCAATTATCTGTGAATGCTCCTTTTCTGCCTGGGCCTTAAGAGCATCGTAGTTTGCGTTGCCAACGGGCTCCTTACCCGCTTCAAGGTCGCTTACGTTTGCAACGTAGATAACGGGCTTTAAGGTAAGAAGGGGGGTATCGTAAAGATATGCAAGCTCGTCTGCATCAAGGTCAAGCTCACGAGCGCACTTACCGTCCGAGAGAGCGGCGTGGATGCGCTCAAAAACTGCAAGCTCGGAGGCAAGAGTTTTATCGCCCTTCATAGCCTTTTTCGTTCTGTCGATACGGCGCTCTACCATTTCGATATCAGAGAATATAAGCTCGAGGTTAATGGTTTCAAGGTCGCGAAGCGAGTTAATGTTGCCGTCAACGTGAATAATATTCTCGTCCTCAAAGCAACGGATAACGTGAAGGATTGCATCAACCTCACGGATGTGAGAGAGGAATTTGTTGCCAAGCCCCTCGCCCTTGGAGGCACCCTTTACGAGTCCCGCAATGTCAACAAATTCGATAACGGCGGGAGTGTATTTTTCGGAATTATACATTTTTTCGAGATAGTCAAGACGCTTGTCGGGCACGGTTACAACGCCGACGTTAGGCTCTATCGTGCAGAAGGGATAGTTAGCCGACTCTGCGCCTGCATTCGTGAGCGCATTAAAAAGCGTGCTTTTTCCAACGTTAGGAAGTCCTACTATACCAAGTTTCATTTTTATCTAATCTCCTTTAATTTTTCCTTATTTTACAAAGGTTTTCGCACTTTGGCGTTTTGGATCTACTCCATTTTTACGCCATTTTCGCATTGATTTGCATAGATTTTTATGCGTAAACCCCGTTTTGCTGAAATTGTCTTACAGCTTGATCTAAAGAATCGGTCGTTACGTGAACGTACCTATCCATAGTTGTTTTGATACTGGCGTGTCCCAGTAGTTTTTGCAGCACCTTGGGCTGCATACCGCTTTCGATTGCCCGCGTGGCGTATGTATGGCGTAAAGCGTGCATACAAAAGCGTTCGATCCCTGCTTCGTCGCAGAGCTTGTAGAGGTGGGTATCATAAGAACTGTTTTTGGCGGGTGCGCCGGTACGATAGTTGATGAACACAAGATTTCGCATCACAAGCTTGGATGTGACTCCTGTTCGCCTATCGATATACTCCAGCGTTTCAGACAGTATAGGAGCTTCTTTTCTGCCCTCACGGTTATCCCATATTCCTTTTAGGATTTCGTATGCCCGATCCGTCAAAGGAATGGTACGATAACTTTGCTGTGTCTTGGGTGGTCCTGTTCTCCAAAAATGCTGAGCATGACGGAACTCCAACGTCTTATTCACTGTCAACGTGCGTTTCTCAAAGTCAATCGCATCCCACGTAAGACCGATCATTTCTCCTGTACGCAATCCAGTTTCCAGGATCAATGCATATTGGTTGTAGTTGTGAGAGCGACGTGCTATTTCAAGAAATTTGCGCTGATCTTCACGGGTAAGAAATCTAATATCGTCTGTTGCACGAACAGGCTTTGTGAACCGGACTCCATCCATGGGGTGCTTTGCTATAAGGTCGTTCATTTTAGCTGCCTTAAACATCGTCCCCATCGTGATATATGCTTGACGGATTGTAGAGCCTGCATAGTCGGCATCCATCTGAATGAACACCTTTTTACAATGCATCGGCTTTACGTTCGCAATCATCATCTTTCCCATCACGGGCTGAATGTTATGAAAATATCGCTCTCTGTAATTTCGGAGAGTATTGGGAGCTAAATCCCCAACGATATTTTCAATCCAAAAGTTGAACCATTCGTCAACAGTGGTGTCGGTTGCAACAAAAACATCATCGTGCTTATCCGCATATTTTGCTTCTTCTATCCAGTTTTTTGCTTCGGGGATAGTCTGGAAATACCTTTCGTGCCGTTTGCCGGTTTTATCGACGAAACGCGCACTGTATAACCCGTCCTTTCTTTGATAGATACCCTTACCGCAGTCTTTGCCTTTGAGATTTTTTCCCAATTTTGAACTCCTTTCTCACAGAGAGAAAAAGAGCACACTGCTACATGTTAAATTATAGCACATAATACTCTTTTTCTCAAGCGGTTGTGTAAAAATTCTCACGAAAAAATTGTAAATTTTTGCTACAAAGCTTAGATTATAAGCCGTTCGCTGATATATTGCTCAAACTCTTTGCGCTTCACGAGCTTCTTTGTACCAACGAATAGCACGAAGGGACAATTTGGAGTGCGCAACATACTGTCAATCTTATTGATTCCGATGTTGCTGTACTCTGCTGCTTCCTTAATCGTGAGTGCGACCTTGAGATGAATTGGCACTTTGTTGTTTTCTAT
>JAZRAJ010000027.1:0-12683 GCA_045634485.1 Eubacteriales bacterium | reverse complement strand
ACCTGCGAGCGCTTGATTATTATATCATATAAAAGTTTCTTTGTCAATAGTTTTTTGAAAAAAATCTAAAAAAATTCAAAAAGTTTTATTTTTGCTGATTTCCGATTATTTAAAAGTTTTTTCATTTTTTATAAACTTTTTTATAAAAAGGTATTGACAAACAATATGTTTTGTAGTATAATATCAATGTTGCGCAAGCGACCTATATGCGAGAGTGGCGGAACTGGCAGACGCGCACGTTTGAGGGGCGTGTGGTTACACCGTACGGGTTCAAGTCCCGTTTCTCGCACCAAAAAGACGATATACTTCGGTATGTCGTCTTTTTTTGTGCGAATTTAAACAACGGGGCTTGAAGGGGAGCGGTAGTGAATGACAACACAGTGTGTTGTCAGAGCCGCGGAAGACCGAGTCGCGTAGCAAAGCCAAAATCAATACTCGGCTTTGCGTCGTAGCGACGAGACCAAGTCCCGTTTCTCGCACCAAATAACGGTACACTTCGGTGTGCCGTTTATTTTTTATATATGATAAAGCAAAGCGACAGATTTTTACCTCCGTCGCTTTTAATAATTAATTATCTATATCAGCGTTTTCCGCCGTTTCCTCAACATTGTTCTCCGAGAACTTTAGCTTTGCCTTATCAGCCTCTATCTCTTCATTGAGTGCCTTTCTGTCGGCGCGAAGCTTATCAATAGAGTCGATATAAAGCGCTATCTTTTCGGCGTGGCTCTCCCCTGTTTTTAACTGCTTATAGGTAAGTCTGCCCAAAACCTCATATCTATCGGATAACTTAGAATCTATTCTTTGAAGCTTAACGTACTTTGCCGCAATATCTGCAGCCTCACCTGTTTTTTTAACTACCTTAACGGCGGTCTTTTTTACCTTTTTGCAAAAGCTATTAAATTCTGACATAATTACCTCCACAAATTCAATCATCTGTCAATATTATACACCAAAAAACAAAAAAAGTAAAGCATAATTTTTTAATCCTCGCAAAAACTATAGACAAATAACAGTATATAGCTTTTGGAGGCAAAGAATGAAATCGAAAATAACTATAAGCAAAGAGCAATACAAAAAATATGCATCCGCACACGCAAGGAAATCTCCCATTTTAAAAAACTGTTTATTTGCATTTTTAATCGGTGGTTCTATTTGTCTATTAGGCGAGCTTTTAACAATGCTCTATAGCTCACTATCAGTTATTCCCTCTTCACAGGCATCAACTCTAACATCAATAACGCTAATTTTTCTTTCGGTTCTTCTTACCGGTCTTGGTGTATACGATAAAATTGCCAAAATAGCAGGAGCAGGAACGTTCTTACCAATAACCGGATTTGCAAACGCAGTAGCATCCCCTGCCATAGACTCACGTGCCGAGGGCTACGTTCTCGGCGTGGGAGCAAAAATATTTACCGTTTGCGGTCCCGTTATTCTTTACGGTACTCTTAGCGGCACAATTTACGGAGTGATATATTGGCTTATAACGCTTTCTAACCGAGCAGCTCCCTTATCTCTGCTATTGTTCCCACATTTTGTTCATTTGAATCGGTAAAGCAAAAAATAACGTAATTTTTATATACTTGGAGCTCAATTACCTTGCTTGCCATATCCCATTCGGTAAACCGCAAGCCTATTTTCAGTTCATCCGCACGCTCGTAGCACATTCTTAATATCTCATCGGCATCGTTTTGAGAATAACACTCAAAAACCGCTACCTCGTACGGCTTTGATGCCGAAACGTAAATTGCAAAATCGCAGGTTGCTTTTAGCACATCAGAGAATTTTTGACCGTACATTAGCGTTCTCGTTTTCTCGGGCATAAAAAACACACTCGCTTCATCCACATTCCTTAAAAATATATATCCGTCATCAGCATAACCGTCGATTCCATAATCAAGACCTACGAGCAAAAGCTCCTCGCAGGTCTTTTTTTCTTTTTGGCAGGAGCAAAAAAGAAGTAATGCTGCAAGGAGCAAAATAAATATTAGTGCGTGCTTTTTCATATTTTATAATCCCCTTTCATACCTTGATTAATAAATTACATAATCCGAAAGGCTCATAAAAAAATATGCATTATTATTTAGGTTTATTCCGAGCGTTAATGCCTCTACCTGCAAAAACGCAACCGAAGGTCATTAAAATAATTTTAGCGTCAAGACTAATTCTCACATTATCAAGATAAATCTTATCATTTTCTATCTTCTCGCTATCGCAAAGCAAATTGCGTCCGTTTATCTGTGCAAGCCCCGTAAGCCCCGGACGCAAGGAATATACCCCGCAAGCCTTGCGCAATTTATGCACCTCGTACTCCTCACAAATAAGAGGTCTTGGTCCAACGATACTCATATCTCCCTTCAAAACGTTAAAAAGCTGTGGAAGCTCGTCAAGGCTCGTTCGGCGTAAGAGGCGACCTACCCTCGTTACATATTTTTGCGAATCGACAAGCTCCTTTGCGGGTATACTGTGCGGAGCATCGCTTTTCATAGTTCTAAACTTGTAACAAACAAAAACCTTACCGTCCTTGCCCATTCTGCTTTGCCTAAATATCGCTCCGCCTCTTGTTTCCAAAGCTATTAAAAGAGATATAACAAGCATTAGAGGCGATAAAAATATTATTAAAATAACCGAAAATATAATGTCTAAAAATCGCTTTATATATCGGCAATATATGCAAAAAGCACCTTTTTTGGCTTTCATTCCTATTCTCATAAACATCCTTTCAAAGGCTTATATGAATAGGATTTACGATTTTTTTAAAATAATACAAATAGGGCTACTCTGCAAAGCAATAATTGCTAATGCAAGGTAGCCCAAAATTTATTTTATAAAATTATCCCTTTTTCTTTACAAAGCTTGCGTTTTCAATAGTTACCTTCTGCTTGGGAGCATCGTCGCTATCGGTTTCAAGACCTGCAATTATATCCACAACATCAAGACCGTAAACAACGTAACCGAATGCCGCGTACTTATCGTCAAGGCTTGTAGCATCCTTATGGCAAATAAAGAACTGTGATGATGCGGAATCATTGCTTTCGGAGCGAGCCATAGAAAGCACTCCACGCTTGTGAGAGAGATTGTTTGTAAAACCGTTTGCGGTAAACTCTCCGAATATCTCGTCATCCGAGCCGCCTGTTCCGTCGCCGTTGGGGTCGCCACCCTGAATTACGAAATCGGGAACGATTCTATGTATGGTAAGTCCCTTATAGAAGGACGTGCCTACAAGCGTTTTAAAATTAGATACCGTAAGAGGCGCAACGTCGGGGAAAAGACGAACAAGAACCTTACCCTGATAATTTTCAACGGTTTCGGTGTCGCTTATCTTTACACTTCCCTCAACCTTAAAATCGAGCAACACGTAGTCGGTAACCTCACTCGTAGCCTCAAACAGATCAAGGCTTTCAACCGAGGAAAGGTCGATATCCTCCGCCTTAACACGAACCGAATAGGACTCGGGATTTTCAGGTGCTTCCACCTTTTGAACCTTGCCAACATTTTGAATGTAAACTCTCATTTGATCGTCAACGAGCACAACGTCGTAGTAGTAATAAACCATCGCCCTTGCAAAGCCGGTTATATTACCGTCAGTATCAAAATAAACCTTGTAGGAAACGGGAGATTCAACCGTTCCGCCCGCTATCTCGGCGTACTCTGCTTCGCTTATTAAAAAGTCAAGATAATATTCGTCGCCATCGGGAATAAAGAGCTTCTTTTCAAAGCTTGTTTCGCCAAGGTTAATAAGCATTCCCTCTGCGGTAACGCTTCCCCATCCCTCCATAAATTCGGAGTAGCTTACATCTTCCTTTTCGCTTATATTATTAACGTTCTTATAAAGCGTAGTACCGTCGTGCAAGAAAAATTCCTCGTAGCCCTCCGACTTATAAAGATAGTAGAAGGTATCTCCCGAGCATCTGTGCAGGGTTGTTGACGTTTCCTCTGCGGTTTCGCCCTCGTAGGTGGTTATATACTTTGAATCAATAAGAACCTCGTAATTTTCAAGACCCTTTATGTAATCGATTGCCGCCTCGTAAAGCTCCATCGGAGTTTTATCAGCCAAGGTTTCTACACCCTTTTTTACGTTATCATCCTCGGATGAATTATTGTTGCAGGCAACGGCGGTAAAAAGAAGGATAGCCGCCATAAGAATTGCTAATATTTTTTTCATTTTTTTGCTCCAAATCTTATTTTTCATTTATTTTTACTATCATTAATAACATCTATAATTACGACCTCACGAGGATTAAATATCCTTGGAGGAATCACTGTCTGCTTCAAGCCCTTGCTTATTACAAATCGGTTATCGTGCACTCCCGACGTATATTTTGGAAAGAGCCCCTGCCCCGGCGAAAATACGCCCCTGCCAAAAAATCTCCATTGACCGCCGTGTGCGTGACCGCTTACGATAATATCAATCGGTAAATTCTTAATGTATTTTTCATAATATTCGGGGTGGTGGCAAATTAACACCTTTGGCACATCAAGGCTTGCAAATTTGTTTAAAAAATCAATGCGCGGCTCGCCGTTTTCGCAAACTAGTCCCGAGGCAAGACCACCAAAGGCAATTCCGTTTAGGATAACGTAATCGTCAAGCAAAAGCCTTACGCCCGAGCGCTCAATCTCCGACAAAAAATTTTCCTTGTAATGATGCCCCATTCCATAAAAGGTTTGTATGCCGTACCGCTCGGAGTGTGTGGCGTGGTCCTCGTGATTACCTGTGCAGTAAAAGCACGGAGCAATTTTTGCCGCCTCGAAAAACAACGGCAGAACCCTTTTGTTCTCCTCCTCAAAGCTTCCGTCAAGAGCCTCAAAAATATCTCCCGCAAAAAGAATATAATCGGACTTTGCCTTGCGAACAAGCTCAAGAGGCTTACGGTAGTCTTGATTATGTAGGTCGCTAACAAGCGCAAAGCGTAAATTCCTTTTAAATGAGGGGGAATAAATTTTATAAAAAGTATTTCTCATAAAAAATTCCTATAAACCATTTTTATAATTATAACATTTTTATTAAGAATTGTCAATAAAAATATACCGCCTTATATCAGTATACTGACCTTAAAGCGGTATAATTCACAATAAAATTAAAATTAGGATTCCATTTGCTTGCCCAAAAATATCGCTGCGGTTGTTATAAGCTTTGCCTCGGTATCGTAAGCGCTTGCATCACTTGTGCGCTCCTTACCCAAGAGTGATAGAGCCACAACGCATCCTATTACATCGCCCTCGGTTATGATAGGCATAGCACAGCTTACAAAATGAGCGGTCGGAGTACTTATAGGATATATATACTCCTCGCCCTCTCGATAGCGATAAACGCCACGGCTCTCCATAATTCTTTCAAGCTCGTGACTCAAGGGTCTGTCCAAATATTCCTTTTTTGAAACACCTGCAAGCGCTATAACCGCATCACGGTCACAAATCAATATCTCCAAATTGCACGTGCGATAAAGCGTTTCGGCGTATTGCGAGGCAAAGGAATTTATCTCCCCAATCGGAGAATACTTTTTAAATATAACCTCGCCCTCACGATTAGTGTATATTTCCAACGGGTCGCCCTCGCGGATACGCATTGTGCGGCGGATTTCCTTGGGGATGACGACACGTCCAAGGTCGTCTATTCTTCTCACAATTCCTGTGGCTTTCATTTATATAAAAATCTCCTTGATTTACAGATTTGTACTGTTAGTATCTGCAAAGCAAGGGGATTTATTCTTTTATTTAAAATGATTTTTTAAGCGTATCTTTATCGATTATTCCGTAAGAGTTCCCTTATATACCGTCAAAAGCTCTCCTGTAGATACTCTTGCGGTGATCTCGAGCATATTATTTCCGCTTGCCGAATGCTCCAAAACTGCGAGATTGATATAGTCATAGAGCTCAACTCGCTTGCCTTAATCGTGTTAGACGAGTATGCTTCGTCCGAAACGGAAAGCTCTACCGTTGCCGCTTCAATAGCATCCTTGCCGCAAAGCTCGGGGATTGTAAATGGAAGCTTACCCTTTTCGTAAAGTTGATTGAAGGTATGCTTGCACATCTTTATCTTGCCGCTATCCATATTGCCCAAGAATGTAGCTCTTATCGCCGTCGATGTTACCAACCACAATTTCAAAAAATGTCAAAGGTTCGGTGGGAATATTATTTGGCGGTTGCGAATTTTTCGAGGTTGAAATTTATGTGATTAATACGGATGAAGCCCGCACAAATATACTTGAAACGCACATTTTCTTTCAAAAATATAAGGCTGAGTTATTTAACCTTAGAAGCGGTGCTTCTTTTGTGCTAAACAACTCAGCTTGTTTTTTAGAACGGCTTTAATGTAATTGTGCCTTTTTTATAGATATCTGCTATTTTTCTTGAATATTCCTCATAAACATCGGGTTTATCAAGCACTGTGCAAAGATTATATAGCAAATCCTTTTCCGCCTCTCCAATAGATATATACCATTCCTCTGTTCCCTCCTCAAGATAGATGTCAATTGAGCGCATGGTAAGGTCTAATGCCTTTTCATATTTACCCTCGGAATACAAATCAGATGCGAGCCAGTGTCCCTCCTCACATATTTCACGGCGTTCCTTTGCGGTAAGCTCGGGTAATGTCGATAAAATATCCAAATATTCCAATCTATATGCATTTTTTTGCTCATCGCTAATAATATCCTTGCTATAAATTATAGCCATAAATATATTTCTCAGTTCATCCGCATAAACGTTGCTACGCTTTCTAAGCAGCAAGCGTATTTTTTTAGATGCCTCAAATGCCTCTAACGCCTTTTGACTATCAATGCAATCCTTTTCATAAAGCATACCAAGAGAATAATAAGAGCCCGACAAATGCAATTCAACGGAAGCGGGATTTTTTTCTCTTATTTCTTCGCGCAACCTTATAGCCTCTAACAAATACTGCTCGCCTTTATCATAAACACCTTGCTTTCTATAAGATAATCCAATATTATGATAAACACGTGCAAGCGCTTTTTTATGCTTAGGGTTTTCCTCGGCAGCCTCATGATACAATCTTAACGCTTTAATATGGTAGTCGAGCGCCAAATCAAAATCTTTATCAACGTCCTCCACTATATTGCCGTAGTTATCATATATCATAGCAAGATAGTGCTTATTCGCCTTTGAATCATAATCATATGCGATTTGATAATAAAATTTTGCATCCTCGTAATATCCGTACGCTTCCTCCTTCCTCTTTAAAAAGAACAAAGCGTTTGCCGTAATATTTCTAACTCCACCGCAAAGAGCGGCAACACGCGCACCCTCTTTTTCATAAAGCTCATCGGACATTTTTATACCGCCCTCGAGCATTGCAATAACTTCCTCATATCGTTTAAAGCTTGAATATATCTTGCTTCGTAAAAATATTAGCTCTACTTTATCCTCAAGACTTACATCTCTATCAGGATCTTCGTAAAGATAGGAAAGCTTTTTGGCAATTTTCTCTGCCTTTTCATTTTGCCCTATATCATCATTAAGAAATGATACGTATCCCGCAATAGGCTTCAAGCTAAGGTCATATTTTACAGTAACGTCATATACGGTATCATATAAGGAAAGTATTTCCTCGATAACCGCCTTATCAAGCCCCGCCGCGCGAAGCACCTCTATTCTTTGAAGAAGCTCACTTACATTTACCATTATGCGCTCTCTTATTCCGTCGCCAATGCTTTGGTTGTGCGAAAGCTCGGAAATTATCTCGTTTTTATCAAGAATAGCCAATGCCAGATCCCACTCGCCACGCTCCATATGTCTATATGCCTGCTTTTGCTTTTCAGATAAAACCGTTCCGTCAGTTGTCGTTTCATACATTTTTTCCGCTGCGGAAAGAACTGCTTTTTCAAGCTCGTAAAGCTCTTTTTCCGCCTTTTCCTTTTCGGTTGCGGCATCACTGAATGCCAAATAATCGTCATCCTTTTGACTCTTAAGAAAGGCAACCTTTGCAGCCCTGTAATTTGCATCTGCCTCGGCAAGCTTATCCTTTAATTTTTTTAAATTTTCATTACGTTCAAACATAGGAATGTTCTTGGTTTCGGCTATCTGCGTTTTACCGTGCATAAGCTTGCCGTCCTCAACAGTCAATTCAGAATTATCAAGACGCATAAGCTTTATCTGCATAAACATACCAAGCTTTAAGGTATCTATCTCACTATAAATATTATAATAATGACGAAGCTCGGTATCAAGCATAGACATAAAGTTTTTTACGTCATCGGCTGCCTCGGTAATACTGTTAACGTACTTAAAATAAGTAACAATTTTAGGCTTTTTAATATTTTTAAAGCTATCCAGGGCAATCTCAAACTCATGGCGCGTATATTCTCCAACCTTATTGAAAAATACGAAAAATACAAGCTCGCTATCACATAAAAGCTTGTCGATTTCGCTCTGCTTACCCGAAAGCGCAATACCGTTGTCGTAATCCTCGCACATGACGAGATCAAAATATATTCCGCTTTCTATGTAGATGTCGTTAAGCTGCCTAAAAAAGTTTCCTATTTCTATTCTGTCAAATTTAAGATCCGTTATCGATGAAGCAAGAAATATGCGTATTCTTTTCATAATTTCGCCCTCCCTAAATAGTTTTTATACTGATATTATAGCATAATAATGTAGAAAAATCCATATGTTTAATGTGTTTTTTCTCATTAAAAATTAAAGAAGCTATCTCACAAATGCAAAATTCAATGAGATAGCTTCTCTTTTTTATGTTTAAATTCTTATAATTTAGAAATAGTGAACGGAATAGTGCCTTGCTTTGTTGCACTTCCACTACTTATTTTAACTGCTATATAATAAGTTTTTCCTCCCTCAAGATAACAGCTAAAATCAAAAAGTGGACTTCCGCTTTCACTTGCAACCGTTCCATTTTCGTCAGATATACTAATAACATGCTGAAACATGCTTGAATCTGTTAGCGATGATTTAAAATTATACGTGCCACTTTCGCTTGGAGTAAGCACAAAATATCTAACTCTTCCTTCTACGTCGATGTTGGCTGAATTAGAACCAAGCCTTGCTGTTAATGGAAATTCCTTGCTTTCTCCATTAAATGCTGAATTACTTATCCATTTAGCGTAAAGCGTTACATCAGATGTACTTCTATATGGTGACGAAACGGGAGAACCGGAAAAATCACTGTTTTCATACCACCCCATAAAACGATATCCGCTCTTAGTTGGCGTAGGCAATTCTATGACATCATCAGTCGATTGAGGATTTATTGCTTCTCCACCGTTTGTTTCAAAAATATATTTAGTTTCGACAATATCAATATAATAACACCCGCTAATCCCAACAAATGCCTCACTGTTTATCCAATTTTGCTTATAAAAATCATAAGTTTTATTATTATACGTATACTCTCCCTTTAACATTTTTGCAGTGGCGGACCATCCATAAGGATTAAAATAAGCGGGATAACCGTTGTATGTTCCGACCAAATTCCACATTGTAGGCTGCTCTAAAACAACCGAAACAACTCCGGAATTATAAAACGCATACGAGCCAATAAAATTCACATATTTCGGAATATATATATACTCCAGAGCGGAGCAACCGTAAAATGCCTGTGCATCTATGGAGGACAAAATACTATCTGTTCCAATCGTAACACTCTTCAAGGCAGTACAATTTTTAAATGCAGAATTTCCAATATTAGTTATATAATTCGATATTGTAATACTTTCTAATGTTGAATTATTTTCAAAAGCATTGGAAGCTATTTTACTCACTAAAACTCCGTTTATTCTAGCGGGGATATCTATTTCAGTTACGGTGTTATCCTTTAATCCTGTTATAGAATATGTATCATCCGGCAAAAGCTCAAGTGAAAACATATTAGAAGTAGGGATATCAGAATCAGGTGTATTAGACCCCTGCGATATATTTCCCACATTAACAGGAGTATCCAAATCATCTGTATAAGTTATCCAAATGCATCCATCAATAACCTCGATATTTGCTATTCCTCTTCCGCTATCTCCTTTATCTCCCTTATCGCCTTTAGCACCTTCTGCGCTTATACCTATATCCGTTCCGTCTATCCACCAGTTACCGTTCGGACCGATATAAGGAGTAAAGCCATTCAAACCGTTTTCGCCTTTATCTCCCTTATCTCCCTTATCTCCCTTATCTCCTTTAATTGAGCCGAGATTTATTGCGTAGTCATCAGTAGTCTTTTTTACGTAAAGATTTCCGTCTTGAATATACATCTGGTCTATTCCAACGCCATCCTTACCGTCACGTCCGACAACGTTACCAAGATCGCTCGTAAATCCGTTTGTAAGTGTTACGTTTAAATGTCCGTTTTCGGCAAGAGAGATTGTGGAAATTCCCACTCCATCCTCGCCGTCAGCGCCCTTAACGTTTCCAAGATCTACCGTATTACCATTTGTGAACGTTATCTTAAAATATCCGTCCCCATCTATTGTAACGTCAGATATTCCAACGCCATCTGCTCCTGTATCGCCCTTGTCGCCTTTATCTCCTTTAGCGCCTGCTTCTCCTGTATCGCCCTTGGCACCCTTGATGTTACCGAGATTAATTATCTTACCGTCCGAAAGAGTAATAACAAGCTCATTATTAGTTATATCAACGCTTGCAACGCCAATACCTTGTTCGCCCGAGTCGCCCTTATCTCCCTTGTCACCTTTATCGCCTTTTTCTCCTTGAATACCCTGAATACCTTGGATTCCTTGCGCTCCGGTTGCACCGGTATCTCCTTTTTCTCCTTGGATACCTTGCTCTCCCTTAGGACCTATAATATTACCTAGATTTACTGAATTTCCGTCTGTATAGGTAATTACAAGCTCGCCATCATCTGTTATATCGGCGGACTCAATGCCAACACCTTGCTCTCCCTTTTCTCCTTGAACACCTTGGATTCCCTGTGCGCCTTGCTCTCCGGTTGCGCCTACGTCGCCCTTATCGCCCTTATCGCCTTTATCTCCTTTAGCACCGTTTTCGCCAACAACCTTGCCAAGATTTGCGGTATCTCCGTTTGTGTAAGTAATTATAAGCTCGCCAAATTCATTTATGATTGTAGAGGATATTCCGTTGCCTGCTTCTCCTTGAACGCCTTGAACACCTTGAACTCCCTGAATTCCCTGTGCACCTTGCGGTCCTGTTGCACCTGTATCTCCTTTATCTCCCTTGTCGCCCTTATCGCCTTTTTCCCCTTTAATATTACCGAGGTCAAGCGTAGTTTGATTGGTAAGCGTTACCTTGAGATTACCGTTTTCTATACGTATGCTCTCAATGCCTACGCCATCCTTGCCTGAAGCACCTGTATCTCCTTTATCTCCTTTATCTCCCTTATCACCCTTATCGCCCTTAGCGCCCTTATCGCCCTTAGCGCCAACTACAACGCCGAGATTAGAAATTGAATTATCCGAAAGTGTTATAACCAATTCGCCCTTGCCGTTGATTTCGGTTTTAGATACGCTTACACCGTCATTACCATCTTTACCGTCTTTTCCGGCTGCACCGCTTGCTCCGGTGTCGCCTTTTTCTCCCTTAGCACCTATAACATTGCCAAGCTCGGTACGTTGACCGTTAGAGAACGTTAGCACCAAATTTCCGTCTGAATTTATTTCGGCAGCGCTCACGCTAATGCCCTGATCTCCTTTTTCTCCCTTATCTCCCTTATCGCCTTTGATACCTTGCTCTCCGGTATCGCCCTTATCGCCTTTTGCTCCAACTATAACACCAAGATTAGATACAGAATTATCGGAAAGAGTGATAACCAATTCTCCCCTTGTATTAATCTCTGTCTTTGAAACACTCACGCCATCCTTACCGTCTTTTCCGGCAGTGCCTGTATCTCCCTTGTCGCCTTGAGCACCTGTATCGCCTTTATCCCCCTTTTCTCCTTGATCCCCTGCGTCTCCTTTATCGCCCTTGTCGCCTTTTGCTCCAACAACAACGCCGAGATTTGCAAACTGACCGTTTGTATAAGAAATAATAAGCTCCCCTTCGGCATTAATTATTGACGAAGAAATACCGATACCGTCGTTACCATTCATACCAACGACCTTATCAAGATTTACTATTTTTCCGTCGGAAAAGGAAATAACAAGCTCTCCGTCATCATTGATATTGGCTTCTGTTATGCTTACGCCATCCTTGCCGTCATCTCCATTCTGACCATCCTTACCGTTCTGACCATCCTTACCGTCTGCGCCAACCGCTACGCCTAAATTCAAGACCGTATCATCGGTAAGTGTAATAAGCAGCTCATTACTTTCAGAAAATGCCGCAGTCTTGATACCAACACCATCCTTACCTGCGCTTGCCTTAAGAGATGCTAACCATTCATCCTCGTTTCCGGTATAACCGTTTTCCTTAGCTATTTCATAAGCGGTTTTACCGTTTAAGCTATTAAGCCATTCTTGAACTGTTCCCTCATATCCATATTTAACTGCAAGCTCATAAGCAGAAAGCCCATCCTTGATTTCAGTTATATCGGGCTGAATTATATTATTAACAACAATAACCGTGCCAACAGAAACACCTATTACCGCTAACACCGATACGATTATTGCGATAATTCTAACAGCTAAAATATTTTTCATAAAAGCCTCCTTAAAAGCCAACCAAGATTTTATTTTTTCACAATCAAAATTATACCATTATATGCATAATTTTGCAATATTTTTTATAAAAATATGAATATATTTTTTGCA
>JAZRAJ010000026.1:0-2473 GCA_045634485.1 Eubacteriales bacterium | reverse complement strand
TGCCGCATAATTTCTAAAATTATCGCAAAACTCCTCAAGCGTTACGTTTTGCTTATAGCTTGAATGTCCGTACTCGTTGCGCTTTCTGTCTATTGCGCTTAGCATACAAAAGCGCTCGGTTACTACGTCATCATTCTTTTTCGCTTTAGCATCTGCCTTATTAATTACCCTTACCGTTGCTTTATTTGCTGCAGTCCTTGCCTTGTTTTTAAAGGTAAGCGCATACAAAAGCGCAATTAAAGCGGCGGGAATTAAAAGCATTAGGAATATCACGAACATAATTATTTTTGATTGCGCAAGATTATGATTTGCGATACCGTTGATCAACAAGAAGCCAAGAATTCCCTCAAGAAGAAAGGCAAAGATCAACAAAAATGTTCTTTTTACATATAAATTTGTCTTTTTACTCATTTAGCCTACCTCAAGCATTATCCTGCTCATCCTGCTTTCTGATGTTTTTGATATTCAAAAGCTCCTTACGAATACGGCGCTTGGTTTTAGTCCATTCCTTTTTATAGAATTTTATAAATACCTCAAGCTCGTTTTCAAGCTCGTCAAAGCTTTCCTTATCGGTATAATTATCGTCCGCTGTAATTTCGTGATTCTTAAATCTGTAGGACTTAAGCCTTGCCTCGGCAAGACGCTTAGCCTCACGAACCTGCTCAAGCTCTGTCATAAGCTTATTGTATTCCTCATTACGAAGCTCAAGCTCGTGCATAACCTCTTCCTTTTCGAGTCTGCCTGCTTCAATAATTGCGTTAATCCTTTCTTGAAGCTTGTTTATCTCCTCAACGAGAGCCGCAGTTGCCTCAAGCTTTTCGGCATTCAAGGTCTGTGTAAGCTCGTGCATCCTCTCCGCACATTCCTGCTGCATTGCGCTAAGCGCCTGCGTCTTTTCGTAATCCTTTGCTAAAAGGTCGCCCTTAAGCTTAGTTACGTCAAGATAAGAGGACTTAAGGTCTGCCAAAAGCTTATGCTCGCTAAGCTTAAGTCGGTCAAGCTCCTTACGAAGAGCCTCAAGTCGCTCACACTGCTTTTCAAGAAGCTTTATCTGCTCCTCAAGCTTAAGTATGTATTCCTCGGGAGTAATTTCTGCCTTTTGCAATCTCTTGCTAAGAGAAGCAATTTGCTCTCTTAACTTTATTACTGCGGCATCCTTTCTTCTCTCCTCCTCGCGCTCATACTCGAATTTCAAATCGCTCTTGAGCCCGAGCCCGTATTCATACATTAAAAAGGTAAGAGTACCACCTACCAACGCAAACTCCTCTCCCATATCGGGTGAAAAGGGCGATATCGTGGTTACCTGATTTTCAATTTCATATCCCTGCTTATTGTAGGCAATAATATAATCGTAAAGAGCCACCGCACCCTTAAAATTGTTGTTCATTTTAAGAACGTTAGTCTTTGTTATAGGTGGTTTTATCATTGGAACCTTTGCTTGGTACTCCATAAGAGGAGTTGCAAGGAAGGAAAGAATTGTCTTAAGAATAAGCATTATTCTATCAATAATTGCCTTTGAGGAATTATGTGCCTTGAGGAATTCATCGTCCTGGCGCACATCGTGAAGATCAACCGAATAGCTTATTTTCTCCTTGCCTATCATAAATTCCTTTTTAAGAGTAAGCACGGCATCGTATTTATTGGTTAAATCTACAATTTGGCTATATCTAAGCGACACAAAATCACGAAGATAGCAAAGAAGCATATAAAGAAAGCGATTTTCATATACGGTATAATCGTTTAGACGCTCAACCGTATAAAGCCTATCGGGAACGATATCCTCGCCCTCCTCATATTCAGATATAAGATCGCTATGCTTTGCAAGATGCTGAACCGACTCCTTGGAAACGGTTTTTACCTTTTCTATCGGGATGACCTCACCATGCGAAAGAATGAACTGACGGTCCTCCTTTATAGCCTTTTCGATAAAAACGAGTCCCTTCTCTATCTCGGATACCCATTCCTCATCTATTGTGCAGCACGCTCTTGTAACAATTAGCTTATCACTGTCCGCATCTGCCGTAAGAAAAGCGTTATTTAATTTTAAAGCATCCTTATTTTTGTTTATTGCGTTTTTGTAATCAAGCAGCGCTCTGTAATAAACATCCAACTGATCCATACGATTTTTCCTTTATACCCTTTTAAACTATTGCCGCTTAAGGTGCTTAAGCAGTTAAAAAATCAAGCGTTTCTCAATATTCTCTTAATATGCTCCTTGCAAAGAGTCATATTGTCTGCGCCAAAGAGATCGTCCATATAGGCTATCAATCCGTCTGCCGCATTCTTAAAGTATATTGGGTTTTGCGATTCAAGCTTTCTGATTACCTTCTTCGAAAGTATATCGTCAAGCGCAAACAATTCCTCTCCTCCGCACGCTATATACACGGGGATATACGTAAGTATCTGCTTCATTATTCGGTTTCCGAACGTTACGTGGAAGTGTGAGATAAGATACTCGTCAAGCATTTCAAGC
>JAZRAJ010000025.1:0-7006 GCA_045634485.1 Eubacteriales bacterium | reverse complement strand
CATTTAGCGCAGAACAAAAACACACGAAATAAAAACAAATAAAAAATAGCTTTAACTGTGAAAATAATCATGGTTAAAGCTATTTTTGTAGGAATTTTCGAGAAAAATCTCTCAAATTCCATTTTTATGTGTGTTTTTTAGTCGCGCTTTGCCTCTCTGGCGTACCTTTGTACGCCGACGAGAAGCAAATCACGACTTCTGCATCTGAATGACTCAGCCTCATTCACTCTCTCCTGCGTTTTAGAACGATAAAATTGGGCTACTCGCCCCAAACCCTCGCCACCTTTTGAAAAAGGTGGACGAAAACTTTCATGTATTGGTGCGGTGCGAACACACCACATTCAACCGTCGAGCGCACTAATTATGCTAAAAAATAAAACCCATCTTTCAAGGTTCTTGAAAGATGGGGGTGTGGGGGAAGGAAAGCTTCTTTTAAGAAGTTTTCTTCCCCCACAAATTATAATATCTAATTCAATTAAGCAAGCTTAGCCTCAAGACGCTCGCGGATGGCTTTGATAAAGCCAATGGAGTTAACGGCGTGAGCCTCATAGCCCTCGCTAACAAGACCAACGAGGTCCTTAGTCATAATACCTTCGTTAAGAGTATCAATGCAAGCCTCCTCAAGCTTATCTGCAAAGTCAACAAGCTCGGGAAGATTGTCAAGCTCGCCTCTCTTGCGGAGAGCGCCCGACCAAGCGTAGATGGTTGCCATCGGGTTGGTGGAGGTGTCCTCGCCCTTAAGGTAGCGGTAGTAGTGACGTGTAACCGTTCCGTGAGCCGCCTCGTACTCGTAATTTCCGTCGGGGGAAACGAGAACAGAGGTCATCATAGCAAGAGAGCCGAATGCGGTGGAAACCATATCCGACATAACGTCGCCGTCATAGTTCTTGCAAGCCCAGATGTAGCCACCCTCGCTACGAATTACGCGAGCAACAGCATCGTCGATGAGAGTGTAGAAATACTCAATACCAAGCTCCTCAAACTTTGCCTTGTAGGTGGTATCGTAGATATCCTGGAAAATAAGCTTAAAGGTTTGGTCGTACTTCTTAGAGATAGTGTCCTTAGTTGCAAACCAAAGGTCCTGCTTTGTGTTGATTGCGTACTGGAAGCAGGAGTGAGCAAAGGAGATTATAGAGGAATCCTTGTTGTACTGACCCTGAAGTACGCCGCCGCACTCAAAATCGTAAATAGTTTCTCTAAAGGTAGTTCCGTCATCTCCTGTGAAAACAAGCTCTGCCTTACCCGTACCCGTTACACGATGCTCGGTGGACTTGTATACGTCGCCGTATGCGTGACGAGCGATTGTGATAGGCTTCTTCCAATTGCGAACCGCAGGCTTTATCGAGTCGATAAGTATGGGCGCACGGAAAACTGTTCCGTCAAGAATTGCACGAATGGTTCCGTTAGGGCTCTTCCACATCTCGGTAAGATTGTATTCCTCAACTCTTTGCTTGTTGGGAGTAATAGTAGCGCACTTTACGGCAACACCGTACTTCTTGGTTGCGTTTGCAGAATCAATAGTAACCTGGTCGCGTGTTTTTTCTCTTTCGGGCAAGCCGAGATCGTAATACTCGGTTTTAAGATCAACAAAGGGGATAAGAAGCTCGTCCTTTATCATCTGCCAGAGAATTCTTGTCATTTCGTCGCCGTCCATCTCAACGAGAGGAGTTGTCATTTTTATCTTTTGCATAGTTTTTTATCTCCCAAAACATTATTAGTTGCTGTGATTTTTATAGTAGTTCATAAGGCAACCGTCAAGGATAATCTCCTTTTCATCGTCGGTAAGACCCTTAACGTAAAGCGTGATATCCTCAACGCTTCCGTCTGCCTTAATAACCTTTGCGGGGAATTCCTCGTCGCCGCGAGCAATCTTTTCTCTAATGCCCTCAACGAAAACGTAATCTCCGCACTCATAGGGGAATGCCGCACCCTCTGCAAGAGTGAAGGGAAGAATACCCCAGTTTATGCAGTTGGAGCGATAACGCTTGGTTGCAAACTCGTAGCAGATGTTTGCAAATCCGCCAAGAACCTTTTGGCAGGATGCAGCCTGCTCACGAGCCGAGCCGTCGCCGGGCTTGTTTGCAAATACGCAAGAGCCGAACTGAGTGTTCTTAATAAGCTCGTCTGCGTTGCCAACCTTGGAAAGCACGCTCTGAAGCTCGGAAATATCGCCACCGCTTCTGCGAGCCGCCTCTGTTGCCGCTACTGCCTTGGAGCGACCAACATACTCGGGAACTCTGCGAGAGAGAGCGAACTCTGCAAGACGCAAGGGGTTGGAGCGGTAGGATGAGGTTTCGCCCGAGGGGATAAGCTCGTCGGTTGTAGTAACCGCATCGTGGATAACCGCCGCAAGCTTAACGAGAAGATTGTCGGTAAGCTCGTACTGTGCGGGCCAATCGGTTATGTTAGGACCAAGAATAAGCTCTGCATCGGGATTTGCCTTGCCGTAGCCGTAGTAAACGCGCTTCTGGTAAACGCTGCTATCAAAGTTATATTCGTGGGGAGTGTAATCGTAATCAATGTCGGTAGCCGCCGTAATTACACCGCCGTTTCTTGCGGTAGCCGCAATGCTTCGAGCGTCCATAAGAGCAACGCCTGCAAGCTGACCCTCGCCGGGCTTAGAGCCCTCACGGTTGGGGAAGTTACGAGTGGTGTGACGGAGCGAAAGACCGTTGTTTGCGGGAACGTCGCCTGCACCAAAGCAAGGACCGCAGAAGGAGGGCTTAATAACCGCACCTGCGCTCAAAAGCTCTGCGGTTACGCCAATTTTTGTAAGCTCAAGGGATACGGGCACGCTCGTGGGGTAAACCGAAAGCGAGAAGTAGCCGTTGCCCGTGCTTTGGTCACGGAGAATTGCCGACGCCTCGTCTATGCTGTCAAACATACCGCCTGCGCATCCTGCAATAATACCCTGATCTGCCATAATGGTTCCGTCTGCCTTAACCTTGGAGGTAAGGTCGAGATTGCACTTGCCAAACTTCTTTTGAGCCTCTGCCTCAACCGATGCAAGAATTTCCTTTGCGTTAGCTTGGAATTCGTGAATGGTGTAAGCGTTGGAGGGGTGGAAGGGAAGCGCTATCATAGACTCCATCTTGGAAAGGTCTATCTCTATCATAGCGTCGTAATATGCTACGCCGTTGGGGTAGAGGCGCTTGTAGTCCTCGGGACGACCGTGAGCGATATAGTGCTTTTCGGTTATCTCGTCGGTTTCCCAAATCGAGGAAAGACAGGTGGTTTCGGTGGTCATAACGTCGATGCCGTTACGGAAGTCGATAGAAAGATTTTTAACACCGGGTCCAACGAACTCAAGAACCTTGTTTTTAACAAAGCCGTTCTTAAAGGTTGCGCCAACGAGAGCGATTGCTACGTCGTGAGGTCCAATACCCTTCTTGGGTGTACCCGTGAGATATACGAGAACAACCTCGGGAGCCTTTACGTCGTAGGTGTTTTTAAGAAGCTGCTTAACAAGCTCAGGTCCGCCCTCGCCAACGCCCATAGTACCGAGTGCGCCGTAACGAGTGTGGGAGTCGGAGCCGAGAATCATTTTTCCGCATCCTGCAAGCTCCTCACGAGCGTAGGAGTGAATAACGCTCTGGTTTGCGGGAACGTAGATTCCACCGTACTTTTTAGCCGCAGAAAGACCGAAAACGTGGTCATCCTCGTTAATAGTACCGCCAACTGCGCAAAGCGAGTTGTGGCAGTTTGTCATAGCGTAGGGAATAGGGAACTCCTTCATTCCGCTTGCTCTTGCCGTCTGAATAATTCCAACGTAGGTAATATCGTGAGAAACGAGTGCGTCAAAGCTTATGCGAAGAGCCTCGTCACTGTCGGATTTGTTGTGCGAATTGAGAATAGAGTAGGCAATAGTGTTTTTTCTTGCCTCGTCAGCGCTTACATCGGCGGTAGCGCAGGGCTTACCGTCAACAAGATAAACGCCGTTTTCGGTTAATTTTATCATGTCGTTTAACATATTTAACGCTCCTTTTTAATAATAAAACATACAGATATATTATAACTTATTTTGCGTAAAAAGTCAAGCAAATAGCGCTTATAAGATAAAATATTTCCTATATTTTATTATAAGCGGTAATTTATTATTTAAAATATACAAAAAGCAAGTCCTAAGGCTCTCAATATTCGTGCTTTTTTAACTTGAATTTGCATTTTGAATTTGCTATAATTATATCAATAAAAACACTTTAGTATAGTAAAGTCAAAAGGAGGACGTTATGGAGGTTAGAAAAACCTTAAAGAGGTATCTAAGCAGATACTTCGTTGACGCTATGGGCTCTATGGCTCAGGGACTTTTTGCGTCATTACTTATCGGAACTATAATCGGCACGCTTGCGGGATACGTTGGCAGGGTAGAGTCGCTTTTGTGGCTTGCTGATGCTATGAATCTTATTGCAAATGCGGCAAAGGCGGCAACGGGAATGGCAATTGGCGTTGCTATTGCATATAGACTCGGCTCGCATCCGCTCGTTATCTTTTCTGCGGCGGCGGTTGGATATCTTTCAAACGCAATGGGCGCAATTATTAATGAGGGCTCTATAATATCTTGGGGTGCTATGGCAAAGGGCGATTACGGAACCTTTTATTCCGCAGGACCTGCGGGCGCATTCTTTGCGGTAATAATTGCCGCTGAGGTTGGTATGCTCGTTTCAAAAAAGACTAAGGTCGATATTTTGGTTACCCCGATAGTAACGCTTACGGCAGGATTTATCGGCTCGATAGCCTTTTGCCCCGCAATTTCCTACGTAATGTATTATCTTGGAATATTTATAACAAACGCAACCTATTGGTCGCCACTTCTTATGGGCATCGTTCTTTCGGTTGTAATGGGTGTAATCCTCACGCTTCCGATATCGAGTGCCGCTATCTGCGCTATGATATTCTCGTCAACGGCGCAGGCAATTGCCGTTGATATGGGCAAGGAGGAGGCGTTCCTGCTTGCAGGTGGCGCTTGCGTTGCAGGCTGCTGTGCGCAGATGGTTGGCTTTGCGGTTGTAAGCTTTAGGGAGAATAAATGGGGCGGAATCGTGTCGCAGGGTCTTGGAACGTCTATGCTTCAGATGGGTAACATTGTTAAAAAACCTGTAATTTGGCTTGCTCCCACGCTTGCGGCGGCAATAACCGGACCTATCTCCACTATGGTGTTTAAGCTTAAATGCTCGGGCGTTTCGGCAGGAATGGGTACCTGTGGAATGGTTGGACCTATCGGCGTTATAAGCTCAACCGAGTGGACGCCTATGATGTGGATAGGACTCGTGCTTGTTTGCATCGTTCTACCCGCAATTCTTTCCTTTATCTTCAACGAGATATTCAGAAGGCTTGGTTGGATAAAAACGGGAGATATGCAATTGGATTTATAATTCATAATTAATAAGTAAAAAATAAGCCCTTTTTGACAAAAAATCAAAAGGGGCTTTAATTTTTCTTATTTTGTGATATAATAAAATTACAGTAATAAAATACAATTGAGTAAAAGAGAAGGGAGAGGGCTATGAGCGAGCGCAAGGAAAAGGCTAAAAAGATGCTTTCGGATAAGCAATTTGAGGAAGCAAAGCATTATCCCAAGAAATACGCGGCAACGGTTTTATCAGTGGTTTCGGTTATTCTTGCTATCGCAACGATTGTCGGCGCTCTGCTTTTGTATGAATATATTGATGATCTTGAAGCCTTTGCAAGGGAAAATATCATTGTCGGAGCAATAATTTTTATGCTCGTTTGTGCCGTTCAGGTGGTATTTGCATTTATCCCTGGAGAGGTGGTTGAAATTGCCGCAGGCGTGCTTTTTGGACCTTGGTGGGGAACGCTTTTTTGCTTGGTTGCCGAAACTATGGGAAGCATTATCGTTATCTTGCTCGTTCGCAAATTCGGTAGAGGTTTTGTTGAGTCGCTTTACCCAAGAGAAAAGATAGACGCACTCCCAATACTTAACGATAGAAAAAAGAGAAACGCATTTATCTTTCTGCTTTTTGCTATTCCCGGAACGCCAAAGGATTTTTTGACCTACCTTATCGGTCTAACGCAGGTAAGTATTCCAACGTATATTCTGCTTACCGCATTCGCACGTATTCCGTCGGTTATAACCTCGACCTTTGCGGGAAGCTCGATAGGCGAGGGGAAAATTATTCAAGCGGTTATCATCTTCGTGGCAACCGCAATCGTTAGCGGAATAGGATATCTCGTTTATAATTCTATTCAAAGGAAAAAGCATTAAAATTAAGCTCAGAGCGCCATTGTGCAATTATCACAAAATTTTAACTTGAATTTTGTGCAGTTTTACAATTAGTTAATTTTGCGTTAATATTTTAGACATAATTAGGTTGTAAAATATAATCGTAGAGAAAAAGACCCAATTTTAACTAAATTAATAAAATTTAACCAATTTACAATAGGCTACGTGCCGAGAAAGGAATGGTAATTAAAATGAGTGTTAATGGAAAATACGTATATAGCATAGAGCTTGCTACTATGCAGGATGCAAAGGATATGGTTGCCATTGCTACAAAGCTTAAGGGTAAAATCCTTTTAAAGAGCGGAACTAAGTTCTCAATAAACGCAAAGAGCTTGCTTGGCGTTATTTATGCAAAGAAGCTTAATTGGAGCGATATAAAGCTCGTTTGTGATTTCGACTACTATCACGAATTTGAAAAATTCATAGTAACCGGAGATCCTGTAATAACAGAAGATAACTAAACGGCTTGGGTCTTGCCAACAACTCTCTACTTAAAATGAAATTGTTTTTTGATATATATGGGGCTGCGTCTGAATGACTCAGCCCCATCCCTATCTTTCAAGAGTCTTGAAAAAGGGGGGGATTGTTTTTTTGCGTAATGAGTGCGCTTGACTGATGGTTGAGGTGGTGTGTTCGCACCGCACCAATACAGGAAAGTTTTGGTCTTTTGATTGTTAAATCCCAATGCCATCGGGAAAAAATAACAAATTTCAACTAAACAATGAACGATACAGGGATGTCGGCACTGCCGACTTTTCAAAAGCT
>JAZRAJ010000024.1:0-8921 GCA_045634485.1 Eubacteriales bacterium | reverse complement strand
CGATAGCCAATTCATGCCCGTAGGGCAATTCATTGTAATTCGCTTGGCGAATTACTTGCTCGCCTCTTCGATAGCAACTGCAACTGCAACAGTCATACCAACCATGGGGTTGTTACCTGCACCGATGAGACCCATCATTTCTACGTGAGCGGGAACGGAAGAAGAGCCTGCGAACTGAGCGTCGCCGTGCATTCTACCCATTGTATCGGTCATACCGTAGGAAGCGGGACCTGCTGCCATGTTATCGGGGTGAAGTGTACGACCTGTACCACCGCCCGATGCAACGGAGAAGTATTTAACTCCGTTCTCGTTACACCACTTCTTGTAGGTTCCTGCAACGGGGTGCTGGAATCTTGTGGGGTTAGTGGAGTTACCTGTGATAGATACTCCAACGTTCTCAAGACGCATAATTGCAACGCCCTCGGGAACGCTATCGGAGCCGTAGCACTTAACGTCTGCGCGAGGTCCGTTGGAGAATGCTTTCTCCTCGAGAACTGCTACTTCCTCAGTGTAGGGGTCGAACTTTGTTTCAACGTAAGTGAAGCCGTTGATTCTGGAAATGATATAAGCAGCATCCTTTCCGAGACCGTTCAAAATAACGCGGAGAGGCTTTGTTCTAACCTTGTTTGCGTTAAGAGCTATCTTAATAGCGCCCTCTGCAGCTGCGAAGGACTCGTGACCTGCCAAGAAGCAGAAGCACTCTGTTTCCTCAGAGAGGAGCATTGCGCCGAGGTTTCCGTGGCCAAGACCAACCTTACGGTTTTCTGCAACAGAACCGGGAATGCAGAATGCCTGAAGACCGATACCGATAGCAGCAGCTGCCTCGGATGCCTTCTTGCAGCCCTTCTTTATAGCGATAGCTGCGCCAACGGTGTAAGCCCACTTTGCATTCTCAAAGCAGATAGGCTGAGTTTCCTCAACGATCTTGTAGGGGTCGATGCCGTAAGCATCACAAATCTCCTTACACTCGTCGATAGAGTTAATTCCATATTCCTTAAGAGCAGCGAGGATTTTAGCCTCTCTTCTCTCGTAACCTTCAAATTTAGCCATTATACATATACCTCCTTAATTATTCTTTACGGGGGTCAATGTACTTTACAGCATCATTGAATCTACCGTAGGTGCCTTTTGCCTTTTCGTATGCCTCATTAGGCTCCATGCCCTTCTTAATGAAGTCGGTCATCTTGCCGAGAGATACGAATTCGTAACCGATAACCTGATTATCAGCGTCGAGAGCCATTCTTGTGCAGTAGCCCTCTGTCATTTCAAGGTATCTTACGCCCTTTGCCTTAGTACCGTACATAGTACCAACCATGGAGCGCTCGCCCTTACCAAGGTCCTCCATACCTGCACCGATAACAAGACCGTTCTCGGAGAATGCAGACTGGCTACGACCGTAAACTATCTGGAGGAAGAGCTCTCTCATTGCGGTGTTAATAGCATCGCAAACGAGGTCTGTGTTAAGAGCCTCGAGAAGAGTCTTGCCGGGAAGAATTTCTGCTGCCATAGCTGCAGAGTGGGTCATACCCGAGCAGCCGATGGTTTCAACCAATGCTTCCTCAATAATACCGTTCTTTACGTTAAGCGAAAGCTTGCAAGCGCCCTGCTGGGGTGCGCACCAGCCTACACCGTGAGTGTAAGCGGAAATATCGCTTATCTGCTTAGCCTCAACCCACTTGCCCTCCTCGGGAATGGGAGCAGGACCGTGCTTAGGTCCCTTTGCAACAGTACACATTTCCTGAACCTCACGGCTCATTGCGTACTCGCATGTGTTTTCAATGCTCATGTTTTTATCTCCTTTAAATTTAATTTATTAAATTAATTTTAGCACTTAACTATTTCGCCGTAAACCTCGCCGAATGCGCAAGCCGCATTAGACTCGTCGGTGTCAATGTGCATAGCAAGAGCAAACTTATCGCTTACTCTAACAACAACATCGCCGAAAACGAGAGGACGAGCTGTTTCGAGCTTTACGCAAACGATATCCTTATCGGAAACGCCAAGCTCCTCTGCATCTGCGGGTGTCATATGTATATGACGCTTTGCGGAAATAACGCCGCACTCAACCTCAACCGAGCCGCAGGGTCCTTCAATTACGCAAGCGCCGCTGTTTGCGATGTCGCCTGACTCACGAACGGGAGCAACAACTCCGATAGTGCGTGCGTCGGTAAGAGAAAGCTCAACCTGAGTTGCAGGTCTTTCGGGGCCGAGAATGCTTGCCTTGAGTGAGCCTTTAGGACCCTTAACGGTAACCTTCTCCTCACAAGCAAACTGACCGGGCTGACTGAGGTCCTTCTTGTTTGTTAATTTGTGTCCTTTTCCAAAAAGGATTTCAAGGTCTGCAGCAGATACGTGTACGTGTCTGGCAGAGGTTTCAATTAAAATTTTCTTTGCCATAATTAGCATCCTTTCGTTTTTTACAACATTCAATTTATTATAACACATTTTTTTTGAATTGTAAAGATTGAAAGTTAAATTTTTAGCAAATAATATCTAATATATTATTGTATTTTTTAGTAATTTTTAACGAGGATAGAAAAATGAAGCAGCAAAAGAAGAAAATTAATAAAAATTCATCCGACGGCGCAACCGAGGTAAGGACGTCTGTGGGTAAAATTCACTGTATGTCGATAATTGGGCAAATAGAGGGGCATTATCTTTTGCAGGAGGGGCAAAAGGCAACTAAGTACGAGCATATTATCCCCGAGCTTATCTCGGTTGAGGAGGATGAAAAAATACGCGGATTGCTCATAATTCTTAATACCATGGGTGGCGACGTTGAGGCAGGACTTGCTATTGCAGAGCTTATTGCGACGATGAAGAAGCCTACGGTGTCGCTTGTCCTCGGTGGCGGACATTCGATTGGCGTTCCGCTTGCTACGGCGGCAAGGAGGTCATTTATTGTACCGTCGGCGACTATGACTCTGCATCCCGTGCGTATTAACGGACTCGTCCTCGGTGCGCCACAGACCTTTAATTATTTTGAGGAGATGCAACGTCGAATTATTCGCTTTATCTGCTCTCATTCGAGCGCCTCGCCCGAAAAAATTCTTGAGCTTATGATGCGACCCGACGAGCTTGCTACCGATATCGGCTCGATTATCGACGGTAGTGAAGCCGTTAAATACGGTATTATCGACTCTATTGGCGGTCTTTCCGACGCTCTTGCGGCGTTTGGAGAGTTGGATTAGTGTTAATGCGGGGAAGAAAACTTTTTAAAAAAAGCTTTTCTTCCCCGAAACCCGATCTTTCAAAAAACTTGAAAAAGGGGTTTTGTTTTTTGCCGTAATTAGTGCGCTCGACGGTTGAGTGTATTGTGTTTGCACCGAACCAATACAGGAAAGTTTTGGTCAAGCTTTTTCAAAAGCTTGCGGGTTTGGGCAGCGCCCATAAAAACGGCGCTTTTGCTGCTAAAAAAGCAAAAAAAACACGCTTTGCCGCATTTTTACGGCTAAGCGTGTTATTATTACTGATTTTAAATTAGAACTTTGTTTTAAGCTTATCAACGCACTCAGAGCAAACTCTCTTACCTTGAAAGTAAACTATATTTTCTATGTTATTGCAAAAAACGCAAGCGGGCTGATATTTTTGGAGAATGATTTTATCATTATCCGTAAATATTTCGATTGCATCCTTTTGCTTAATGTCAAGTATCTTTCTGATTTCGATAGGAAGAACGATTCTACCTAATTCGTCAACCTTGCGTACTACGCCTGTGGATTTCATTTTTTGTTTCTCCTTGGTATTAAATAATTTTCACAAACGCACTGCGTAATTAGGGGTACTATTAGCGGGGCATTTTAATCTACTAACATTATAATCGAAAAATCGACGTTTGTCAACAGATTTTGTTATATTAAATAAAATTTAACAATTAATTTTTTAACAAAAAATCTATAATTTAACTAACTCCATAAGCCTTGGAAACAATATATTACAGATATGTAAATTCAATGGGAAAAGAGGTATTAATTGGAATGGTAAAGGGAATATGCAAGGAATTTGTAACCGTTAAAATAAAGGATAATCCTATTTACGACGAGGCGATATTTGTGCTAAAGCGCAAGGACGGTGTGTGCAAAATCGGCAAGTCGAGAAAAAACGAGGGCGATATGCTTTTTGAGGCTAACCGAATACTTTGCGAGCAGGGGGTTAAGAGATTGCGCAAGAGGGGAAGGACTCTTAAATTAATGCTTCTTTCCTCGCTGCTGTTGATATTAGGCGGTGCGTCTGGTGCTTTGATTACGTTTTTTATCATACGTTAGACAAAAAGTGAATATATTTAGTTGGATTTGTGTTGGATTTGCGTTAATTTGATGCTAAAACAACGAGTATTTGCGCTCTGCGGTTGACTTTTTTAAAATGATATGGTATAATCATTATAGCTTACAATAAAATATACGTGCCAAGCGGGAAAATGCAGGGAGCGGGACTGCGTTTTAATGCTTGGCAAGATGTCTTGCGCTTTTTTAGCAATTTCAGGCATTTTTTTATTAAAAAACGAAACGGATTAAAAATATATAAATAAAGGAGGAAATATGCCCAAAAACGAAAAAATGAAAGCAAAGCTTCAAAAAATGGCTAATCCTAAGCCTAAAAAGGAAAAGAACGATAGAAACGATAGATTTGACAAATTTGATAAGCTTGATAAGCTTGATAAATTCGAGGCTACCGAAAGACCTATAAAGAAGGAGCGAGGCGAGCGAAAGGAAAAATCCAAGCTCAAGGTAATTTCTCTCGGCGGTCTTGGAGAGATAGGAAAGAATATAACGGTTATCGAATACGAGAACGATATAATTATTGTGGATTGCGGATTAGGCTTTCCCGACGAGGATATGCTTGGAATAGACCTCGTTATCCCCGATATAACCTATCTTGAGGAGAATGCCGACAAGATACGGGGACTCGTTCTTACTCACGGTCACGAGGACCACATTGGCGCGATACCCTACATTTTGCGCCAGATAAATCCGCCCATATTCGGCACAAGGCTCACGCTTGGTATACTTCAAAACAAGCTTTCCGAGCATTCATTGCCGTATAAGCCGAGTCTTAATTGCGTTGAGGCGGGTGACTCTATACGCCTTGGCGTATTCTCGGTTGAATTTATTCACGTAAATCACTCTATTGCCGACGCCTGTGCGCTTGCAATCGGAACGCCCGTGGGTATGCTTATTCATTCGGGTGACCTTAAAATTGACGTAACGCCGATTGACGGCGATATGATAGACCTTACACGCTTTGGCGAGCTTGGTAAAAAGGGTGTTTTGATGTTTATGTGCGAGTCGACTAACGCAGAGCGTGCGGGGCACTCTCCGTCGGAGAGGTCTGTTGGCCGTTCGCTTGAATATATCTTTACGTTAAACAAGGATAAGCGAATAGTTATTGCTACATTCTCCTCAAACGTGCATAGAGTTCAGCAAATAATCGACGCAAGCGTGCGACACTCGCGTAAGGTTGCAATAACCGGACGCAGTATGCTTAACATAGTTGGTGCGGCGGTTGAGCTTGGATATATGAATCTTCCCGAGGGCGTGCTTATAGATATAAACGAGATTAAGCGCTTTAAGCCCGAGGAGATAACCGTTATCACAACGGGAAGCCAGGGCGAGCCTATGTCGGCGCTATTTAGAATGGCGGCGGGCGAGCATTCGCAGATAACTCTTGGAGGCAACGACCTCGTTGTGCTTTCCTCAAGTCCGATACCCGGTAACGAAAAGCTTATAAGCCGAATAGTTAACGAGCTTGTAAACCACGGCGTAAGCGTGCTTCGCGATTCGGCGTTTGAGGTGCACGTGTCGGGCCACGCATACCGTGATGAGCTTAAGCTCTTGACCTCGCTTATAAAGCCGAAATTCTTTATGCCGATACACGGCGAGTACCGCCATCTTGCGGCAAACAAGGACCTTGCCGAGGAGGTTGGAATTCCGAGCAACAGAGTTATCATCTCCGACGTGGGTAAGGTTATCGAGCTTGATAAGAAATCGGCAAAGATAAACGGAACGGTTATGTCGGGCAAGGTATTGGTTGACGGCTACGGCGTTGGCGACGTTGGAAACATAGTGCTTAACGATCGACGTCATCTCTCGCAGGACGGAATTATCGTTGTGGTTGCTTCAATCGACAGAGTGTCGGGAATGCTTATGTCGGGACCCGAGATAGTATCTCGAGGCTTCGTTTACGTAAGAGAGGCGGAGGAGCTTATGGACGAGGCTCGTGAGGTTGCGGCGGAGAGCATTTGCCGTTATCTTGATAAGGCACGCAGACTCGACCGAATAGAGCTTAAAAACCGTCTTAAGGACGATCTTACAAAATATCTCTACTCGCAAACAAAGCGCAAGCCAATGATTATGCCTATAATTATGGACGTGTGATTTTATATAAATTGCACAAATTTTGTTATTCACGTATATTTTTATTGGTTGTTAACAAAAAGTTCATTTTTTCATTGTATAATATATAAGTGATTTTATATCATTATCAAATAATACGCAAAAAAATAAAGAACAAAGGTGGAACCCAAAGATGGGAAAGTTGAAAATTTCAAAAGCTAAAAAGAACAAGAATTCAAGAGGCTCGAGCGGAATTCCGAACTGGCTTCTTACCACTCTTGTTATTATCGTTGTAGTTGCGGTTCTTGCTACTTGCGTAGGAACGTTCGTTGCTTCAAGCGGCGTTGCTATGAGATTAAGCACTGCTGTAACTCTTGATGATTACAAGGTAAACGGAAATATGATGTCATATTTCTTCCAGACGACGTATATGGATTTTGTAAATAATTATTCCTCGTATATGTCTTACTTAAGCTTGGATCAGTATACAAGCCTTAAGGAACAGCAGTTTAATCCTGCTGGCTCCTACGACTCGGCATTCCTTGGCGAGTTTAAGGGAACTTGGTTTGATTACTTTATGACGCAGACTAAGGATTCCGTTAAGAATCTTCTTATCTATTGCTCTGAGGCAGACAGACTCGGTATTACTCTTAACGATGAGGACCAGGCAGAGATCGATGCATCTATCGATACCTTGCTTATCAACATTCGCTCCTCCTACGGCGCAGGTCTTTCCGATGCTACCTGCATCGCTAATGTTTACGGTAAAGGTGTAAGCAAGGCAGACCTTCGCAAGGCTATGGAGCTTTCCGCACTCGCTTCTAAGGCTGCTCAGCAGATTAGTGATGATATCGAGGGCGCTATTACAGACGAGCGCATCAATTCTGAGTACGATAGCAATAAGCGTGACTACAATCTTGTTGACTACTTCACATACTCCTTCGACGTATACTACGATGACGTTGTAGCAGAGAAGTACGGCGACGAGAAGAAGGTTGAGGACCTTACCGATGAGGAGAAGGCGGCTGTTCTCGCACTCTACAAGGAGAAGATTGCTGCGGCTCACGCATCCGCTAAGGAGCTTGCATCCAAGACCACTCTTGACGAGTTCAAGGCATGGGTAATAAACTATGCGGCAAACAACCTCTATGATGAGAACTACGAAACCGCTACCGAAAAGATTGCTAACGAGAATATTCCCGATAAGGCAGATCTTGATACCATTAAGGAAAAGACCATTGCCGCAGTTATCAAGGAAGTAACCGAGGGCAAGGAGGAGGTTACCGAGGACGTTGTAACCACCGAGGCTGATTCCGTAAAGACCTACAAGCTTTACGATATTACAATAAAGTCTGAGTTTGCAGAGGCTGCAAAGACGCTTAAGTCCAAGCTCTTTACCGCAGTATTGTCCGCAAAGGAGGACGGTCTTATGGAAAAGACCAACTATATCGCTCCCGATGAGGATGATAAGAAGGATGACTTTAGCGAGTGGGCGTTTAGCGCAGACAGAAAGGCTAACGACACTACTAACATAGAAACCGGCGACGGCGCTAACGAGGCGACTGTTGAGGTTAAGGATGAGAAGTTTACTGCAGAGGTAAGTATTCTTATAAAGCCCGAGTACAGAGATGAAACTCTCTCCCGCAACTTTGCATACATGCTCTTTACCAAGGAGGATGCCGCTAAGAAGGCTATTGAGGCTCTTGAGGCAACCGAGGGACTTGATAAGGATAAGTTCCTTGAGAAGGCTAAGGATTCCGCTGTTGCAGCAGAGGCATATCAGTACCTTGAGGATTGCGTTATAGGCACTATGCAGAGCGAGGAGCTTGACGAGTGGCTTTACAGTGCAAAGGCAGGCGAGTATACAAAGACCGCTATCAAGATGTCCGACGGCTCCTTTATGGTAGCTCTCTACGTAAGCGAGGGCGAAACCGCCGCTTGGGAGTACACCGTTAAGAGCGCTATCTACAACGAGGATTACATCGCATACGAGGAAAGAATGACAACAGACTTTGCTTCAAGCGTTGTTTTCAACGATAAGGTTATAAACAAGATAGGCGACTAAGACGTCACAAAAAGGGACTGTTTTTAAAAAGCAGTCCCTTTAAAATTTTGATATTAATTTGATTTTAGTTTAATTTTGATTTGATATTAAGAGGTAAATATGATACTCGATCCAAAGAAAACAACCGTTGCCTACCGTTGCCCTTCCTGCGGTGCGGGAGTTATGAGCGTGGTAGGACTATTTAATTTAAATGCCGATATGGTAAAATTAAAGTGCGATTGTGGCGGAAGCGCTATGACTCTTATCTATTCAAACGAGCAGGAGTCGCCAAAGGTACGCATTTCAGTTCCCTGCGTGCTTTGCCCAAATCCGCACATATATACAGTTTCCTCGTCGATATTTTTTAAAGACGATCTCTTTCTTTTACCCTGCCCTTATTCGGATATAAATATAGCGGTAACGGGTGAAACGAATAAGGTAAAGGCAGAGCTTGCAAGAAGCGAGCTTGAGCTTTTAGACCTTCTTGAGCAGAGCGGAGTTGACTCCTTTGATGCTCTGCACAAAAACGATAACACCTCCTTTAA
>JAZRAJ010000023.1:0-9966 GCA_045634485.1 Eubacteriales bacterium | reverse complement strand
AAGATAGCTGCTATCCTTATGGTTGCAGTTCTTCTCACAACTTGCGCTATTTCCAGCACATTTGCTAAGTACACAACCACTGGTGAGGGTACCACCGATGCACGCGTTGCTAAGTTTGGTATATCTATTAATTCTGAAGTTCAGGTTGCAGGCTTCACGACAGAGTATGATGCTACTTCAGGCACAATTAAGGCTATTAGTGCAGACGATAATGTTATGGCTCCCGGTGCTTATGGCTCGATTTCTTCCGCTAATACTGTTACCGGTACAGCAGAAGTAGCAGTAGTTGCTTCTGCTACGTATACCATTTCTCTTGCTGAGGGTGCTACTTTCAAGATTGATGGTGCAGAGTATTTCCCCATCGTTTTCAAAATTGGTAGTGTTGAGTATAAGCATAAGTCTATAGGTGGTACCTATGACACAATCGCTGATCTTCTTGCTGATGTTTCCGAAGATGCTTCTGTATCTACTGATGTTATAGCAGCTGGTGAAGATGTTGCATTTGCCGATGCTGTGACCTTGACTTGGGCATGGGATTATGAGGTTGACGGTTCTGTAGCTACTTATGATGCTCTTGATACAAAGCTTGGAGATCTTGCTGACAAGGCATCCGCAGATCAGAAGATTATCGTAGAAGTTGTATACGATGTAACTCAGGTTGCTGTTAAGGCTGCTGCTTAACTAATTTTAAATTAAAAAATTCTTTTTAATTCAAAAATTAACATCTAAATAAATAAACGGGTGACCGCCTTGGTGGCGAGGCGGTCACCTCGTTTTTATATCACAAACAATATAATTAGCCTTCCCTTGTGAGGTAGCTATTTAAATTCATTTTTACTTTTCAAATTTCTCCGACGCTTCGGGGACGTTTAAAAGGTAAAAATCTTATAACTCTTATAACTAATGAGGTAATTAATTATGAAAAAGAAAAAGTTTATAATAATTAAAGGAATACTCATAGTAATAATAAGCGTATTACTTGGCTTCGGTATTTACTCGTGGAACTCCTCCCTCGTGGGTAAGGCAATTCCTATGCCGCTTGGCTTTGGACTTGCAGAGGTTTTGAGCGACAGTATGTACCCCACAATTAAAACCGGCGACGTTATTGTGGTTGTTCCGCAGGATGAATACAAGGTTGGCGATATAGTTGCCTTTGAGGATGGCTCTATGATTGTAACCCACCGTATTATCGAGGAAAACGAGGACGGCACCTTTGTAACAAAGGGAGATTACATTGGAAATTCAAGGGACGATTTGCCCTTGCAGGAAAAATATATCATAGGTAAGGTTGTAAACATTTTAGCAGGTCTCGGACCGTTTGTTAGCATAATGCAATCTCCGTTGATTATTATGCTTTCGATAATGATAATTGCGCTCTTGCTTTATCTTTCCACCAAAAAAGAAAAGGAGCACGATCAAGCCGAGCTTGCAAAAATCAAGCAGCAAATTGCATCTCTTAAGGGCGAGGATACCGAGTCTACAATGGATGATATCCAAGCGCAAATCGATGCCCTCAAAAAGGACCTTGACGGAAAGAAGTAAACAAATTTAAATAGGGGCTGAGTCATTTAGCGCAGAACAAAAACACACGAAATGAAAATAAATTAAAAATAGCTTTAACTGTGAAATAATCACGGTTAAAGCTATTTTTTGTAGGAATTTATGAATTTAATAAATATAAATCTTAATCAAATATCATTCTTTTTGAGCCCTTAGGGAGTCTAATCGTCCAGGACTGATAGCGCAGACGGTTTGAAAGATAATCATCGTTCAAGGTGTCGGCGTGAATCCAAGAGCCCTTGTAATTTAGGTCACGGAGGGTGGGAAATTCATCAAGGTCGATTTGCCACTCTTGGTTTGGCGTTACCGTGTAGGTGTCCACACCGTCAAGCAAAAGGGCAAAAAACGTTTCAAGGAGGTCACGTGGACCGATAGTCTTACCGTTGACGCAAAATGCGGGAGGTAAAAAGTCCTCGGCGTTAATATCTCTTGCAATACTAATCGCCTCGTCACGGCTTACCGTGACCTTTTCCTTTGTCACGTAAGGCTCTTCAAGAAAGCCGTATACCTTGCCGCATATATGCTCGTTTTTGCCAAGCAAAAGTGTGCGGCAGGCGTGGAATACGTCTGCTATGCAATAGGAGTTGGGCAGGGTAACGGGAAACAGCCTTTCGCTAAGCTGAGTGCGGATTTCTCTAAGCTCGTTTAGAGTTATCCTACGCTCGTCCTCTGCTACCTGCTTTGCAAGGTCTTTGTAGGTTATTATCTGAAAATCTCCATCGTCACGCAAAAGCTTAACGAGCGAGCGGAAATTCTCATAAAACCGTGCGGTGTCCTCGGGGGAGTGTATTTCGCTTTTTATCCATTCCTCCTTGGGTGTGTTTTTACCCTTGAAATTGTCGGCATCCCAAAAGCTTTTGCAAATTGAGCGCTGAGGATGATGATAAAACACCATCGTGTGCTTACCTCTCGCCGTTTCGTTAACAAAATCGGCAATTTCGTCGGGCTTTAGCTTGAAAAGCACACCGTCAAGCGAGCGTGCATAGTGCAGGGAAACGGTGTTGCAATTATACACGGGGCGGTAGCTTACCTTATCGTAAATATCGTCGCCCGAAAAGAATTTAAAGCCCAATTTTTCATAGCCGTAGTGCGCTACGTAGGAGGTGCAGTTGCCCGGAATACAGGCGGCGGGAAGGGAGTTACGCCCAAAAAGAGCCTTTACCTTCTCGATTCCCTTGCTTTCATCGCACAAAAATGCGTCGAGAGCCTCGTGAAAATCCTCTTTGTCGGTGTATTCGTTTATCGTTGGATGAATTGAATGTGCGTTGGAGTGAAAATCTATCTCGTGCCATTCAAGCTCACGCACGATATCGTCACGCCCCCACGCTTGTAGCACGTCGGGCAAAAGCCCTATAATATTAAAGCAGCCCTTAACACCCTCCTCACGAAGAATACGGGCGCAGCGGAGTATTCCGTCTGCGCCTCGCTCGTTTATGATATCCTCGGTGTCAAAGCTGAAAATAACGTTAGTCATTGACAGTATTTTCCTTTTGGTTTTTTTCTTTTTTATTTTGAATTAAAATTACGCCGTAACGGTAGAGGCATATAAGAGCCGAAACAAGGATAGCGCCCGCAATTATATCGCTAAGCCAGTGAACGCCCGACAAAAGTCTGCCTAAGAGAACGGTAAGCGCTACTGCACCGCAAAGGAGGTCGGCTACTATCAAAATTGCCTTTTTATTTTTTATAAGCTCGTGAAGCTCAAAAATTGCGGTCGTCATAATTCCAATAGAGAGCATCGTGTGTGACGATGGGTAGGATGCCTCAAGCTCTCCCTCGATAAGAACGGGGCGGAAGTTTATTTCTATAATCTCAAAGCCAACGTATGCCAAAAGAAGCGCCGCATAAAAGTCTGCAAGAACGAAAAGATGACTGTCGACCTTAAAAAGACTCTTTCTTTTTATTGCTTGACATAAGCCGAATATTGCAAAGCACCCTGCGGTTGCAAGAGGAATGAGTCCTGCAAGCTCGGATATATTGTACCAAAGCTCGTTATAGCTCTCGGTAGTACCCAACACCTCTCGGAAAGAGCCGTTGATAGTCGCAAGTCCAACATTTGAATCGTTTGGACCTATCGGCTTTACGTCAACAGTTAAAATTATTGCGGTAAGAAGAAAAAATATTGCAAAGAGCAATATGGCAATTGCAAGATAGATTTTTTGCTTGTTTTTAGATTTCATATTTTGTTATATCCTTTAGTTAGTGTTTCCCGTAATATTTTACCACATCTCAAGTTATTTGTCAATAATTTTGCTTTTTTGATTGACATAATGCCCATAAAATGTTAAAATTATATAGAACTATTTTTTTGGAAGGATAGATTATGAAAAAAGAAGCAATTAAAAATATACTTTACACCGCCGATGGCGAATCTCTTTGCGGTACTCCTTGGTGCGTTTATCCAAGACCGCGACTTGTGCGTGATTCCTTTTTATGCCTTAACGGAGATTGGGAGCTTACCGCAACCGATGGCGAAAAATACAATATAAGAGTTCCGTTTCCACCCGAGTCTGCCTTATCGGGCGTTGGCAAGCGAATGGGTGCGAAGCCGCATATAATATACAAAAAGGTCTTTTTCTTGCCCGAGGGCTTTAAGCGTGAGAGAGTAATTCTTCACTTCGGTGCGGTCGATCAGATTGCTGAGGTTACGCTTAACGGCAAATTATTGGGTAAGCATATTGGCGGCTACGAGCATTTCTCGTTTGATATAACCGATGCTCTCGCAGAGGAGAATGAGCTTATAGTCGTTGTCACTAATGCAGACGATCCGCTTTCTCTCCCTTACGGCAAGCAATGCGAAAAGAGCGGGGGAATGTGGTACACTCCCGTTACGGGCATTTGGCAGACGGTTTGGGTTGAGAGCGTTTCTCAAAAATATATAACCGAGATATCTACCAAGGTAGAGGGTAACGCAGTTGAAATCAAGGTTGTTGGCATAGATAACGGCGAAATTACGCTTGACGCAAACGGCACAGCTCTTAAGGCGAGCCTTACGGACGGTGTAGCAAGGCTTTCTCTTGACTCTGTAAGAGCATGGTCGCCTGAGGACCCTTATTTGTATCGTTTTACGGTTGAGGGCGAGGGCGATAGGGTTGAATCTTATTTTGCCGCACGTAAGGTTTCTATTGAGGAGCGAAACGGCAAGAAGGTTATTTGTTTAAACTCAAAGCCGATATTTTTGCACGGACTTCTTGACCAAGGATATTTTAGTGACGGTATATTTACCCCTGCAACGCCTGAGGAGTATAAGAGAGATATTCTCTCTATGAAGGCTCTCGGCTTTAATTTGCTCCGTAAGCATATCAAGGTTGAGCCCGATATCTTCTACTATTACTGTGACCTTTACGGTATGACGGTTATGCAGGATATGATTAATAACGGAGATTATTCCTTTATTCGTGATACGGCACTCCCCACGGTTGGCTTGCAGAAGCGCAATGATAAGAGAATGCATCCCGACAAGGCAACCCGTAAGGCTTACGAGGAGGGAATGGAGTCAACGGTTGGCGCACTCCGAGAGTTTTCCTGCATTGTCGCTTGGACGGTGTTTAACGAGGGCTGGGGACAGTTTTGCAGTCAAGAGATGTACGAGAAGATAAAGTCACTTGATGATACCCGTGTGATTGATACCGCATCGGGTTGGTTCTCGGGAGCGGAGAGCGACGTTGAGAGTCAGCACGTTTACTTTAAGCCCTTTAAGGTTAAAAAGAAATACGATAAGCCTCTCTTCTTATCGGAGTTTGGTGGCTACGCCTGCAGAATAGAGGGACATATCTATAATCCAAGCAACGAGTATGGCTATAAGTCCTTTAAGACTGCACAGGAGCTTGAGGATGCCTTTGTGGCACTTTATGAGAACGAGATTATCCCCGCAATCAAGGATGGACTTTGCGGAACGGTTTATACTCAGGTTTCCGACGTTGAGGATGAAACCAACGGCTTGCTTACCTACGATAGGCGTGTTTGCAAGGTTGACGAAAAGCGAGTAAAGGCACTCTCGGATAAGATTTTCGCTGCCTTCGATAGCGAAAATAATTGACGGATATTGACAAATTCGCAATAATTTGATATTATATCTTTGATATTTGTTTTGAAAGGTTTATATAATGATTTGCAATACAATTCTTGACGCGATGGGGCACACCCCAATAATTAAGCTTCAACGTATGGTTGATGCCAACAGCGCCGACATCCTCGTTAAATTTGAGGGTCTTAACGTCGGTGGCTCGATAAAAACGAGAACGGCATACAATATGATACTTGATGCAGAGCGACGCGGACTTATAAATGAGGACACCGTTATAATCGAGCCCACAAGCGGAAATCAGGGCATAGGTCTTGCTCTCGTTGGTGCGGTGCGTGGTTATAAGGTTAAAATAATTATGCCCGACTCGGTAAGCGAGGAGCGCAGAAAGCTTGTTACGCACTATGGCGCAGAGGTAATACTCGTTCACGATGACGGAAATATAGGACTTTGCATTGAGGAATGCTTGCGCTTGGCTCTTGAATTGAGAGATAAAACGCCTAATTCCTTTGTGCCTCAGCAGTTTGAAAATCTTGCTAACCCCGAAATTCAGAGAATTTCCACGGGCAGGGAGATTCTTGAGCAGGTTGGCGGACCTATTCACGGCTTTTGCTCGGGTATAGGCACGGGCGGAACGATTACGGGTATTGGCGAAACGCTGAAGGCGGCTAATCCCGATATGATGATTTGGGCGGTTGAGCCCGAGAATGCCGCTATACTTTCGGGTGGCTCTATTGGCACGCACGTTCAAATGGGTATAGGCGACGGTCTTATTCCCGCAATACTTAACCAGAATATCTACGATGACGTTTGCATTATAAGCGACGAGGAGGCTATTAAGGCTTCTAAGGACCTTGCACGCCTTGAGGGGATTATGTGCGGAATAAGCAGTGGAACAAACGTTGCCGCCGCAATTAAGCTTGCTAAAAGGCTTGGCAAGGGTAAAACCGTTGTAACGGTTCTTCCCGACACCGCAGAAAGATATTTCTCGACTCCGCTTTTTGACGAGATTTAAGGAAATATGATAGACGTATACGTTGCAAGGCTTCCAAGCGTTGAGCCAAATACGCCTCTTTCCTGCGTTGAGCGCCAAAGCGATATCGATAAGGTATCAAACGAGGTAGCAAGGCGTGAAAAATATTATGCTTGGCGATTGCTTGAATACGCAATTAAAAATAGCCTTGGCGCAGATGCATCAAGGCTTTCTTTTACAAAGGGTAAAAATCGCAGATGGTTTTGTAGCGAGGTTGAATTTTCGCTTTCGCACAGTCACGGAGCGCTTGCGGTTGCCGTTTCTAAGGACCAAGCGGTTGGAGTTGATGTTGAAAGGGTAAGCGTAAGGGATGCCGCTCGCATGGCGGAATATATGCTTACACCGCTTGAGAGGGAGCAATACGAGTCGCTTGACGACTCTTGCCGAGAGGAATGGCTTATACGCAGATGGTGCGAGAAGGAAGCAATATTTAAATCTTGGAACGAGGAAATCTTCCCGCCTAAAAAAATAGAAACGACGGAGCTTTTTTGCAGCTCGGTTACAATAGATATAGCGGATGAAAAATATGCTCTTGCGGTTGCGGCAGAGCATAGTGATGAAATTAGATTTTTTAAGGATATAAAGCTTTGAAAGGATAATTGTTATGGAAAAAAACAAAAAAATAGGCGGTAAGTTCTGGCTTGCGCTAACGATATTCAGCCTTATGGGTCAGGTTGCGTGGGTTATTGAAAATATGTATCTTAACGTATTTATTTACGATAAATTTAGCGCATCGCCCGACGATATAGCGTCAATGGTTGCGGCGTCGGCAATTACGGCAACGCTTACCACGGTGTTTATGGGCGCACTTTCCGACAGAATAGGCAAGAGAAGATTGCTTATTTGCGGCGGATATATACTTTGGGGCTTGTCGATATTCAGCTTCGTGCTTGTCGACCAATTCGTTTCGGCGGCGGTTTTAGGTGTAACGCTTACAATATTGCTTGATTGCGTAATGACCTTCTTCGGCTCAACCGCAAACGATGCTGCGTTTAACGCATGGCTCACCGATTCAACCGATTCCTCAAACAGAGGAAAGGCAGAGGGAATTAACGCAATGATGCCTCTCGTTGCCGTTCTTGCGGTGTTTGGCGGATTTATGTTTTTAAATTCCGAAAATCAGTATTATTGGACGATAATCTTTTCTATCATAGGCGTTCTCACGCTTATAATAGGCGTGGCGGGATTTTTCCTTATCAAGGAGCCTAAAATGGAAAAGGCAGAGATGGGATACCTTAACAGTATCGTGTACGGCTTCAAGCCAAGCACGGTAAGAATGACTCCCGTGCTTTATATAGCGCTTGCGGCATTTATAGTATTTAATATCTCGATACAGATATTTATGCCGTATTTGATAATCTATTACGAAAAGTCACTCCAAATGGATAATTACGTGCTTATAATGGCACCCGCAATAGTGCTTGCGTCGGTGGTTACGGCGCTTTGGGGTAAGCTTTACGATAAAAAGGGCTTTACCTTCTCGGGCATACTGTCGCTTGTTATGCTTATAGCGGGATACGTAATACTTTTCTTCACAAGAACAATGGTTCCCGTGTTTATCGGCTCACTTTTGATGATGAGCGGATACCTCTCGGGTATGGCAGTGTTCGGCGCACTGATTCGTGATAATACGCCTAAGGGTAAGGCGGGATGCTTGCAGGGAATAAGAATATTCTCGCAGGTTTTAGTTCCCGGAATTGTTGGACCGTTTATAGGAAGTGCAGTTCTTGCTACTGCGGAAACGGTAAAGAATAGCGACGGAACCGAATCGTTTTTGCCTAACGCAAATATATTCTTGGCAGCAGCTATCGCCGCAATACCTGTGTTTGTGGTGTTCTTTGTGCTTAGAAATAAAAAGCTTCGTATAGAAGAAAATAACGAAAATAAGTAAATAATAAAAAAGGCTTTCTCGTTGTAGTTGATGAGAAAGCCTTTTTGCTTCTTATTTTCTATACCATTCCCACGGCTTTTCCTTTAAATATTCGGCAAAATAACCTTCCATGGCATCTTCTTTTCCAATCCATCTTCCATAGATTGTATCTCCACCGCACATCCAATCGTGAGAACCCGAAATATATGCGTAATATAAATTGTTGCAACCTGTAAAAGCCTTTTCGCCAATTTTCTCAACACTGTCACCAATTATTATAGTCGAAAGATCAGAGCAATATCGAAAAGCGTATGCGGGTATTTCCTTTACTCGATTACCGATTGACACCCATCCTAATTTAGTACAGCCCTCGAAAGAACCAATCTCTTCAACACAATCGCTTATAATTATGGCGGTTAAGCTATCATTGTAAGCGAAAAAGCTATCAACCACTGTTACGCTTAGGTTATTGTATACCCCAATAACAACCTTGCCACCAGCAAAATCCTTGGCAGGCGAAGCAAAATAGCTTTTACCGTCAGGATTTAAGCCGAAATATATACCGGCCGTGGTGCTTTGAGGCAATCCGCACGCTTGGCAAGCATCGTTTTCCATGTTATGCTTTTCGGGAATATCCTGATATCCGCTTGAAATCTTTTCATCGCAATCGGAACAGCTTATAGTAACAAAGCAGGTGCCTTCATCGCCACAAAACGTTCCACTCGGCATATCAAAATTGCTTTTAACTCCCGTGTGTGCCGCTGATTTTTCAATTTTTTCGCTTTCAAGCACTTTTCTGCACACGGTGCACTTCTTTTGTTTTTCTCCTTCTTCTTTACAGGTTGCTTTGACATTTACAATCCAATTTGACGCCGAATGTTCTTCGGTTTTTTGGATAGTCTGTTTCTCAGTTGCGGAGCAGAGGGAGCAGGTTCTTTCGCTTTTACCGGTTTTAGCGCAGGTCGCCTCTTTTGTAACTACCCATTCGCCAAAAGCGTGTTGGCAGGTAGCAGGGTCGCCTGTTGCCATAGAGCTTTCCGAAGCGTCGTTACCGTTTAAGCTTGAATCTGTTGAATTGTTGTCATCTGCACATGAGCAAAGTAAAAATATGCAGATTAGAGTCAGTATTAAAAATAGGTACGAAATTTTCTTCATATATTGCTCCTTACAATTGTAGTTTTTATTGATTATATTATAAATTAATTCAGCGGCTTTGTCAATACTTTTAAAACATATGTTAGAAAAAAATATGGAAATAGTGAATAATCGGAAGTAAAAATGCGTATGATTTTAATAGAAAAGTAATTTTTAATAAAAATAAACTAAAAAAGATAAAAAAGGGGTTGACAAGAGAGAGGTTTTGTGATATAATACCTTATGCTAAAGAAATACATCGCAGGGTAGAGCAGCTTGGTAGCTCGTCGGGCTCATAACCCGGAGGTCGTGAGGTTCAAATCCCACCCCTGCATCCAACGCAAA
>JAZRAJ010000022.1:0-10715 GCA_045634485.1 Eubacteriales bacterium | reverse complement strand
TAAAACGTCGTTTTCTTTTTGCCAAGTTTTTTCTTTGCCCCTCCCGTGCCAAAGAAAAAGCGGAGTTGTGGATTTTATGTTTTTCAGGCGGGGAAGAAAACTTTTTTAAAAAAACGCTTTCCTCCCCAGAAACCCCATCTTTCAAAAACTTTGAAACTGGGGTTTTATTTTTTTGCCGTAATTTGTGCGCTCAACGGTTGAATGTAGTGTGTTCGCACCACACCCGAGTGGAAAGTTTTTAGTCAAGTTTTTTTCAAAAAACTTGCGGGGGCTTGGGGCGAGTAGCCCCATAAAAAACGGCGCTTTCTTTTTGCCAAGCTTTGTCTTTGCGCCTCTCGTGCCAAAGGAAAAAGGAAGCCTCCCAAAAGAAGCTTCCTTTTTCTCATTAAAATTATCTGCAATTATTCCCAATCCTCTTTTTCCTCGGGGTCATCAAGAGCGTATTTACGCAGCATACCGCGAGCCTTTTGGTCGGCAAGGGCGATAACCGTCATACCGTCGGCTCCGTAATCAACCGACTCAACGGTTGCCACACGGTAAAGAGTATTAAGAGCCCCACCGTCGGAATTCGGTATAAAATAGGTCACACGGCGCTTACCGTCGGTAACGAGAGCCTCAAGCTTTGAAATAAGGGTATCTATTCCCTGACCTGTGGTTGCCGAGATGTAAACGTTACGCTCATCCTCGGTGGCTCTGCCTATCTCACGTATTTCCGCAAAGCCTCGGTCACACTTATTAAAGACGTAAAGTCGGGGCTTCTCTGCCGCACCAAGCTCGGATAAGAGGTCCTCGGTAACCCTAAGCTGCTCACGGTAGCAGGGGTCGGATACATCTATTAATATAAGCAAAATATCGGCAAGCGTTGCCTCCTCAAGCGTTGAATGAAATGCGCTTATAAGATGATGAGGCAGGCGGTTTATAAATCCAACGGTATCTGTTAGCAAAATAGACTCTCCGCAGGGGAGCGTATATTTTCTCGTCGTTGGGTCAAGCGTTGCAAAAAGCTTATCCTCCGCAAGTATTCCCGCATCGGTAAGTCGGTTAAGAAGCGTAGACTTGCCCGCATTGGTATATCCAACTATAGCAACCTCAACAACGTCGCTACGCTCACGGGAGGCACGCATCGTCTTGCGGTTCTTTGCCATTTCCGCAATCTGCTCCTCAAGCGCATGAATTCTGCGATGAAGATGACGTCTGTCGGTTTCAAGCTGACTCTCACCGGGGCCTCGGGTACCTATTCCACCGCCAAGCTTTGACATTTCCGCACCTCTGCCCATAAGTCGCGGAGCGGTGTATTTAAGCTGAGCAAGCTCAACCTGAAGCTTACCCTCTCCCGTAACGGCGTGAAGAGCGAAAATATCAAGTATAAGCATCGAGCGGTCTATAACTCGTACGTCGTTGCCTATTATCGTTTCAAGATTTCTTATTTGCGACGGAGAAAGCTCACAGTCAAATACAACAAGCTTTATATCGTTGACGGTACAAAGATACGCAAGCTCACAAGCCTTTCCGCTACCAATCATAGTTCTCGGGTCGGGAGCCTCCTTATTTTGAGTCATTTTAGCAAAGCACTCGCCCCCTGCCGTCTTTAAAAGACCGCGAAGCTCGTCAAGGCTTCGCTCCATAGCCTCCTGCGACTCTCCCTTGCGTAAAACGCTTACAAGTATCGCCTTATCGGGTATTAACATTTCTTTTTCTTTCATAATGTCCCCCTTTTTAGTCAATATAAACAATAATTTTTACAAAATTTTAAGGCAGGTCCTTGTGCGACCTGCCTTTGAAATTTATCGGATATCCGATTACTTGCCTGCTCTCTCGAGTCTCTTCTTAAACTTGTCAAGACGACCGCCGGCATCAACAAACTTCTGCTTACCGGTGAAGAAGGGATGGCACTTAGAACAAATTTCAACTCTTATCTCGCTGCCCTTAGTAGACTTTGTGGTAACGGTCTCGCCGCAAGCGCAACGGATAACGCACTCTTCGTAATTAGGATGGATTCCTGATTTCATTTTTATTTACCTCGTTTCTATTATTCGATGTTCTTTGACATCGTATCAAACGCAAATATTATAACACATTCTAAGCAAAAATGCAATAGCTTTTTTAGATTTTTTTAAAAAATCCGCAAATTTATTTAAAAATGCGTTATTTTGCCTCTATCTCTACCTTAAGCCGCGCTATTATCTTCTTTTCAAGACGTGATATATAGGATTGCGATATACCAAGCTTATCCGCCACCTCCTTTTGCGTAAGCTCACGCCTACCGTTAAGACCATAGCGAAGCTCGATTATCTCACGCTCACGCACATCAAGATTATAAACCGCACGCCGAACCCTTTGTCGCTCCTCGTATTGCTCGATTTCATAGGAAATTCTATCGTCGTCACTACTGAGAATATCCGAAAGCAAAAGCTCGTTTCCGTCCCAATCGGTGTTTAACGGCTCGTCAATAGACACCTCTGCACGCTCGCTTGAATGCTTTCTTATATACATTAATATCTCGTTTTCAATGCATCTTGAAGCATAGGTTGCAAGCTTAATATTTTTGGTTGGATTAAAGGTATTTATAGCCTTTACAAGTCCTATAGTTCCAATCGACACAAGGTCCTCTATATAAATTCCCGTATTTTCAAACCTCTTGGCGATATAAACGACAAGCCGTAGATTATGCTCTATTAACAGCTTTCTCGCCTCGGCATCATCCTGCACTCGGCATAAAAGCTCTATCTCCCTTTCCTTAGTAAGCGGTGGAGGAAGAACCTCCGTACCGTTTACGTAATATATTCCATAGGTATTTTTCTTTAATTTTATCCTTAATATCTTATTTTCTAAGTCTTTTCTCAACCTTAAAAGCAAGCTCTTACCATTTTTCATTACCAATACCCTTCTAAAAAATATTATATATTACACTGCAGATATTGCAAGCTCGCTTGGAATAAGCGCTCTCGCTCCGTTTGCAGAAATTTTAGCCTCCGTGATTGCTAAATACGCATCAACATAGGTAGCGCCCTTGCCCATATCAAGCAATATTCGGTCGGGGCGAAAGCCAATGAGCAAGGACCTGCCAACCGCTCCGCTTGCGGGTATCATACGAATTCTGCTTGCCTCTGTGGGTGGAATTTTATCAAGCGTTCCGCTTTTTATACACCTTAAAATGCTATCCGAAAGTAGTCCGCTTAGTGAATCAAGCTCAACTAAAATGCAGGGGCGTTGACTTATAGGCTCACGCAAAAGATTACCGCTATCGCAAATGCACGTAAGGCTCACTCTGCGCCCACGGTATTCTATTTCAATAACTCCGCCCTGCCGTAGCGCCCTTCGCCTAAAAAATCGACCGCCGAGAAGCGTTGCCCCACCGCTTAGCGCCGCAAATATAACAAAGATATACACGGATATTCCGTCGCTCTCTGCCTCAACGCCCGAAAATACCTTGTCAAGACCAAGTCGGTTAAACAAATAAAACAACGCCGTCATAGCCCCGCCAAGCAAAATTGATACCGCTCCGTAAACCAAGGCGAAGGATATAACTCCACGTGGTGCTTTTCTTTTAAAAACGGCGATAAACGCCATCATAAGGCACGCCAAGGCATCTATAGCAAGCGATAGTAACGAAGTCTGTAGCGAAAAAATCAATGTAATGCAGGAATATAGCCCTCCAAAGATAGACGCAAGCACCAATCTAAGAATACTACCGCTTCGCCCAAGCAGTCTTGTGGCAAGAAAAAGACCGAGAAAATCCATACTAAAGTTTATTAAAAAAAATAAATCTATGTAAACGGTCTGCTCCATAACACCCTTCCCCTTTGCGCTTTGCGATATTATATCATAGCCATACGGTTGAATTGTGTCGCATAAAGGAGAGCTTTTATTATTTTAGATTTTTTTATTTTTTGTTTTTATTATTTTATTATATGAGATTATATGGGGAGGAAAACCGTATAATCCCGTAATACCGCTTTTTCTTTGGCACGAGAGGCGCAAAGAAAAAGCTTGGCAAAACATGCACGCCGTATTATGGGGCTACTCGCCCCAAACCCTCGCCACCTTTTGAAAAAGGTGGACGAAAACTTTCCTACCGAGGTACAGTGCGAACACACCACGTTATAAATAAAAAAGCAGATTTTCATTTACAAAAATCCACCATAAATTTCATTTTTTCATTAAAAAATCGTTGCGGAGAAAACCCTTATCACAAAAATTGTTTTCCCCGCATCCAAGCAACTATTTAATTTCCTTTACCATTTCTCTTGCAAAAGCGATATCGCCTTTAACCTGCCGTGTAAGGTCCTCAAGCGAGTCAAATTTTCGCTCAGGTCGCAAGAACTTTACAAACTCAACGGTTATCATTCTGCCGTATAGATTACCGCTAAAATCAAGAATATGCGTTTCACAAACAGGTGCCGTGCCGTTAACCGTTGGGCGCATACCTATATTGGTAACACCGTATTTTATATTTTTACCAAATTTAACTCTCGTAAGATACACACCGCTACGCACCGATATTTTATCGCTCGGCACATCTTGATTAACCGTTGGAAAGCCAAGCTCTCTACCAAGGTGCTGGCCGTCCTTAACCCTGCCCTTAAGTGCAACCGGTCTGCCGAGCATTTTCTCTGCCTCGTCAAGCTCTCCGCCTTGAAGATAGGCTCTGATTGCCGATGAGCTTACTGTAATGCCGTCAAGCTTTATTTCATCAACAACCGTCAGCTCCACTCCAAATTCATCGCAAAGCGATTGCAAAAGAAGGATATCTCCGCTCCCCTTATTGCCAAATCGGTAATTAAATCCGCAAAAGATATGCTTTGCGTGGAGTCTATCTATCAGTATATTTTCAAAGAACTCACGTGGCGAAAGACTTGCAATTTTCTTATTAAACGGCGAGCAGATAAACACATCTACCCCGAGCGCACGCATAAGGCTCTTTTTTTCGCTTGCCGTGGTTAACAGAGATACCGCTCCCCGCCCCGACAAAATGCTTTTAGGCGGTGCTTGAAAGCTCCAAGCCACCGAGGTAAGCGACGCTTCTCTTGCCAACTCCACCGCGCTCGAGATTATTTGGGAGTGCCCGATATGAACTCCGTCAAAGCAACCGAGCGCCACAACGCTATCACTGTTTACCCTTGCAAACGCCGAGCTTGAAAATTTCATACCGTCACATCCTTTCTTTTAAAAAATTCAACGCTATTATTATATCACAAAATCAAAAATAAAGCAATAGCTCTTAGATTTTTGTTGACATCTCACCTCGCTTATGGTATAATTATGCTATAATGGATATTTGTGTATCCTGTTAAAAAATATCAAAAAGCGACCTTCAAAATGACTAATAACAGTCAAAAAAATAACGAAGATTAGGAGAATAAATTCTTGATTTTTAAAAAGCTTCACGGCGTACACGTTAAGCATTGCAAAAACACCGCAAGGCTTGCGCCACAAAAAATACCTACGCCCAAAACAGTATATATTCCTATGGCTATGCACATAGGAGCGCCCGCCAAGATAATCGTTAAGGCGGGAGATACAGTTAAGGTTGGAACGCTTATAGGCGAATACGGCGTTGGACTCTCCTCCCCAGTATATTCAAGCGTTTCGGGAACTGTAAAAAAGATAGACGAGATAGTTATGATAGCGGGAAATCACGTTCCCACCGTAATTATCGAGAGCGACGGAGAGCAGACCTTAGACGATTCCATCACTCCGTATAGCGTTAATACCAAGGAGGAATTTCTCGATGCTCTTCGCAAAAGCGGAATAGTTGGTCTTGGCGGTGCGGGATTCCCTACGCCGATAAAGCTTAACGCCGACAACTCTAAGGTTGATACCCTTATTATAAACGGTGCCGAATGTGAGCCCTACATAACCTCCGACACACGCACGATGCTCGACAGAGCCGACGAGGTTACCGAGGGTATTAGGCTTGTTACTAAATTTCTTGAAATCGACCGAATTATAATCGGCATTGAGAAAAACAAGCCCGAGTGTATCGCATCTATGCGCAACGCTACGAAGGATATAGCGGGAGCTAAGGTTATGCCTCTTCCCTCAATTTATCCTCAGGGAGGCGAAAAGGTGCTTGCATATCACACCACGGGACGAGTAGTTCCTCAGGGTAAGCTTCCGCTTGACGTTGGGCTTATAGTTATGAACTGCACCACGGCGGCAACGATTGCGCAATTTATAAAAACAGGCGTTCCGCTTGTTGAAAAGTGCGTAACAATTGACGGAAGTGCGGTAAGCGAGCCGAAAAACCTCATAGTGCCAATAGGCACTCCCGCCTCCTCTCTTATCGAATACTGTGGCGGATTTAAGGAGGAGCCGAAAAAGGTTCTTTACGGCGGACCTATGATGGGCTCGTCGCTTGCAGATATGACCTCACCGGTATTAAAGCAAACCAACGCAATTATATTTATGGGCAAAAAGGAGGCAACGCCTCCAACCGTTACCCCCTGCATCAAGTGCGGTGCGTGTCTTAACTCCTGCCCCTTCTCGCTTGACCCCGTAGCAATCTCCAAGGCTTACAAGGCAAACGAGCCCGAGATGCTTGAAAAGCTAAATGTCGACGTTTGCATGGAATGTGGATGCTGCAGCTACGTTTGCCCCGCAAAGAGAAACATCGTTCAGCGAAACAAAATGGCAAAAACCATGCTTCGCGATTACAAAATAAAAAAGAAAAAGGCAGAGGAGGAAAAGAAGAATGGATGAGCAAAGACTGTTAGTTTCTCCTGCGCCTCACTTTAGAAGAAAGCGCGACACGCAATCTATAATGCTTGACGTAATTATAGCGCTTATGCCTGCTTTTATAGCGGCGGTGCTATTTTTCGGATGGCGTGCGCTATTGGTGGTGTCGGTGTGCGTGCTTACCTGCGTGCTTTGCGAGCTTGGATTTCAAAAGCTTTGCAAGCGTCACGTAACCGTTAACGACTTCTCCGCCGTTGTAACCGGTATTTTGCTTGGCTTTAATCTTCCCTACACCATACCGATATGGCAAGCGGTTTTTGGTAGCATCGTTGCTATAGTAGTTGTTAAGCAGCTTTTTGGCGGTATCGGTAAGAATTTTGCAAATCCTGCAATTACCGCAAGAATAGTTATGATGGTATCCTTTGCCTCAAGCATGACGTCCTTTTCCAAAATCGATGGCGTAAGCACGGCAACTCCCCTTACCGAGCTTGGCAGCAACGATATTTTAGACCTCTTTCTTGGCAATCACGCAGGCTCGTTGGGCGAAACCTGTGCGCTTGCGCTTATAATAGGCGGTATATATCTTATCGGCCGTAGGGTTATTACTTGGCATATCCCCGTTACCTTTATAGGCTCTGCGGCAATTTTTGGCGCAATTGCGGGACACAATCCGCTTGAATATATTTTGTGCGGTGGAATTTTGCTTGGCGCTATCTTTATGGCAACCGACTACTCAACCTCTCCCCCAACCTCTTGGGGCAAGGTAATATTCGGTATCGGATGCGGTGCCTTGACCTTTGTTATCCGTCAGTTTGGCGGCTACAACGAGGGTGTTTCATTTGCTATACTTATTATGAACATTCTTACGCCCTATATTACGTCATTAACAAGAAAGAAGCCGTTTGGTACTAAGACGGCAAAGAAAATAAAGGCGGGAGGAGATGCAAAATGAGCGAAAAGAAAAGCAGCTTTAATGAATTTGTTCTCCCGATAATAGTTCTCGTTGCCATTTGCGTATTTATTAGTGCGGCAATGGCGGCGATAAATCTTATTACCGCTCCTAAAATCGACGAGGCTCAAAGACAAAAGGAGGAGGAGGCTCTTTCAATAGTCGTTCCCGACAATCAAGGCTTTACAAAGCAAGAGATATCAGACCTTCCCGAAAGCGTGGTTGCGCTTTACTCCGACAACGGCTCGTCCGCAGTAGCGGTGATGCTCTCTATAAAGGGCTATGACTCCTCAAATCCTATGAGTGTTGCGGTTGGCTTTGACGAGGACGGAAAAATAATAAAAACGTCGGTTATTTCCTGCAACGGAGAAACCAAGGGTATTGGCTCTAAGGTATCCGACGAGAGCTTTCTCTCACGCTTTAGCGGTCTTAGCGACGTATCAAGCGTTGATACGATAAGCGGTGCAACTATTTCCTCAAGCGCCTTTAAGGCAGCTATGGAGGATGCCTGCAAAGTAGTTGAGCAATACAGAGGCACGGAGGTGGAAAAATGACGAAATGGCAAAATTTTGTTAAGGGTATCATAAAGGAAAACCCCACCCTCGTTTTGGTGCTTGGTACCTGCCCTACTCTTGCGGTTACAACCTCGGTGCAAAACGCACTTGGAATGGGCGCTGCAGCAACCGCCGTGCTTCTCTGCTCCAACATAGCAATATCCGCACTCCGCAAGGTAATTCCCGATAAGGTTCGTATTCCCGCATACATAGTTCTTATTGCGGGCTTCGTTACGATAATTGAGATGCTTATGCACGCATTCGTTCCCGACCTTTATGAATCACTTGGCGTATTCCTCTCGCTTATAGTTGTAAACTGTATTATTCTCGGCAGAGCCGAAATGTACGCAAGCAAAAACAAGGTCGTGGACTCGGCAATAGATGCGCTTGGAATGGGCGTAGGCTTTACGCTTGCTCTGTTTTTAATGTCGAGCATTCGTGAAATACTTGGCTCGGGCTCTTGGTTTGGCTTTGCCATTCCTTGGCTTTCCGACAATCCTATTATGATATTCAGCGTACCCGCAGGCGGATTTTTCGTTTTCGGTTGCCTTATCGCTCTCGTTAATAAAATAATGAAAAAGCGTGGCGATAAAAGAGATATCGGATGCGAGGGCTGTCCCTCGGCATTCCTTTGCGGAAAGAAGCGTCAAGAAAAAGTTTTGGGAGAGGGGGATGATAAGTAATGGAAAAATTTTTAATTATACTTATGACCTCGGTGCTCGTAAACAACTACGTTTTGGTACGCTTCTTGGGCATTTGCCCCTTCCTTGGAGTATCAAAAAAGCTTAATCAAGCAGTTGGAATGGGCGTTGCCGTTACCTTCGTTATGCTTATGGCATCTGCGGCAACATATCCTATTTACACCTATCTCTTAGCCCCCAACGGAATGGACTATATGAGAACTATAGTCTTTATCCTCGTTATTGCGGCTCTCGTTCAGCTCGTTGAAATAATTCTTAAGCGCTATATCCCCGCTCTTCATAAGTCGCTTGGTATTTATCTGCCTCTTATAACCACTAACTGTGCGGTGCTTGGCGTTACGATAAACAATATCAACGACGGATTTACATTTGCAGAGTCTATGGTAAGCTCGCTTGGATGCGGTCTTGGATTTTTACTTGCAATGGTTCTTTTTGCAGGCGTACGCTCACGTATTGAGGATGCAAACCCACCCGAGGCATTTAAGGGACTTCCGATAACGCTTATCTCCGCTTCAATAGTTGCGCTCTCCTTTATGGGCTTTGCGGGACTTGTTGACGGAATATTTGGAAAGTGAGGTCGGTAAAATGAATATTTTAATTGCTACCGCCATAGTTGCGGGAATAGGACTTTTATGCGCTATAATGCTTGTGCTTGCCGCAAAGTTCTTTGCCGTTCCTCAAAACAAAAAATTTAATGATATTCGTGAATGTCTGCCCGGCGCTAACTGTGGCGCTTGCGGATACACCGGATGCGACGGCTATGCAAAGGCTCTTGCCGATGATGATTCGATTAAAACGAACCTCTGTATTCCCGGTGCGGATGCCGTTGCAAAGCAAATTGCGGAAATACTTGGTAAGGAAGCCGAGGACGTTATCGAGCAGGTTGCCGTTATACATTGCTATGGCGACTGCACTCATACAGTAAACAAGATGGACTACGTTGGAATAAGCAGCTGCGAGGCGGCTAAAACGATGTACGGCGGAAAAGGAAAATGCGGTTTTGGTTGTATGGGCTTTGGCGATTGCCTTGCCGCTTGCCCCCAAAACGCTATCTGCCTGCAAAACGGTATTGCTCACATCAACACCCGAGTTTGCATCGGATGCGGAATTTGTACTCGTACCTGCCCTCAAGGTCTTATAACTCTTATGTCCGACGAGGAAAACGTGCTCGTGACCTGCAGTAATAAAGAAAAGGGAGCGATTGCTCGCTCTAAATGCTCTAACGCCTGCATCGGTTGTAAGAAGTGCGAAAAGAACTGTCCCTCTGGCGCTATTAAGGTTGAAAATAATCTTGCTCACATCGATTATTCTCTCTGTACCAAATGCGGACTCTGCGCTAATAATTGCCCTGTTGGTTGTATTCTCGTTTCCGACTTTAACGGAATTCATAAGGCTAAATTTTGATTGATGAATGATATTTTTATGCGGGGAAGAAAACTTTTTGAAAAAAGGTCGGCAGTGCCGACAGCCAATGTCGCCCCTTGTCACATAAAAATTTAAACTTACGCACCCGATTTCATTATTAAGTCGGGTGTGTTTCTTTTACCCCCTCTTTCAAAAACTTTGAAACTGGGGTTTTATTTTTTGCCGTAATAACTACGCTCAACCGTCGAACGCATTATGTTCGCACTTCACCCACGCTTGAAAGTTTTTAGTCAAGTTTTTTTCAAAAAACTTGCGGGTTTGGGCAGCGCCCATAAAAAACGGCGTTTTCTTTTTGCCAAGCTTTTTCTTTGCGCCTCTCGTGCCAAAGAAAAAGCGGTATTGTGGATTATATGGTTTTAATAGTTGAATGCATTATGTTCGCACATATAGCCTTCTCTTGTGAGAGAA
>JAZRAJ010000021.1:0-23243 GCA_045634485.1 Eubacteriales bacterium | reverse complement strand
GTGTTGTGCTCCTCAAAGCTCGGTGTTACCGAACCGCTTGAAGAGAATGCAGGTGACTGATATCCATCAGTCGCTCCGCTTTCGCTGCGAGAATCAACGAACATAGCCTCATCTGCTACAACCTCGGTAGCATATCTTCTCTGTCCCTGCTGATCCTGCCAGCTTCTTGTTTGAATACTGCCTGTGATACAGATTGCCGAGCCCTTCTTGAAATATCTCGCAATAAAGTCTGCGGTATTTCTCCAAGCTACAACAGTAATGAAGTCAGCCGTAGTCTGGCTTTCTCCCTGCTCGTTCTTAGATGCAAATCTGCGGTTTACCGCAAGAGTAAAGCTAAGAACCGAAACTCCTGTAGCGGTTGACTTAAGCTCAGGTGTGCTTGTAAGTCTGCCTGCAAGAACAACCTTATTCAAATTAAGACAAGACATTTTAAATACCTCTCTCTTAATTACTCTGCGTCGGTTGCTTCAGCAGAAGCCTCAACAGCTTCCTCAGCATCAGCCTTAGCAGCCTTCTTTGCAGCGGCATCATACTCAAGCTTAACCGTCATAGCACGCATAACAGTTTCGTCGATGTTGCAAAGACGCTCGAACTCTGCGGGGAACTCGCCACTTGTCTTGTAAGTAACTACAACGTAGTATCCCTCGGGCATATCATCGATAGCGTAAGCAAGACGGCGCTTGCCCCACTTTGCTACGTCAACGATCTCAGCATTAGCCTCAATCAAAGACACAAACTTGTTCACAGTTGCTTCAACAGCATCGTCACCCTTTGTAACGTTAACAATGAACAGGCTTTCGTAAGAATTGATTACCTTTTCCATGTTTTTACCTCCCTATGGACTTATGACCGTACACATTTCCTTATTTTTATTTTGTACGGTAAGGAGCGGGTGCTATAAAACACCCGTTACCGAATAAAGATTATACCATAAATAATAATATTTGTCAAGTACCTTTTTTGATATTTTTTGCTATTTTTTATATTTTTTGATTCTTTTTTTCACGTATTTTGTAAACCGTCATTTCAAGCACCAAAAGTCCTAAAAACGCAAGACAAATATATACAAAGGCGTTTCCTATATAATTTCTCACGGTGTGGTTATCTCGCTTATAAACGTCATAAACAAGCAAGCCCTCGGTGTCCGCCTCGACCTGCGAAAGGACCTCGCCTCTTGGAGATATTATGGTTGAAATACCGGTGCTTGCGCATCTCGTTATATATCTTCCGCTTTCGATTGCACGAAGCTGAGCGTGCGAATTATGAATACTTAATGCCTGAGAGCCCGAAAACCAAGAATCGTTTGTAGAAAGGCAAATTATCTCTGCACCGTCACGCACGGTGTCAAGCGTCAAGCCATCGTAAATCGAGTCAAAGCATATAAGGCATCCAACGTCGGTGCCGTCCATATTCATTATGCTTGAGGACTCTCCCTCATATATATCGTCAAAGGTTATGAGTATCTCGGTAAGCGGGGGAAGAACCTTTTCGAATACCGCTCTTAACGGAATAAACTCTCCAAACGGAACCAATCTTCGTTTATTATAAATAGTTTCAAATCTCTCGCCCTCGGGCGTATAGCAAACTAATGAATTATAGCTTTTTTCGCCATCGTTCGTATATGCTCCAACCAAAATATAAACCTCGGTTTCCTTAGCAAGAGCTTTACACATATTATCGTATTTTGAATAAAGATTTGCCGTGATATCAAACGGAATTGCGGTTTCGGGCCACAAAACTATCTTAGCGCCCTGCTCCGCCGCCTCACGAGTTTGCTCCCAATACACCCTCTCTAGCTGTCTTAGGGTATCAACCGTCCACTTGTTGCTTGCCGAAATGTTTCCCTGCGCGCAAGCAACCTTAACGCTCTCTCCCTCGCTTATATCAGTGGTATGCCAAATAATAAGTCCTGTCAAATACTGAAAGGCTATAACCGATATTGCAAAAATTGAGCAAAGGCGAAGCATTTTCGTCATTGTTGCGTGAAGCAATCCGTACGCTATTACGCAATTTACAAAAACGAGCGCAAAGGTTAAAAAGTATGAGCCGAGCCATGATGCGTTTTGAATTCCGATTAAGTATTTAGTTTGACCAAGCGGAAGCTTTCCCCACGGAACACCCCACCAACCAAAATTTTGGCTCCATTCAAATACAGCCCAAAGCGCCGCCGCTACCACGGGCTTCAAAAGTCCAAGCTTTTCGCATATGCGTCCACGGAAAATCACTCCAGAAAGCAAAAAGACAAAGCCTCCAAACAATGCTTGCAAAAGCGCAAGACCAAACCAAGATATTGCAACCACCGCAGCCGCCGTACCCTTTGTTACTCCGTCTATAAAATCAAGCGGATACATGCTTAAAAAGAAATGCCAGCATACAAGATAGTATCCGTAAAAAAACGCAAGTCCGTCTACATAAAGCGAGCGTAATTTTATTTTTTTGTCACTTCCTCGGCGTAGCAAAATTACCGCCGCAGGAATAATGGCAATCCACTCCAAAAATCCAATCACGGGGAATGCAACCGTAAGTCCTGTTATAACGCCGCTTAGCAAAAGCACGAGCAGCTCTATCGGACGCTTTGAGTCCTTATTTAAAAGGCTTTGTATATTAGAAAGTGCATTTACCAAGGCAATATCCCCCTTTCTCTCTGAATTACTCATTTAAAAACCATATTTCCCTTTCATCAAGCTTAAAGGTTTTTCCGTCAAGATAAGACAAAATATTATCGTCGTCGGTTTGCTTAAAATAAAGCTTATAAGCATAAAGTGCTTGATATTTATAGCCCTCAGCGCGCTCGTTGCGGTTGATGCCGTACTTACCGTCGCCTACAAGACTATGCCCTATATGCGCCATATGCGCTCTAATTTGATGGGTTCTGCCCGTTATCAAATCGATTTCAAGCAAAGCCCTCTCGGTGCCGTACGCCTTTAAAACCTTATAAACGGTTATAATCTTTTTCGAGCCCGCAAACTCCTTATCACGAACCTCTACGGTGTTTTCCTTACTGTTCTTTTTTAGGTATGCGTGAAGCTCTGCTTTTTTAGGGCTTGGAACACCGTGAACCAAGCATAGATAGCTTTTTGTAAGCTTATCGAATTTAATTTTTTCATTCATAACACGCAACGCCTCGGCGTTCTTTGCGGCTATAACTATACCGCCCGTATTTCTGTCTATACGATTACAAAGCGCAGGAGCAAAGGATTGCTCCTCGTGTGGGTTATATTCGCCATTTTGGGCAAGATATGCCTTTATATGCATAATAAGCGTGTTCTCGCTTGCCGAATCATCCTCGTGAACAAGCACACCGGGACGCTTGTTAAGGAGCATAATATTCTCGTCCTCGTAAAGAATATTAAGCTTTGGAGTAATACGAAAAAGTGCGTTAGTATCCTTTTCGGGAGAATCAAAGAATTCCTCCTTGATAAAGAGTTGAATTTCATCGCCCTCGCAAAGAATATATTTTTGGTCGGTTCTTTTTCTGTTTACCTTTATCTTCTTTGTTCTTATCAGCTTATACATCATCGACGTGGGAAGTCCCTTGACCGCCTTTGAAAGAAATTTGTCAAGCCTTTGTCCCGCATCGTTCTTTTTTATAGTTAAAATTCGCATTTTTAAACCAACTTTACAATTAAAAATATTATATATATTATATAGCATACATCGGCTTTTTGTCAATAGTTGTTTTTAGATTGAAAAGCAAAACTAAAGCAAAATAAGTAATATAAAAATCTTTACAAATCCCCGTTTTTGTGTTACAATAAATAAGAATACACACAGGAGCTTATTATATTATGGAAAAGAATATCTGTCGCACCGTTGGTATATACACGCTTGGGTGCAAGGTAAATCAATATGAATCAGAGGCTATTGCCGAGTATCTTACAAAAAACGGTATCTCGGTTGCTTCCGCATCCTCTGCCTGCGACGCCTACATTATTAATACCTGCACGGTAACCGCCGAGTCGGACAGAAAGGCACGCCAATTTATTCGCCGTGCTATATCGAAAAACAAAAACGCTTATATTATCGTAACCGGATGCTTTGCGCAAAGCTCGCCCGAGGACATTGCAAAAATTGAGGGCGTGGACTTTATCTGCGGTAACACCGAAAAGCTTATTGCCGCAAAAAGGCTAATTGAATATTTTGAGAGCAACAAGCAAAAGAGCGTTCCCGAAATCTACGTTAACGATATCAATAGCGCTCCATTTGAGGAAATGTCAATTACAACGTTTGAGCGCACGAGGGCTTACGTAAAAATTGAGGACGGCTGTGAAAACCGTTGCGCATATTGCATTATCCCCTCGGCTCGCGGCAAGGTGCGCTCCAAGGCTCCGCAGGATATTATAGCCGAGGTCGAGGCACTTGTTAAAAACGGATGCAAGGAGGTAGTGCTTACGGGTATAGAAACCGCATCCTACGGAAAGGACCTTGGCGACGTTACGCTTGCAGACCTTCTTTGCAGAGTTGATAAAATTGAAGGACTTGAAAGAATTCGCCTCGGCTCGCTTGACCCATCGCTTATAACGCCTAATTTCGTGGATAAAATTGCAGGGCTTACAAAGCTTGCTCCGCATTTTCATCTCTCGCTTCAAAGCGGAAGCAGTAGGATTCTTGCGCTTATGAGAAGAAAATACGACGCCGATATGGCTATGAACGCAATCAAGCTTTTGCGCACAAGCATTCCCGACGTATGCTTTACCACCGACGTAATAGTTGGCTTTCCTCAGGAAACCGATGAGGATTTCAACGAAACCGTGCAATTCGTTAAGGATGCAGGCTTCCTAACGGTTCATATATTCCCCTACTCCTCACGCAAGGGTACCGAGGCATCTAAAATGAAGGGGCAAATAGAAAAGGAAGAAAAGAGCCGTAGGCTTCACATTCTTGAGGATGTAGCGAGAAGGTCTAACCAAGATATTATTCTTAAGGAGTGCCACCGACAGTCGATAAAGAAGGTTTTGTTTGAAACCTTTGACGGCGTTTACGCATACGGCCACACCGACAATTTTATTGAAATTGCGGTTGCCACAAAAAAGGATATTCGCTCCGAGCTATTAAACGTAAAAATAACTCATACCGACGGCGAGCTTTGCTTTGGAAGGCTTGTTGATGACGTAGATTAAGGGAGGAAAAATGACGAACGATTATAACGGCTTTACAGCGCCCGAGGGTGCAAATTATATAAACGGCTTTTCATATATGTCAAACGATGACCTCGCCGCCCTTATAAGCACGCACGGCTTATCCTTTTCCTTAGAGCAAATGATATATATACGTGACTATTTTAGAAACGTAAAAAAGATATTCCCCACCTACAGTCAATTATTTTTCTTTGACGCGATAAACAAAATAAGAAAATCACAAAAAAACGATTACGCTATATATTCCGCCACCTCTAAGGACGGGGCTGCTCCTATACTTGAGGCAAGCAGAGATTTACTTTCAAAGCGTGGCGTTATTAACCGAAGGTCGTTTGGCGCTATGCCTATCTCCTTTGCCTCCGAGATTGCCTCGGAATATCTAAAGCACGTAGGTTGTGCGCAGAACACACGGCTCTTTGCTCCCGCAAAAAGCACCTCCTCCGCGCAATACTATATTCACAGCGACGAGGACGTACCGCTTTTCACCTATACCGAGTCACCCCCTACAGTCGAGGCTACGAGTATTCACAACACTCTCGCTATGCTCTGCCCAACCGATGAATTTATGGGCTACGATGCTTATTGTGAGAGCGCAAGCGCATTTACCTCACTTCCCGAAATATATTCAATTATATCCGAGAAAAGCACGGTTAAGGCTCCGTACGGCATTTTTGAATTTTTAGCAAGGGAATCAAGCGGAGTATTCGTAAATCTTTCAACCATTCCCGAAATCGAAAAGGACGATAGCGGAAGAGTTACCGACCTTCGTTCAGCATTTAATTCTTGCATTGGAAGATTCATTTTTTCTACAAGCAACACATCAATTGGAGTTTTAAATCGAATTGCCGAGCAATACTCGCTTAAAATATGCATTTTTGCGATAAGAAACAATTCACTTTCAATGACCTTTGACAGTGTAAAAAATCCTATATTCTCGTTTGACTTTAGCTTTATTAACACCATTATGAGCTTTAAGGAGCATAAGGAATATATCTTTAGCGACGAGAGCGACGCTCCGCTTGGAGAAAGAATTAGCGTATATCTTACCGACTCCACAAGCCTAATTAGGCAAACCCACCGCGCGGAAAAGATTTTAAACTTTGGAAAGGTTATTACAAGTGCTATAGGGCGTGAGTTTAACGCTTCGCCCCACAGGAGTGCGGCTATAGCGATTGTTGACGTAATAAACACTCTCGCAGCCAAGGGCGCTCCCAAGGATGCTATATCGCTATCGATTCACTATACGCTTTTGGGAGGAACAGACGACTCGATTGAGCTTGGTAAAAATCTTGCAGCCATTCTTGGAGCATATCGCTCTATGATTGAGCTTTGCGTTTCCGACTCCGAGCCGCAAATAAAATATTCTAAACATAAAAGAAGCATCGTTGCTCTTGCCTCTGCTAAAACGCCTATTAGACCAATTGGTAGTTGCTTTAAGGAGAGTGGCTCGCATCTCTATTTCTACGAGCTGAAATTCTCCGAGGACGGACTTCCCGATTACAAGCAATATAGAGCGTTCTTAAAGCTCTTTTATTCATTAATAGAAAACGATGCCGTTCATTCGGCGTTTGCAATTAACGAAAATCTTTCATCCGCTATTCAAGGCGCATCGACTGGGGCTTGCATTGATTTTAATTTAGACATAGATGCCCAGTCACTTCAAGGCGCACACGGCGTGTTATTTGAGCTTAACAAGCCACTTGATTTAAAAGCGGATACGTCAAATGCTATTTTTAAGAGCGACGGCAAAAATCTTAACCGTATTTTAGATGATATTTTCTATATCGGAAGGACTTCCGAAAAATATTAAAAGTTTTTTTGATTTTTTTTGCAAAAGCCCTTGCATTTTTTAAATGAATATGGTATAATATCAAATGTTCTATGGTTTCATAAAATAATGTTATTTATGCGTATAAGCGTATTTTAGGAGGTGTCAATATGGCAAAGTGTAGTGTTTGCGGAAAAGGCGTTGTATTTGGACAGGCCGTTTCTCACTCGCATCGTAAAACAAACAGAGCTTGGAAGCCCAACATTCGCAAAGTAAAGGCTATTGTTGATGGCACGCCCAAGACCGTAGCTGTTTGCGCTCGTTGCCTTCGTTCAGGCAAGGTTAACAGAGCCTAAGCTCTGTAAGCATAAAAAGCAGTTTCTTTTTGAAGCTGCTTTTTTGTTTTACTATTTTTTATTTGGAGTTAAATTATGATTACTCAAAAAAATAAGCCCCTCGCTATTATAGGCGAAAGGGCTAATGATTTTATAATAAATGGCTTATCGGACAACGGCTTTAACGTATTACTCCTCCCTGCCGATAACCGCCTTGCGCCACCCGTAGCTTCGCACGCAGATATGCTATTGCTTACAATAGATAACAACGTTTTTTGCAACAAGGATTACTACGAGAAAAACGGCGATATATTTAAGTTAATACGAGAATACGGCTACAATATAGTTTCCTTGGATTTTGAGGTATCAAACGCTTACCCTTATGACGTTGCGCTAAATCAAGCAATAATCGGAAATCACGTTATAGGTCGCAAGGAGAGCGCCGCAGTGGGTGCTTTAGAATACGCCTTAGCGCATCAATACACCTATCACAACGTAAATCAGGGCTACGCCAAATGCTCCACGCTAATTCTTAACGAAAAGGCGATTATAAGCGCCGATGCGGGCATAATCAGCCTTGCAAAAACGCTCGGCGTAAATGCTCTAAAAATCGAAAACGGCGTAAGCGAGATAACGCTTGACGGATACGATTACGGATTTATCGGCGGTGCGTCTGCGATTTATTGCGACAAGGTATTCTTTTTTGGTAATTTAAATCTGCATAGCAATGCAAGGCAGATAGCCGACCATTGCATGTCCAACGGGCTATTCCCCATCTCTCTTGGAGAGGAAGGGCTTTGCGATGTTGGCGGAGCAATTATTTTGCCTTATTTAAATAATTAATCGCCAGCTCTGCCTCATCCATCGAAAGCAAGCGATAAAAGGTATCTCTAAGCGTACGTACGTCCGCATCTATCTCCTTAACGAACACAAGCGGAACGGTGCGCAAAAAATTAATAAGCACATCAATATTTTCCTTAGCGCAAGCAAGCTCTAAGGAAATATTTTTTTTATTATACCGCAGCAAAGCATCATAAATTTTATTAGCGTCATCAAGGCTTGCGGGGTTTATACGCAGGGTTATATTTAAAAGTGGTGCAAAGCGAAAAACCAGCTCTAAAATTTTCCCCGCTATGTCTGCTTTATCAATAACTATAGAAAGCCTTGTATTGGTATTCATTAGCACTCGGCAGGTAAGCCACAAAATAAGCATTGAGGAATCCTCCTTGCCACTCTTTAGGCTCTCGTAATTTTGCTGAGTGTGAAAATCATCGGGGCGCACAAAGCTTATATTTCGAGCGTCCAAGCAAAGAGTGTCTATTCCCTCGCTTTTTATTTTAACTAAAAAACTGTCGAGCAAATCAAAAATGCTATCGTAAGAAGGGTCGAGCGTATTATTTATAACAAGCGCGGACGAAGATTTTTTGCCATTGTTAATACCTTTTAAATCCAAATTACTCTTAGGATTGGGTAGGTCAATATCGCCATCGATAAATATTTTTTGCCAAAGCGCAATTCGATAGTGAGAGTCATAAAGCATATTTGCGGATACGTCAAGGCCCAAAGATTTCGATATCAAATCTAAAAGCTTATCCCTAATAGGGTTTCCCGCAAGCAAATATATACTATCGCCAAGTGCGTTAAACACATCAAAATCAGATGCGTAATCAGCGTTTATATTTTGGTTTTTAAAAGCGGGCATTCTTTTGGCAACCGTGCGCACGCTTTCATTTTTTAAAAAAACTATAAGCTCGGTATTCATTATTTGCCCTCCCCTTTTCAAAATACAAATAAATTATAACAAATAGGCAGGATTTTTTCAATAGCTTTATATATAATTTGAAAGATTTTAAGGATATTTTTCATTTTTTTCGTATATTTCTATGGACTTTGAAGGCAATATATGATATAATATAATGTAATTTTATGGTTTAGAGGTGGTATTTATCAAGATATTTACTATTTGTCCAAAATCCTTTGCCTCAAACACCTATCTTTTGGTGTCGGGAGGCTCGGCTATGGTAATAGATCCGTCGGTATCTATAGATTCAATTGAAAAGGAGCTAACGGCAAACAACGCAACGCTCGTTGGCGCTCTGCTTACCCACGGACATTTTGACCATATCATTTCAATAGACACGTTGCGTGAAAGATATAACGTTCCGATATACGTTCACAAAAACGATGCGTGTATGCTTACAGACGGTAGCCTAAACGGATTTTACACCTTCTTCGGGCGTGAATGCATTCACTCCCCCGCCGAGAGATTTTTTAAGGACGGCGATGAGATTTTTATTGGAAATGAGTGCGTTAAGGTTATGCACACACCGGGACATTCACTCGGCTCGTCCTGCTTTATCTTTACCGACGAGGCGAGCAAGACCGCAATAATAACAGGCGACACGCTATTTTCCAATTCATTTGGGCGCACCGATTTATACGGTGGCGATATATACGAGCTTCAAGCCTCCCTAAAAAGGCTTTCCACTCTTGATAGAACCGCTAAAATATATCCCGGTCATAACGAGTCAAGCACTCTTGGCGAAGCCTTGGATAGCGTTTCGGATTACTTTGATTTATAATATTTGTTTATCATATTTCACTTAAGACCACAGAAAGGAATAATAAATAATGACAGATTTTAATAAGCTTGCCGAGCTTTTGTTTCCACACGTAACAGAGCTTCCCGAGGATATTGAAAATAAATTTCCCAAGCGAGAGCTTCCCGAGGGAGCAAAGGTAACTCGTTTTGCACCAAGCCCCACTGGCTTCGTTCACTTTGGTGGACTCTTCCCCTCCACCGTTGGCGAAAGGCTTGCACATCAATCAGGTGGCGTATTCTACCTTAGAATTGAGGACACCGACGCAAAGCGTGAGGTTGAGGGTGCCGCAGAGGGACTTATAAAAACCCTTGCAAAATACGGTATTCACTTTGACGAGGGTGCAATTCTTGACGAAAGCGGTGCTATTGCGGACAAGGGCGCATACGGACCCTACAAGCAGAGCAAGCGCGGACCTATATACCAAGCCTACGCAAAGCAGCTTGTTCGTGAAGGTAGAGCTTATCCATGCTTTACCACCGAGGAGGAGCTTGAGGAGCTTCACAGTATAGACAAAAAACAGGAAATTAAAAACACCGACTGGCAAGCAGAGGCAGAGGCTCGCAGAGCCGAAATGCTTAAGCGCCGTGAGATAACCATGGAGGAAATTGAGGAAAACCTCAAGGCTGGAAACCCCTTTGTTCTCCGCATACTTGCCGACGGCGACCCCGAAAAGAAGATTAAATTTACAGACCTTGTTAAGGGTACTATTGAAATTCCCGAAAATGACGAGGACTTCGTGCTTCTAAAATCCGACGGAATTCCAACCTACCACTTTGCCCACGCAGTTGACGACCACCTTATGGGAACAACTCACGTAATACGCGGAGAGGAATGGTTGCCAAGCCTTGCAAAGCATCTTCAGCTTTTCAAGTACCTCGGCTTTAAGCTTCCCAAATATATGCACATAGCCCAGATAATGCGTCTTGACGAAGCGGGAAACAAGAAAAAGCTTTCCAAGCGTGATATGGGCGCTAATATGGACGATTACACTCGTCTTGGCTATTGCCCCGAGGCGGTTTGCGAATATATAATGACGCTCCTTAACTCCAATTACGAGGAATGGCATATGCAAAATCCCGACAAGCCCTACACCGACTTCCCCTTTAACATAAAGAAGATGTCCTCCTCGGGCTGCTTGTTTGACTTTAACAAGCTTAACGACGTTTCCAAAAACATCATCTCCAAGATGAGCGCAGAGGAGGTAACTAAAAAGGTTACCGATTGGGCTATTGAGTTTGACAGTGATTTTGGCAAGCTTCTTAGCGCAGACCAAGACTACGCAAAGCAGATATTCGCTATCGGCAGAGGCGGAAAGAAGCCGAGAAAGGACCTTACCACCTGGGCAGATGCAAAGGCTTATATGGGCTTCTTCTATGACGAGCTGTTCACTCTTGAGGACTCCTACGATGAAAAATACGATAAGTCGGATATTAAATTCACGCTTGAAGCGTTTATGACAACGTTTGATATAAGCGACGATATGAACACCTGGTTTGACAAGATAAAGGCTATTGGCGAGGGCTTAGGCTACACCTCGGATATGAAGGCTTACAAGGCGTCGCCCGAGAGCTTTAAGGGTAGCGTTGCCGATATAAGCATGTTTATCAGAGTTGCCGTTACAGGCAAGCTTAACTCCCCCGATATGTATTCGGTTATGCAGATACTCGGTAAGGACTGCGTATTTAAGCGCATCGAAGGCATGATTTCAACGCTTTAAAAATATAAATTCAAAAGGATAAATACAGAGGAAAAAACAATGGAAGAAATCGCAAGCAATTTTATACACGATATTATTGATGCAGATCTTAAGGAGCATCCCGACACGAAAATACACACTCGCTTCCCTCCCGAGCCTAACGGATATCTCCACATAGGCTCTGCAAAGGCAATTCTTATCAACTACGAAACCGCAAAGAAGTACGGCGGACTCTTTAACCTCCGCTACGACGATACCAACCCCGCAAAGGAGGACACCGAGTACGTTGACTCTATTTTGGAGGACCTTACTTGGCTTGGCGCAATTCCTAACGGCGGTATCTTTTACGGCTCGGACTACTTTGATAAGTGCTACGAATACGCAGAGAAGCTTATTATGGATGGCAAGGCGTACGTATGCGACCTTTCGGCAGAGGAAATGAAGGAGTACCGCGGAACACTTACAACCCCCGGTAAGGAAAGCCCCTACCGTAATAGAAGCGTTGAGGAAAACCTCGACCTCTTCCGCAGAATGAAGGCAGGCGAGTTTGCCGACGGAACTCACACCCTCCGCGCAAAGATAGATATGGCATCGCCTAACATCAATATGCGTGACCCCGCTATTTACAGAATAGTTCACACCTCACATCACCGTCAAGGCGATAAGTGGTGCATCTATCCCCTTTACGATTACGCACATCCTATTCAGGACGCTCTCGAGGGTATTACCTATTCGCTTTGCTCGCTTGAGTTCGAAAACCACAGACCCCTTTACGAGTGGGTTATCGACAATATAGGCATCTTTAACCCCGAGCCTAAGCAGCGTGAGTTTGCAAGACTTAACGTTACTAATACGGTTATGTCAAAGAGATACCTCCGCTACCTCGTTGAAAACGATATGGTTGACGGCTGGGATGACCCCCGCTTGCCCACCATTTGTGCTCTCCGCAGACGTGGATATACACCTACATCGATATTCAACTTTGTTAGAAGCGCAGGTGTTTCCAAGGCTAACAGCTTGGTTGACATCAATATGCTTGAGCATTGTATTCGTGAGGAGCTTAACGAAAACGCTCCCCGCCGTATAGCAATTGCTCATCCTATCAAGGTAATTATTGACAACTACCCTGCGGATATGGAGGAAACCTTTGAGCTTCCCAACCATCCTCAAAAGCCCGAGCTTGGCACTCGTCCTCTTGCATTTACCCGTGAGATTTACATTGACGCTGCCGACTTTGCAGAGGTTCCGCCTCCAAAGTTCTTCCGCTTAAAGCCCGAGGGCGAGGTTCGTCTTATGGGCGCATACATCATTAAGTGTGGCGAGATAGTTAAGGACGCAGACGGAAGCATTATTGAAATTCACGCAACCGCAGATCTTGAAACAAGAAACGGTAATCCCGTTGACGGAAGAAAGATTAAGGGTACTATTCATTGGCTCTCCGCAAAGTATGCAGCGGAAACAACTCTTATGCTTTACGATAAGCTCTTTACCATTGAAAACGTTAACGATATTCCTGAGGATAAAACCTACAACGATTATCTTAACCCCGAATCTCTTACCGTTGTTGCTAACGCAAAGGTAGAGCCCGCACTTGCCGATGCTAAGGACGGCGAAAAATTCCAGTTCGTACGTGACGGCTACTACTGCAAGGATACTAAGCATCCTAACACCTTTAACCGTGTTGTTGGTCTTAAGGATAGCTTCCCTGCTAAAAAATAAAATTTAAGGAGCTTAGTTATGGAGAAAATTTTAACCTACGCTTTAATTGCTTATATTGCATTAATATCTCTCATTTCAATTATCGTTTGCATTTGGGATAAGAAAATTTCAAAAAAGAACAGAGTTGAGCTTAGAATTCCCGAGGCGGTATTGCTTTTGCTCAGCGCACTCGGCGGCTCTGTTGCTATGTTTGTGACTATGCTTTTGATGCGCCACAAGACCAAGCACGTAAAGTTTATGCTTGGTATCCCCGTAATTATGATTTTGCAGGCGGCAGCTATAATTGCCGTAGCGATGCTTTTGAGATAATAAGACTAAACGAAAAGTCCTAAAACAAAGGAGTTACTATGGAAAAAACAGAAAAGCTCTTAAATGAGATAGATCTTTCAAGATTTAGTCTTATATATCCCGACGAGCAATCACAAACAAATCACTACGAGGGCAAGGAGGCTCCCATTATTGATATGTTTGTGCTTGAAGAGCTTGGCTTGCTTGAGGTTTTTAACCTTAAAAATAGCGACCTTGACGAGTACTTTACCACCAATCCCAAGGTTATCGAGCATAGAATGGCGGTATTCTCCGATATGCTTGAATTTCCTCAGATATCGGTTACGCTTAACAAGCTTATCCCGATACTTACAGATATAATGGAGCTTCGCCGTCTTGAAGCGGATTTTGGCGACAACACCGAATCCTATCTTGAAAGCATAACCGAGATAGAGCTTTATATCGCAAGTATTTCCACTCTTCACGAGGGATTTGCCGATATTGGAGATAAGGTTAAGAGTGATGCATTTAAGGCTCTTGCAAAGCGTATAAACGACCTCGTATGCTCAGAATATTATTCCGAGCTTAACGCAAAGCTTTCCGAGCTTACAAACAGAGTTCGTGACATCAAGAGCGTTACCATTGGCGTAAATCTTGACGCTCAGCTTCGCCCTTCAAGCGCAGGCGTGCTTTCTATAAACCCCGAGTCCTTCCGCTCGGGCGACGTAATTGACAAGATTCTTCGCTTGAATTTTAAGGATGACGAGTATACCTGCATTGCAAACCTCGTTCCCTTTAGCAAGAAGCAATCGGAAAATCAGCGCACAGCGCTCAGCCTTGCATTTAACTCGGCAATCAACGATGTTTACAAGCAATCCTTACGCTCTTGGAAAAAGATAGTTCAAAGCTTCGTGCTTGAAAACACCGATTTTCTCCTTAACCTTATGCCAGAGATAGAGTTTTTGGTTAAGGGTACGGCACTTCTCCGCTCGCTTAAGGAAAAGGGACTTGCGCTTTGCAAGCCCGAGATAGTTACCGACAAAAACGTTTTTGTTGCTAACGAGATTTATAACCCCTGCGTAGCGCTTAAGGTTGACGATGAGATAATAACCAACGACGTTGAATTTAAGGACGATATAATGATATTCGTGCTTACAGGTCCTAACCGTGGCGGTAAGTCGGTTATTACCTGCGCTATCGGACTTGCTCAAGCTATGCTTCAGCTTGGAATGTTCGTTCCCGCAACGAGCGCCGAAATAAGCATTGCCGACGGAATTTATACTCACTTCCCCACCGGCGCCGACGATACTATTGATAAGGGCCGTCTTGGCGAGGAGTGCGCAAGACTTCGTGACATTTTTGAGGACGTAACACGTAATAGCCTTGTTTTGCTTGACGAGTCACTCTCCTCAACCGGCTCTTACGAGGCATCCTATATTGCCGCAGAGGTTCTTGCAGGATTTAGCCGAATTGGCTGCCGTTGTCTATTTTCAACCCACCTCCACGAGCTTGCGGCAGAGATTGACAACATAAACGCTCGTACCGCTAAGGACGGCGGAACTAAGATTGACTCGCTTGTTGCGGGTATTGAGGACGGCAAGCGCTCCTTTAAAATATACCGTATGAAGCCTGACGGAAAGAGCTACGCACGCGATATTGCAGACAAGTACGGTCTTTCATATGAAAATATAGTGGCAACCGCATTAAGATAAGCGCTTAACCACGGAAAGAGAAATATGGTTAGAAAAGCAACGTCAAACGATATAAAATCAATAGCAGATCTTTACGATCGCGTAATAGATTTTCAAGCCGCAAACGGTAGCTATATGAGCTGGATAAAAAACGTTTATCCAACCGAAAAAACTGCTTTAGATGCGCTTTCGCTTGATACCCTATACGTTTATGACGCAGATGGAAGAGTGGCAGGCTCTGTGATTTTGGACTGTGCTCAGCCCGAGGATTACAAGGCACTCCCTTGGCAAACCGCCTCCGATATGCGTGATGCCGTTGTTATACATACCCTTTGCGTTGACCCCGATTTTATGGGGATAGGAATTGCAACCGAAATGCTTTCCTTTGCAAAGGCTCTTGCAAAATCGCTCAACTGTGCATCTATAAGACTTGCTACGAATTCAAAAAATCTTGGTGCTGTTAATCTTTACGAAAAGAACGGATTTGTTATAATCGGATATAATCAAGCCCTTCTTGACGGAAAAATACAGTGTCCCCGTCAATGCTTTATGGAATACGTGATAAACGATTAAAAAACATATACTTAAAAACCGCTTTACTGTCGCAGGACAGTAAAGCGGTTTTTATTATTTAGTTTATACTACTCAAGAAACGTTAAAATTCCGTGCTTAACGGTAATTTCATAATTGGTTGTAACGTTATTAGCACCCTCGTCAACGATAGCAACCGTTTCCATATCAATAATATTTTCAACCGAGCCAACCGCATCGATTACGCCACTTGCAAATGCAACCAATTTCTGATTTCCTGCAAGCGAGCCCATAGTTACGGTAACCCTCGTGTTTATAAGCTTTGCTCCATCAGTGTAGTACTTTGTTTGACTCGCCGAGGTTATTTCTATCTTTCTCGGCTTAATTTCAACAACAACGTAATCGTCAGGAGTGGATGCTTCCTCTCCTTCGGCGCGATTACCGTCATCGTATGGAACGAAGTTCAAATAGAAATTATGCGTTACATCCTTATCGCCATCCATTATGGTGTATGTAACATAATCGGTTGAGTTTCTATTTATATCTCCCGCAGTAAGCTTATGAACGTTTACCTCGGTAAAGGTAACGTTAAGATATAGCTCATATCCCATTTGCTTAAAGGTTGAACTACGTATAGAGTAGAATTTTTCAGAGGTATAGCTTGCAGGCTTTTCGTCATAGGTCTTTGAGATATTATACAATAAAATATCAACCTGAACGGGTGTAACCTTTAGAGTGCCATACATAGTATTAATATTAAATTTATACGTTATGTCATTTCCTTCGTCATCGTATATACGAACGTTGCTAATAGTGCTTGACGTTGTGCCAACATCGGTACGGCTTCCGGTAAATACGCCCTCTATGGTGTATCCGTTAAGCTCAAACAATGCCTTAAGCTCATCAGACGGCTCGAAAAGCTCAGCCTTACTTGCCTCAAGAGGAGTACCGTTATAAACCTTCTCCTCATTCTTAGGCTTAATGGTTATATCAATCTTATCATCGAATGCAACCTCAACCTGCATCCAACCGTAGTTTTCCACGAATACCTCAACCCAATAGTGGGCATCCTTTACATCCGTCTGCTGATAAGCCTCAACCTCAACCCAATATCCCTCAACGTATCTTGCGGGAACGCCCATCGCGCGATAAAGCATTGTTGCGGCAATTGCAAAGTGCTTTGCAGAGCCCTCCTTATACTTGGTAAGGAAGGCTACCGCAATATCGTCCTCGCTATCAAGCGCAATATCGTAATCGGTATTAATTATAGAGGTTCCTCTAACAAACGAGGCTATCTCCTTTATCTTGTTCTCCGAGGAAGGGGTAAAATTGTTCTCATAAACGAAATTCAAAAGTGCATCTCTCGTTGCATCGGAGATATTAAGATAATTCGAATCTACCCAAGCGTGATAATGGGCAGCCTTATCAACCCAATAGGAATACAAACCGTTAGTTCCCTCATCCACGTAAGAATAATCGTAATAAGGAACTACATAGGATGTGTCTGTGCTTACCTTTGAATAATCGTCTTGATTATAAGAAGGCATATCGTAGCCTCTATCCAACGCCATATAATAAGGAAGCATATAGGTGGTAGCATCTGTAACCGTGAGAATATTCTTTAAATATCCGCTTTCATACAAATTAATTGATGACCAAATGCTATGACCGCACCTATAGGTATAATTATTATATTTATAGCTAAAGTAATAGCTTGATTTGGGAGCATCGTCAAAGGACTGTCCGTTATAATCGCCATACGCCTTAACCTTTAAATAAATAGGTCCGCTCTTTGTAGATTCCACCTTAGCAACTACTACCTTATAAACCTCAAGAGTTCCCTCCTTATAGGTTATATCGTAGTTTGCGCTATGGTCAATTCCCTCTGCATCAAGAATTTGTGCTTTGCCGACAATCGTATTTAAGGATTTACCCTCATCGGTTTGGCTACCATCTGCCGTCAAATTGATTTCGTGACCGATAGCAAGCATATGATCGCTATCCGAGGACCACGAGCATTTCGGAGCGGTTAAGGGTCTTCCGTCATATTCCTTTTTAGCGCTATCCGACTCAATAACGATTACTCGCTTAAGAACGGTGAGCGTTTTATTACCCTCAATAACTATCTGATAATTTTGGCTAACGTCAATATCTCCGTCAAGAATAAGGTAGCCCTTCTCCGCATCAACGGCAATATTAATACTGCCTACGTTTGTGATAGACTCAAAGTAAAGCTCGCTAAGAACGTGAGCGTCAATAAGTCCCTCGTTACTTTCTATATCCGACAAATCCTCGTAGTAAATACACTCGAGCGGAGTTCCGTCATATAGCTTTTCGGTTTTAGTGGGTAAGGGATTTATTTTTATTGGTCTTGGGGTAACTGTTAGCATACCGCAATAGTACTCAAAAACGTAGTTACCGCTATCCGTTATATCAATTCCGTTAGGATCGTACAGAGTAATCTGCACCTGATTTGGAAAGCTTCCAACGTTGGTAATCGTTCCCGTTACCACTATTTCAATAACGTCACCCTCCAAAAGCTTTCCGTAGTAATCGGTATCGTACACGGGATGCGTGAGCGGAGTTCCGTCATATACCTTATCCTTAGACTCCGTGATTACGTAGAAGCTTATAGGAAGTATCTCCAATACGCCGTAGTTTGCGGTTATATCATAATAACGCTTTACGCTATTTCCGTTCTCATCAAGAACGTCAAGCTCTGTAATCTCATTATCGTAGCTACCAACGTTGATTACCGAAACAGGCAAAACGTAGGAAAGAGTGTGTCCGAGCAACAAGCCGTCATTAGCCTCGGAGATAGGATCTATAGTTACCTCTGTGCCTCTAAGCTCCTTGCGATCGTAGGTTTTGGTTTCACTGTTTGACATAATGGAAAGCTTTCTTTGAAGAATATCAAGACTTCCATCTATACCTACAACATTGTAATTTCGGCTTATATCATTGTTGCTTGCATCAACTATAACGGCGCCAACTATCACGTTTCTCCATTGCAACACAACCTTTTCCTTGGTTATATCGGTAACCTCAACGAGCTTAAATTCAACGCTCTTTATGGTATCGCCCTCAAGAAGCTGCTCCTCGTCCACCAAGGAATACTCGGTTGAGGTAAGGGGCAAGCCGTCAAATATCTTCTCTGCACTTCCCGCCTGAAGCTTAAGCGTTCTCGGAGCAACAGTAACGATTCCCTTATTAACCGTCAACTCAAAATTAACGGTAACATCCTCCTCGCTATAGATAACCTTAGTGCTTGCAAGGTCGATATTAAGATCGTACGAGCCCACATCAATTCCGATTGGTAAATAGGTTTCGTTTATAGTGTGTCCCGCAGGAAGATTGCCATCGATAATTATATACGTTCCAACGAAGTACTCCAAACGATCGTATTCCTTGTAATCATCAAGAACCTTAAGCGTAAGAGCGCACTTTTCGATTTTAATAGTGCCGTAAACCTCGGTTATCTCATAGTTCTCATAAGCGTCAAAGACCTTGCTTTCATTAGGTCTATCCGAGGAAACGGTAGCCGAAAGGATTTTATTTTGGTTTTTATAAACGCCTGCCTGAGAGAAGCTTGGAAACTCAAGCTCAAGCACGTCGTTAGCGGCAAGAGAGCCCTCGACTATAACGTAATTTGCGAACACTCTTTCGGTTCCATCGTAAATAAGATTTTCGGGGCTGTTCTCGTGAGCTATAGTAATCGGACGCTTCGTTACCGTAAGCTCGCCTATTACGCCGTAAATAAAATCGTAATTGCTTATAACGTCAACACCGTCGGCGTTATAGATGCTATTTATAGTTATATCGTTGTCAATAGTTCCAACGTCGATAATTGACGGCCACGATATGCTTACCTCGTGTCCCTCAACAAAGCCCGAAAGCTCGATATCAGTATAATGCTCCTGTCCGTCATACACCCATGTTGCACTATCGGTGGATATATTAATGGGTCGAGGATTGATAGTAAGCGTTCCTCTCTCATAGAAAATCGAATAGTTTGGCGTTTTATCCTCGCCGTCGGCATTCTTTATTTCAAGATTAAGAACGTTTTCAACCTGTTTAACATCGGTAATCGAGGTTTTAGAAACACATTCAACTACGTGCCCATCAACTATTCCATACTCTCCAAGTATCTCGTAATCTGTGTTAAAAAGCACCTTATCGTCATATATCTTCTCGGAGCTTCCCGTTCCAATAATAAGCGGACGGTAGTCAACGGTAAGCATTCCAATTTCGGTGTCGATATTATAATGAACGCTTATGTCCAAGCCGTCAGCGGTTACCACACTCAATTGAGGCGTATTTACAACAGAGCCAACGTCTATAAGATATTCGCTAAACACCGCTTGAAGTATATCTCCCTCGGCAAGTGTTCCCCCACTTAATTCGTATCCGTCATAAGAAAACTTAGTATCGTTATAAATAAGCTCCTTATCCGACACTGTAACTAAAATGTTACGCGGCAAAATGGTTATCTGTGAAGCAACCAAATTGATATTATAAAGTGATGTAATATCCTCGCCCTTTGAGTTAAGTATCTTTACTTCCTCTTTAACAGGCACTATATTAGTTACACTTGCCAATCGGTCAGCATATAAAAAGCTTTCACAGATTATTTTATCGCCAACGGCAAGCTCGGCAAAAACATTGGGGATATCGCCGTAGGTAATTTGCTTATCTACAACCGTAACGTTTATAGGCTTAGCATTTAACTTAAAGCTATAAACCATACCGTATTTGGTTTGACCAAACAAGGTCTTTGCAGAAGCTCTTACCTTGTATTCGCCAAGCTCAATCGGAGGTTCTGTGCTCCAATCAACACCGTTTGCCGAATATTCATAAATAACCCTTGCAAAGAAAGCCTTTGAATTAACAGGCAAGTCCTCGCCATAGGTCATTTCAAAGCTTTCTGAAACAGACTTATCATCAAGAACTATTCCCTTTGTTATCATAAAGGCAATTATTGCGGCAAGTATCAATCCGGTAACGATACTTATAAGCACAATATGCTTAAAAATTTTTCTTAAGGTATTAAGAACCCTTGAGATTTTTTTATGGTAGCTATCGTATAACATTTTACCCCCCTTTTATTCTTCTAAATAAACTGTAAGCGTTCCATCTATTGCAGACAAAACGTAATTAGAGGTAACGTCCTCTCCAAGCGCATTTGTAATAACTATGCTTGAAAGATCAACAACGTTCGCCGAGGTTCCGGGGGCTATCTGTGAGCCTACCACCGTGTATGCGGTTATTTGATCTCCCTCTATAAGAGCGCCCTGCGCGATTTCTATCTCGTTACAGGTAAGCGCCTGACCGTCGCTAATCTTGCTTGCGCTTCCCGCTTGCAAAACTATTGCTCTCGGCTCTATCGTTAAGCAACCAAAGTTGTAAATATATTTATACCATCCCGTAACATCCTGACCGTTTGCATCGGTTATACGCACGTCAAAGGCGTGAGGATGATTTCCTATCTCTGCGGGAAGCTCACGAACTACCAATCCCATACTGTAATCCGACGGAAGCTCTATACCCTCCACGAATACCGCACGGCAATTTTCCAATTTTGAAAGTGGAGCTGTACCGCTATATTTATAATTATAATCATCGCTTTCAAGCGAATAAATTCCTAAGTAAACGTTAATCTCTCCGGGCTCGTAGGTAAACGTGAACTTCGACGTTACATCCTTGCCGCTTGGGTCAAATACCTTAATTGATTCTATCTTGCTTTCAGTCATTCCGGGCTCGGTTCGCTCTCCCGAAATTACCGCTTGATAGGTATATCCGCTATCCAAATATTCCTCAAAGCCCTCGATTATAGGCTGGGGATAGAGGGGGGTGCCATCGTATAGCTTTTCAACGTCTACGGGCTTTATCGTAACCTCGTTTTCAAGGCGCTGAGGCGTTACCTCAAGCATTTTCCATCCAAAGCCGTCTACGTAAAACTCAACCCAAGCGTGCGCGTCAAGATTTGTAACCTGCACCCACTCGCCTGCTACGGTTTCAGTCATATAGCCAACAACGTATCTTGCGGGAATATTAAGAGAACGGAAGATAAGAGTTGCAACCGTTGCAAAATGCCTACAGGTTCCCACCTTATAGTTCTCTATAAATGCTATAGGCACATTTTCCTCTTTGTCAAGATTGGTATCGTAATCTAACGAATAAGCACCAAGATTAAGAACATATTCGGCAATTTTGTCGGGAAGCTCGTAATCCTCTGCGGAAAACTCCTGCTCCGCAGCTATTTTTAGCATATACTCCCTTGATACGTCATCCACCGTAAGATAGTGATGCTTTACAAACGCCTGGTAGGATGCCTCGTAGGTTTGATACTCAAATATAGGCACCATCGGCTTTAAGGATACATCATCATAATCATAATAATGCATTCTGTAATAATCGTAGCTTCTATCGTTTGCGCTAACGTCATCAACGGGAATAACGTATTCCTCCTCGTAATGCTCACCCAAAATCTTTGTTGCGGTGTAGTTGGGATTTATCATAGGCGCATTATTGGAAACTATTTCTAAGGCGGTTGGATTTGCCAAGCCCCAAGCCTCTATTTGAATTACACCAAGATACGTAGCGGGATATTTACCGTCGATAAGCTCGGTATAGGGCGTTGCGGCAAGCCATTCCTTTCCGTTATAATCGCCGTACGCAACACCGCGCAAATATACCGAATCGTTATCTATATCGGAGCGAACTCTGTACGGCAAAAGCGCCTCGGAATCATTTTTTATTGGTGGAATGATTGGCGGGTCGGTCTTTTCCTCGTAGCCCTCGAGCGGGTCGGGACCGTGGCTGTTGCGCAAAACGTTAATAGCCAAAAAGCCTACCGCAAAAGCAAGCGCCAGAATAGAAAAAACCAAGACTATGCATATTATTTTTACAAATTTAAATTGCTTTGCCATAATCCAATCATCCTTAAAATAACCCTAAAAAATCAAGCGTTTCTCAATATTCTCTTAATATGCTCCTTACAAAGAGTCATATTGTCTGCGCCAAAGAGATCGTCCATATAGGCTATCAATCCGTCTGCCGCATTCTTGAAATATATTGGGTTTTGCGATTCGAGCTTTCTGATTACCTTCTTTGAAAGTATATCGTCAAGCGCAAAAAGCTCCTCTCCTCCGCACGCTATATAAACGGGGATATAAGTAAGTATCTGCTTCATTATTCGGTTTCCAAAGGTTACGTGGAAGTGCGCTATCAAATACTCGTCAAACGCCTCAAGACGCTTTCTGTTTCGGTAGCTTATCTCGTATTCCTTTCTTGCCGACTCTACAAGCGCCTCAAAATCCTCTGCCGATATTACCATTTTATCGGTCGGCGGCGCTACGAATCTCTCGGTCTTTTGGTCAAGGTCGAGTATCATCGCTCTATCATATACCTTATCCGATATAAGAAATGTAGAGTCATCGTTGTTTGCAGTTCCTATAAACCACATATTCGTCGGAAGCTTTATTCTTCCGTCCTT
>JAZRAJ010000020.1:0-3311 GCA_045634485.1 Eubacteriales bacterium | reverse complement strand
GCTACTCGCCCCATACCCTCGCAAGTTTTTTGAAAAAAACTTGACTAAAAACTTTCACACTGGGTTTTCTTTTGGTTAACATTCTGCGTGCGATGAAGCAGGTGTTTTGTAGGGACAGGTGCAGTGCGAACATAGTGCGTTCGAGCGTCGAGCGCAGACATTATGGCAAAAAATAATCCCACAAAGTTTCAAAGTTCTTGAAGGATAGGGGTGTGGGGAAAGGAAAGCTTCTTTCAAGAAGTTTCCTTTCCCCACGAAAAAACATAAAATCCCATTTTCAAATCTGAATGACTCAGCCCCATAAAATTTTCATATTTAAAAATCACTTCAACAAATTGTGCTTCTTAATAAGGTTAACAAGAAGCTCGGCGTGCTTTTCGTGAGCCTTAGCGCTTGGGTGACCGCCCGCGCCTGCTCCTATACTACGCCATTCAAGCTCAAGCAAATAATATCCCTTTGCCGAGCCACCGTAGGAATTAAGAACCTCGTTCATCCAAGAGATGCTCACGCACTCGCTCGGGTCATACGCCCAGATAACAGGCATTTCCTTGCCGTAGCCATCCTGAAGGTAATCTATAAGCTCCTTGGCTCTATTGACAAATTGCGACTTTGTGGTTGTATGCGTGGAGTCATTTGCACCAAGGTGAATAACCACGATATCAGGTACACGAGCGCCCGTAAAGTTAAACTTATCGTTTCCGCGTACGTAAGAATTCTTTTCAAAATAATACATAAACGGATTAGAGGAATAGCCTGTCTGCAAGCCTACTCCGCTCTTTGCAAGGATAGAGCAATCTGCGCCGAGCGCCTCAGATGCGATAAACGCATAGGATTTAGTTCCATCCTGATGAAGCGACGAGCCTGCATTACTGTTGCCGGGCTTGCCGATGTTTCCGTAAGCCGCCGTAAGGCTATCGCCAAAGAACTCAATGTAATATTTTCTTTCCTCGGGAGCCTTTGTAAGATATCCCGTCATAATAATATTTTTAAGTCTTGAATCGGAATTTGCGATTTCGGTCTGCTTTACTATACGAACGGTGTGGAAGTAATTGCCCTCAAAGGTTGCAAGAGTAATAGTTTTATTGCTACCCTCTATAACGAATCTTTGGTCCACGCGCTCGCCGTCAATATACACGGTAAGATAGGTCCACTCGTATTTATCACTACCCGACGAGTTAGCGTTAAGCTTAAGCTCGCCTGTCATATAGCCCTGAAATTCAAGCACGTTTGCACAGTGGTCAAACAAAATACCCGTGTCGGTATATCCCGCTCTGCCTACAACTCTAAAATAGCTTCTGTCGCTTGCGTTGCCAAGATTATAGGTTCTATCCTTAAGAGTAGTGGTTGCCTGAGTTTTACCCGGAGTCGGCTGTGTTTCCTTTTTAGCGGTTGTCTTTTTGTTAGTCCTCTTCGTAGCCTTTTCGGTGGGCTTATCGGTTATATCCGAAAGATCGGTAAATATATCCGTTGCACTCTCACTTCCACCGCCATCTGTATCGATGCTACATCCTACAAAGCAGGATGCTACGGTAATGAAGGCAAGAATTGCGCTTATTACCGCCAAAGCTTTTCTTTTCATATTAAACCTCAAATAAATAGCAAATATTGCCGTAATATACTATTTATATTATATCATTTTAGTCAATTATTGTCAACTGAAAGCAAATTCACATTTTGCACAAAAAACCGCTTCCATTATCCACAAAGATAACAAAAGCGGTTTTTATTTTTTAAGAGTTATTTATTAAAGCTCTATCCACATAGCAGGAACTACACCACCGGTTGTCTGGTCAGACGTTCCGTTATTGAGAGTTCCGTTTATCTTAATGGTATGAGCAAGGTCAGCTCTCGTTTTATCCTCTGCATGAGGCGCAGGAGTTCTGAGCCACCACCAAGCGCCACCGTTTGCATCGGCATAAGCACCCTTTGCAATTGCATATGCGGTTGCCTTCTTTTGACGTGCGGGATCCTCTACTGCACCGTTAGTGTTAAATCCGTAGCTCTTTACCTCTACACGAGAGAGAAGAAATACCTTATCGTTTGTGTTATTACCGTAGAAGCGTGCGCTTTCGCCGTAGCCAGTGCCCTCCTTGTCGTTCTTAACCAAGGTAGTAGCGATAATTTCTTTTTGGAGGTCGCTAAACGCAGTGTTAATAAAGTCTGCGTTGAGCCAAGCTCTTATATCACTATTTTCATAGTTATTGTCCTTTGCGCTATCGTAAGCCATAGCTTCAATTATCATATCACAAAGAATAAGCGCTTTTCCTTCCTTCTCCTCAAGAATAGTCCATGAGATAGGCTCATACTTAAACCATGTAGCCGTACCGCTTTGAGTAGACCTTACTCCACGGTACTTCTCGCCACCGTTTTCAACGTCAGCATACCACTTTCCGTTGCTCTCTGCCCAAGTAGCGGACTTTGAGTTAAGAGTGGATACAAGACTTGAGCTTGTTACCTTGCTTTGAGGATAGGAGCCAAAGGTTACCTTGCTTCCGTCAACCGAGAGTCCGCAAGCCACGCACTCGCCGTTTTCGTATATATGTCCGAGCGCCAATGCGCATATAGCGCAATTGTGTCCCTCGTTGCTCTCATGAGCGCACTCAAATGAGCATTCCGAGCAAGCACCGTTATCCCATTCGTGAGATTCCTGCGCTACTGTAGTCTTGCCACAGCAGGTATAGGACTTTTTATGAGTTGTATCGGTTTTAGTCCAAGCAGCTGCGCCCTCGTGATTATTAGCGTTAAGCGAGCCGTAGGACTTTCCGCAGGCGCTGCATTTTGCAAGAGTCTTACAGGTTGCAGTGCCGCCGCTATGAGCGCATCCATCTCCACAAATAGAGCAAACCACACCGTCCTCGTGCTTTTCGGTGCAAGCATATCCGCAGGTCGAGCATACGCCGCTCTTCCAACTATGCGCACCCTCTGCTACCTTAACCGTTCCGCAGCAGGAATAATATTGCTTATGAGTTGTAGCCGTTGTTTCCCAAGTAAGCGTTCCATTGTGAGATGCAAGGCTTCCGTAAGACATACCGCAGGTCTTGCAGGTAGCCTTAGCCGTGCAGGTTGCCGTACCGCCACTGTGTGAGCCCTCTACCTTAACCGCTCCACAGCAATCGTAATACTGCTTATGCTTTGTCGAGGTCTTTTCCCAAACAAGCTTGCCCTCATGGTTTGTGCTATCGAGGCTACCGTATTCCTCTCCGCAAGTGTCACAGATTGCAAGGCTCTTACAGGTTGCCTCGCCTCCGCTATGAGTGCATACAGTGGGCTCGTCGTTATCGTCGGGAGTTGACGAGGAATTATTATCGGGG
>JAZRAJ010000019.1:0-5355 GCA_045634485.1 Eubacteriales bacterium | reverse complement strand
GGTAGCAGTGATACCGATGATAACGGTAAAGAGAGCAACAATGCCGATAACGATAATACCGACAACAATGGTGGTAATAACAATAACGGCGGCGAAAATAACAATAATACCGATAACAACGGTAATAATGACAATACCGATGGCGGCAATGGCGATAATACCGATGGCGGCAATGGCGACAATACCGATGGCGGCAATGGCGACAATACCGATGGCGGCAACGGCGACAATACCGATGGCGGCAACGGCGATAATACCGATGGCGGCAATGGCGATAATACCGACGACGACACCTGCACACACGAGGTAAAGGCATGGCTTGCAAATTCGTTACAGCACAAGGAGATTTGCTCTAAGTGTGAAACCGAGCTTAGCGAGGCTGTTGCACATACATGGAATAATGGCGCATGCTCTGTTTGTACTTATGAATGCTTGCATAACGATGTCGGAAATGATCATTTTTGTAACGTATGCGGAGATTTTGTAGAGGAGCATAAAGACGTTGACGGAGATGGAGATCACAACTGCGATTATTGTGGAGAGGTTACATCTAATGCCGTTGATGATGACCATGACCATTATTGCGATGAATGTGGTGTAATAGTTCAATGCTATGATTCGGATAGGGACCATAGCTGCGATGCATGCGCTGCAAAGTGTGGCAATCACTCTGATAGTGCCGATGATAAAGATCACGACTGTGATTATTGTGGTGCAAGAATGACCTATTGCTCTGACTCAAATAAAGATCACATATGCGATGTTTGCGAAGGTCCCGTAGGTATACATAGGGATGGAATAGCCGACGGTAAGCACGTATGCGATTATTGCTCAAAAGCAACCGATAAGTGCACTGACAGTAACGGCGATAGCATTTGCGACGATTGCAAAAAGTCAATGAAATAAAATAAACTAAAAAAATACCGCTTTATTATCAAACGATAGTAAAGCGGTGTTTTTATATTATTTTGAAAGAAACCTCATAACAGAATCTTCATTTCTAAAATATTCGCTTAAGGAAAGGTAGGCTTTGTAAATCTCCTCGTATTTTTTGCGGTCATCATCAATTGGATAATAGGTAACGGCAATTGGACTACGCATAGCCCTTGACGCCTCGGCAACGCTTACGTAAGCGCCACCCGCAACGGCTCCGCAAATTGCAGCTCCGAGTGCGGTTGCCTGCGTGGAGGCAAGAACCTCTATCGGCATATTTAAAGCCGTGGATAAAATTTGCATCAGTAATGGATTTTTCAGAGCAATTCCTCCCGTTGCGGATATGCTTTTTATTTTTACGCTCTGCGACCTAAAGCAATCAAAAATACGACGTATTCCAAATGCCGTTGATTCAATAAGCGCGCGGTAAATATCCTCGGGCTTCGTTGAAAGCCGTAAGCCGATAATAAGCCCCGAAAGATCGTTGCTAAGCGTAATCGAGCGACTTCCGTTAAACCAATCAAGAGCAATAAGCCGATGCTCGCCAACACCTTGGCGCTCTGCAAGCGAGCGCAGATATTCATGAATATTAACGCCCTTATCTCTTGCTTTTTGCATATAGCTTTCGGGTACGCAATTTTTTATAAACCAGTCAAAAAAATCTCCCATAGCGGCAAGTCCCGCCTCAATCGTGGTAAATCCGCTCGCTACCGACTCGTAGGAGCGTGCGAGTATTCCGTCTATTCCCGAGTGCTTGTCGGTAAGTGCCTCGACTACCGCAGACGTGCCGAGCGCCAAGACTATTCGCCCCTCCTCAATGCCCGAGGCGGAGATTGCGGCGTGAGCGTCAAGTATCGGCGAGGCTATTGCAACCGAGGCTGAAAGACCTGTTTTTTGCGCCCATTCTGCGGATAGCGTGCCTATGGGTAATTCAATCGAGGAAAGCTGAGTGATAGTTTTTTCCTCATAGACCGCTTCAAAGCTTTTATCAATCGAGCCAAAAAAGTCTCGGCTTGGAAATTTGTCGCCATCGTAGTGCTGCTTTGCCGAATAAGCCCTGCTATGTATATTTTTGTTACCCGAAAGCAGATGGGCAATGAAATCTCCCGCAAGCATAAATTTATAGGTATCGTTGTAGAGCCTTGGAGCCTCACAAAGTGTTTCATAAAGCTTTGGAATAAGAAATTCGCTTGTCATTCGCCCACCCGTTACCGATAAAATCGAGGGGTCAAGCTTAAGTGCAATCTGCTCTATTTCTTGCGCATATTTTTCATTGGTGTGGTGCTTCCAAATCTTTGCGTAGGCGTGGGGCTCATTCTTATATTCATCAAAAAAGCAGAGCGGAACATAATCCTCGTTAACAGGCAAAACCGTGCAATCGGTAAAATCAATGCCGATACCAATTATCGAATTTTTATCGACATAATTGTTTTTTAGTAAATCATAAATTAAAAATTCAAGAGCATCAATATAATCTATTGGATGCTGGAGAGCATAATTTTTAGGTAGCGAAACGCCATCAAGCTCGCTTAAAATTGCGTGAGGATAGCAAAAGGAGCTTTCATATGGCAGAGTCTTGCCGTTTTCCACATTAGCAATAACCCCACGCGCCGAAAGCGTGCCAAAATCAAGTCCTATAGAATATGTATTACCCATTTTTACCCCCACACCGTTTTTTATAATTATATATTATTATCAAGGTATTGTCAAGATAGAATAATTTTACACGTATTTTCAATTGATTTTAATAAAATTATATGCTATAATATTTTTAATGAAAATTTCGGAGGGTGCTATGAGGCTTTACGTTGCTGATATTGAAATTGAGCTTATAAGAAAAAACATAAAAAATATGCATCTCTACGTTCTGCGCCCCGATGGCAAGGTTCGCATAAGCGCTCCTCTTACTCTCTCCGAGGAAAAAGTAATCTCCTTTATAAAATCTCGAATTGATTGGATTAAGGAGCAGCAAAGCATAATATTCTCCGAGCCTCGTGAAAAGCCCATCTCCTATTCAAGTGGCGAGAGCATTACTATTTTTGGTGTTCCCTACACCTTAACCGTTATAGAGGGTAAGGGAAACGAATTTCTATTCTTTAACGGCAGAGCTGCGCTCTACTGCAAAAGGGGCTCGACCGTTGAGCAACGTGAGGCGATTGTTGACAGGGCGCTCCGTGAGGCTCTTTACAAAAAAATAAAGCCTCTTTTTGAAAAATGGGAGGGTATTACGAATTTAAAGGCCTCATCCTATCAAATTAAAAAAATGAAAACCCGTTGGGGAACGTGTAACACTCGAACCAAAAAAATATGGCTCAATTTTGAGCTTGTAAGAAAAAGCGATATTTGCATTGAATACGTTATTCTGCACGAGCTTGCGCATCTAAGAGCCCCCAACCACGGCAAGGATTTTGTGGCTATAATGGATTATTTTATGCCGAGCTGGCAGACGATACGTGATGATTTGAATGAAAGATGACGGCTGATAATCCGGGAAGAGCAAGCCCCTCCCCTACCGCAATTTGTTTTTATTTTCGTTGATTGTTAACAACATAAAAATTTATGCTTTTTTTGGACCGTCGAGGACACCGGTCCCTACAACCGAGGTGCGGTGCGAACACACCACATTCAACCGCCGAGCGCACTAATTACACAAAAAATAACCCCCCCTTTTCAAAAGTTCTTTGAAAAAGGGGGGTGGGGGCTGAGTCATTCAGATGCAGAAGTCGTGATTTGGTTCTCGTCGGCGTACAACGGTACGCCAGAGGGCCAAAGCGCGGCTAAAAAACACACATAAAAATGGAATTTGAGAGATTTTTCTCGAAAATTCCTACAAAAAACAGCTTTAACCATGCTTGTTTTCACTGTTAAAGCTGATTTTTATTTCGTGTGTTTTTGTTCTGCGCTAAATGACGCAGCCCCACAATATTTATAAAAGTATAAAATCACTTATTAGCCCATTCGGAGAGCTTAGCAAAGCCCGATTTGCTACCCGATAGATAAAGAATATCTCCGCTTTGGAACACGTAATCAGGGCGTACAGACTCATTTATAGTGGAATTATTCTCTATAGCAATTATATTAAGCCCGAATTTTCCTCTGAAATTTACGTCAATTACCGTTTTCCCCTCTGCCTTTTCGGGCAAGATAAACTTAGATATATTAAGCTTTTCGCTAAGCTGAATAAAATCAAGCGTTTGAGATGCCTCAAGACGGTGCGCAAGACGAAGCGCCATATCCCTCTCGGGATAAACCACCTCTGCCCCGAGTCGCTCGAGAATATCTCCATGCTCGGCGCTTGACGCCTTGGCTATAACCTTAGGCACTCCCATTGAAATGAGATTAAGCGTTGTAAGTATTGATACGTCTATCTGCTCGCCTATGCAAAGAGCAACTACGTCGCAGTTATGCATACCGACCTCGGTAAGAGTCTTTTTTTCAAGATTTTTGACGATAAAGGCGTTTTCGGTAAGCTCCTTTGCAAAATCAATTCGCTCCTCGTCCTTATCAATAATTATCATCTCAGCCTCCTCCGAATAAAGCTCTGTAGCAAGAGCCGTACCGAAGCGACCGAGTCCTATTATTCCGTATATAAGCTTGTCCTTTTTCTTATTTTTCGACATATTATTTATATCTCCTTTTTATTATCCTATTGCCAAATTACCGTCGGGATATCTTACGCTTGAGGATTTGCTAACACCCCAAAGCGAGGCGACGGTTAAAGGTCCGATACGACCTATATACATTACTAAAATCGAGGTTATCTTTGCGCCAACCGAAAGATTTGGCGTTATTCCCGTTGAGAGTCCAACGGTTGCAAATGCACTTACCGACTCAAACAAAAGGTCTATAAAATCAATGCTTGGCTCAAGCAAGCAGAGTGAAAAGGTTGATAGCGCTACAACCGAAATTCCTATAAAGGCGATAACCGTTGCCTTTTTATATATTTCCTTGGGTATAGAATATTTAAACGCCGTTACGTCGCCGTGCCTTACCGCCGCAATAGTATATTTTATAATGACGAAAAACGTTGTCGTTTTAATACCTCCGCCAACCGAGCCCGACGATGCGCCAATAAACATAAGCACCATCATAACCATAAGCCCCGCCTTGGTAAATGCACCGAACGAGAATGTGGAAAAGCCTGCCGTTCTTGCCGTTACGCTTGAAAAAAATGCGCCAAGCCAGGTAATGCCCTCTCCCTCGGTAAGCTTTATAAGCACTGTTCCAACCGTTAAAAGCATTGCCGTCATAAGTAAAACTATCTTTGCGTGCATAGAATATTTACGCCAATGCAAGCCGTTAGCACGTATTTCTCTAATTACCAAAAATCCGATGCCGCCAAAAATAATAAGCAGGCAGGTAACTATATTAAAAAATACGCTATCCTGATATGGAATAAGATTATCTCCCCTGCCAAAGATA
>JAZRAJ010000018.1:0-25687 GCA_045634485.1 Eubacteriales bacterium | reverse complement strand
TTCTCTCACAAGAGAAGGCTATATGTGCGAACATAATGCATTCAACTATTAAAACCATATAATCCACAATACCGCTTTTTCTTTGGCACGAGAGGCGCAAAGAAAAAGCTTGGCAAAAAGAAAACGCCGTTTTTTATGGGCTCTGCCCAAACCCGCAAGTTTTTTGAAAAAAACTTGACTAAAAACTTTCACACGTGGGTGCAGTGCGAACATAGTGCGTTTAACGGTCGAGCGCACTATGTTAACTAAAAACTTCCCATTCAGGAAGTTTTTTGGTGTTACCTTTTTTTCAAAAAAGGTAACGAAATTTCTTGGCTATAATCTACCTACTAAACTCCGGTGTATAGACCGCGCTTGCCGACGTACGAGCCTGCATAAAGCCGTCAAAGCCGAGGGAGGTGGCGGCAGAGCAGACCGAGTCGTACTCAAAGGAGGTAATACGACGATGAAGATTTTTGTAGGGCGTGTCAAGAGCAAAATCGGGGGTGTATTGACTCATAAGACTGATAAGCACGTCGGCGGGGTCAATAAGAGCTGCAAGATGAGTAAGAGCGTCAATACTGTCCTTTCTGTGAGATGGAAGAACAAGATGACGAACGATAACACCCGATGAAAGCAGATTTGAGTCTGCCTTGCTATATTGGTATTTTCCGCGTTGGCGTAGCATTTCGACGATAGCCTTTGACGCAACCTCAAAATAGTCGGGTGCGGCGGAGTATTTTGCTGAAAGCTCGGAGGAAAAATATTTAAGGTCGGGCATATAGATGTCAACGAGTCCGTCAAGCATTTTAAGCGTTTCCACACTTTCGTATCCCGATGAGTTGTATACTACGGGAACGTAAAGCAGTGAGCGCTTTTTCATTTCCTCGAGCATTTTTGCAATTTGCATAGCAAAATGTGTAGGCGTTACGAGATTTATATTATGTACTCCGCTTTCTTGAAGCTTGACGATTGCGTCGATAAGCTCGCCTTGAGAATATTCCTTGCCTATTCGCTCGCCTTGACTTATATTTTTATTTTGACAAAAAACGCAACGAAGGTTACAGCCTGCAAAAAATACTGTTCCCGAGCCGTTTTGATGGCTTATCGGTGGCTCCTCATAAAAATGGGGTGCTATGCGGGAAACACGCATTGTATCGCCCTCACGGCAAAAGCCCACACTCTGCGAGCGGTCGATATTGCATTTTCTTGGGCAGATGCTACAGGCGCTCATATCTCTCTCCTTTTTGGCTTTAAAATAAACAGTTAAATATATTTTATCACATATCAAAAAGTGTTTGTGACGATTTTGTAAATTTTATTAAAAAATAATATTTTTTAATCCGTAATGGTAATATTTGTGATATAATCATACGGTAATAAAAAATATTAAAGCACAAAAAAGAGAGGTAAATGAAATGGATATGGATTGGGGCTCGGTGCTTACCGGCTTTGTAAACGGATGCATAAGCGTTGCGGGAAGATTGCTTCTTTCGGCAATAGTTTTTGGCGTGGGAATGCTTTTGATAAAGCTTTTGTTAAAGCTCTTTCCAAACGGCAAAAAATTTGGAAGCATGGACGATACGGTAAGAATCTTTCTTAATAATTTTATAAAAATAGCACTCTACGCATTGCTTGCGGTAATCATCGTTAGCATTATGGGCGTTCCTATGGCGTCGGTAATTACGGTGTTCGCTACGGCAGGAGCCGCTATCGCACTTGCGGTTCAGGGCTCGCTTGCAAACCTTATGGGCGGAATTATGCTTCTTATTTTTAGACCTATAAGCGTTGGCGAATCGGTAAAGATAGAGGGCGAGTCGGGTGTTGTTACCGAAATAGGCTTTTTCTATACGCAGATATTGACCTACGATAACGTTCACGTAAGTATTCCCAACGGAACTATGACAAGCTCGGTTATTACCAACTATTCAAGAGAGGATATTCGAAGAGCCGAGATTGCCATAAAGGTTGCTCACGGAACCGACGTTGAGCTTGTTAAAAAGATAGTTGATTACGTTATAGACAAAAACGATAAGGCACTTAAGGACCCTGCGCACTTCGTAAGAGTTACCGATATCAGTGATACGGGAATGGAAATAACCATTCGTGCTTGGTGCAAAAAGGACGATTATACGTCGCTTCGTTGCGATCTTTACGAGAATTGCAAGAAGGCGTTTACAAATGCGGGAATAGAAATTCCTACCGCAAAGGTAAGCGTTCAGGCGGTAAAGCCACAGGATTGATTTAAGATTTATTTTAATTTGAATAATATTTTGAAAGGCGGCATTTAGTATGGCACAAAAGGCTTTAGTGGCGGAAATTCTTTGTACGGGAGAGGAGCTTCTGCTTGGCGACATTGTCAATACCAATGCCGCCTTTTTGTCGGCGGAGCTTACGGGGCTCGGTATTAGCGTTTATCATCATTCGGTTGTGGGTGATGATGCGAGTCGTCTTGCCGATTGCGTTAGCGAGGGACTTTCTCGCTCGGATATAGTTGTAATAAGCGGAGGACTTGGACCGACTAAGGATGATTTAACCAAGGAAACGGTTGCTTCGCTTTTTGGTCGCAAAATGGTGCTTCACACCGAGTCGCTTGAGGCGATAAGGGCTTATTTTGCAAAGACTAATCGAATGATGAGCAAAAATAATGAAAAGCAGGCGATGATGCCCGAGGGGGCAATTGTGTTCCCAAACCATTACGGAACGGCTCCCGCTCTTGCGCTTGAAAACGATGCGGGGCAGGCGGTAATAATGCTCCCCGGACCTCCAAGCGAGCTTAAGCCTTTGTTTTTTGAGCAGGTTGCTCCGTATTTAAAGCGTAAAAATTCAATGGCGATAGTTAGCAAGAATATTCACTTTTTCGGTATTGGCGAGTCGGCTCTTGCCGAGCGTCTTGACGGACTTTTAATTGATACGCCCGCTCTTACGGCGGCAACCTATTGCAAGGAGGGCGAGGTTCGCATAAGAATTACCGCTCGCGCCGAGAGTGAGTCTTTGGCTAACGAGGCTTGCGAGAGCTATGCTCAAAGGATTATGCAGAGTGATGCGAGCGAATTTATTTACGGCGTTGACGTTGGAACGATAGAGAACGCCGTAGTCAAGGCTCTGCACGAGAGTGGCTTGACTCTTTCTGCCGCAGAATCCTGCACTGGCGGGCTTATTGCGAAGCGTGTTACTGATATTTCGGGCTGCTCCGATGTATTCTTTGGCGGTTGCGTTACCTACACCAATGACGTAAAGCAACGTCTTATCGGCGTAAGTGCCGAAACTCTTGAAAAATACGGTGCGGTTTCCGAGCAAACGGCGCGGGAAATGGCTCGTGGAGTTCGTCTTGCAACAGGTAGCGATATTGGCGTTTCGGCAACGGGAATAGCAGGTCCTACGGGTGGAACTCCCGAAACACCGGTTGGTACTGTATTTATTGGAATAAGCACTAAGGATTTTGAGGATTGTCGCAGGCTCTCCCTTTCTCCTATGCGAAGCAGGGAATATATTCGCCTTGCAAGTGCTACCAATGCCTTTGATATGGTTCTTAAGGCTATTAAGCGTGGATAAGACACGGATTTTTTTAAAAAATATAAAACCGTGATATATTTTTCTTAAAAAGACTTGATTTTTTTGTAAATATGTATTAAAATTATAGTTAATATAAAAAATGCGCTATGCGCAAATGATAGAAAGAGAAGATTTAAAATGACAGAGATTAAAAAGATTGGCGTTTTAACCTCGGGCGGTGACGCTCCCGGAATGAATGCGGTTATCCGCGCGGTAACGAATAAGGCTATTTACGAGGGAATTGAGGTAGTCGGAATAGTTGGAGGCTATCGCGGACTTATTGATAATAATATTAAAAAGCTCGATCACGAGTTCGTTTCCGATATAATAGGAATTGGCGGAACAAAGCTTTATTCCGACCGTTGCAAGGAGTTTCAGACCGAGGAGGGTATGCAAAAGGCAATCGCAACCTGTAAGGCAAATAATATAGATGCAATTGTTGCAATCGGTGGCGACGGCACGTTTAGAGGCGCAACCGATCTTTCACTTCGCGGTATTCCTACAATAGGTGTTACCGGTACTATCGACAACGATATAACCGCAACCGATTACACCGTTGGCTTTGACACCGCCATGAACACGGTTCTTTCATCTATAGACAAAATGAAGGATACCTGCGAATCTCACGCACGTGTTGCCGTTCTTGAGGTAATGGGCAGAGATTGCGGACAGATAGCGCTTATGACGGGTATTGCGGCAGGTGCTATTGCGGTTGTTATTCCCGAGATTGATTTTGACGAGGAAGCAGCCCTTGAGCGTATTAAGCTTGCAAGAGAAAACGGCAAGCGTGGAATGATAGTTGTCGTAAGCGAGGGCGTTAATTATACCGACGAAAACGGCAATCAAATTCCTTACGGCGAGTATTTTACAAAGAAGATAAACGAGGAAACCGGAATAAGCGTAAGATTTATACGCCTTGGTCACCTTGTAAGAGGAGGACACCCAACATTGCGTGACCGTCTTACCGCATCACGTATGGGCGTTAAGGCAGTTGAGTTCTTGCTTGAGGGCAAGAGCAATATCGTTGTAATCGAGGAGGACGGAAAGTATCTTCCTATGGATATCGTCTTTGCGCTTACAATCGACCGTATGTATAAGAAGAAGCTTAAAGAGGGCGACCTCGATAAGTACAATCACGAGGAAATCTACGCTATGGAGGAGATTTGCCGTAAGCGTACCGCCGAGATTGAGCGTCTTTACTACGTTGCAAATTCTACCGCAATGTAATTTTAAAATAATAAAAATTAAGGGAAGAAGGCTTTTTTAGGCTTTCTTCCCTGCATTTATTTTTATCTTGACAAAGCGACAAATTATGATATAATAATATTCGGTACGATATAGTGCCACTGGGTACACCATACGGTGGCGGTTGCTCCTTTCATAACACGTGAAAGGAGATATCTTTTTACTCCTTTCATAATAAAAAGAAAGGAGTGGTGCCTATGAACATTCACAAGCACCTAAGGGTTACATATGATAACTACAGACGCTATATTAGCGATGATAGCCTTCTTTGTAATTGCTTCGCTTCTTATGAAACGAAAATAAAAGAAAAAGATAACCGCCTGCTCGCAATAGGATCGGTTATCTTTTAACTTAATCCAAAGGGAGCAACCGTCATCGGTGTGCCCTTTCTGTAATTATAATATCACAATAATTGTATTTTGTCAATATTTTTTAACTATTTTATTGATGTCAAAAATGCAAATTAAAGATTAAGGCTTGGTAATACGAGTCTATATTTTGCATTTTTAAATCTTCATTCCGTCAAAAAGATGCAAGAAAATATCGTAAAAAGCCGTTTGGGAGTAAAAGTATTGAACTTTTTAGCAAAAAGTCTTGCAAAAATGTGTGGAGTGTGCTATAATAGATAGGATAAATTAAGTAAAAAAGAAAAAACGGCTTTTTATATTCAGCGTAAAAAGCGAGAGGAGTTATATTAATGAGTAACGAAATAAAGGATCTTTCCTGCGAGGAATTTTTTAGTAAATGTCTTGGCGTTGCCGAGAAAACCAACAAAATTCCCGCTGATGCATTTGAAAATTACCGCATAAAGCGTGGACTTCGTGAGCCCGACGGCACCGGAGTTATGGCGGGTGTTACCAAGATAGGTAACGTTCACGGATATTACGTTTACGAGGGAGAAAAGGTTGCCGACGACGGTAAGCTTGAATACCGTGGCTTTGATATGTCAAAGCTTATCGACGGCTACACCGCAGAGAACCGCTACGGCTTTGAGGAGGTTGCATACCTTCTTTTGTTCGGCGAGCTTCCCACCCCCTTACAGCTTAAGGAGTTTAACGAGCTTTTGGCGTCCTACCGCCGTTTGCCGCCTCGCTTCTCTGAGGATATTCTTATGAAGGCGCCCTCGCGCTCGATTATGAACAAGATGGCAACGGGTGTGCTTGCTCTCTATTCCTATGATGAGAACCCTGACGATACGAGCCTTGAAAATATGCTTCGTCAGAGCATAGAGATAATCGCAAGACTTCCCGTTATTGCGGCGCACTCTTATGCCTACTACAGAAACTACTATCAGGGTAAGAGCCTTAACTTCCATATGCCTCACGATGATCTTAGCACGTCGCAGAACTTCTTGCGCTTGCTTCGCTCAAGTAAGCAGTACACTGAGGAGGAGGCTCGCTTGCTTGATATTTGTATGATAATTCAGGCAGAGCACGGCGGCGGAAACAACTCGTCCTTTACGTGTAGAGTTCTTTCGTCCTCGGGCACAGATACCTATTCTGCAATCGCGGGCGCTATCGGCTCTCTTAAGGGTCCGCTTCACGGTGGCGCTAACATAAAGGTTCAGGAAATGTTCGACGTTGTAAAGGCTAACGTTAAGGACGTTCACGACGACGAGGAGGTTGCCGCTGTTCTTACAAGAATACTTAAAAAAGAGCTTTATGATGGCAAGGGACTTATTTACGGTATGGGTCACGCGGTTTATACCAAGTCCGACCCACGTGCGATAATGCTTAAGAAGTATGCGGGTGATGTGGCAACAAAGAAGGGCTATGGCGACGATTTTGCGTTGCTTGAGGCAATTGAGCGTATTACCCCCGATCTCTTTAATTCCTTTAAGGGAACTAATAAGCCTATGTGTGCAAACGTCGACCTCTATTCGGGACTCGTTTACCGTATGCTTGATATCCCTGTTGAGATGTATACGCCTCTCTTTGCAATTTCTCGTGTTGCGGGCTGGTGCGCTCACAGAATTGAGGAATTCCAGACCTCGAAGAAGATTATTCGTCCTGCGTATAAGTTTATTGCAAATAATAACAATCAGTATATCCCGCTCGATCAGAGAAAGGATTAAAACCGATATATTAGGCGTTAGCCTTGTATATAAAAAAATAAATTAAAGATAAAAGGAGATTTTTGCTATGAAGAAAATCAAGGTTTTTTCCCTTTTGCTTGCGCTCATTATGTGCGCATCAGTGCTGTTAACAGCTTGTAATGATGATTCCGAGGCTGTAGAATTGAAGCTTGCGGATATTATGAATAAGAGCTGGAAGACAGAGCCGACAGACGCAGGAATTATCACATCGTTTACCGCGCTTGATTACAAGGGCAGCATGTCTAAGGCGGAGAAAAACTTCTTAGTTACCGTCGAGAACGACCCTAAGGAAGGAACGTTCCCTGAAAATTCTTATAACAAGAGCATAACCCGTGTTTATAACGTGGACACAAACAAGGAGCTTCTTGCGCTCAATAACAGCTGTCTTGACGAACGCAAGGAGGTAGAGGACGATTATTCCTACTACAATGAATACACCTATACTTACGTTAATAACTACGTTGACGTAATTAACGATAAGTATTTTGCAGTGCTTAGCATTACAAGCGTTAACACTAATAAGGAAAGTGTATACGACAGATATAACTCACCTAATTTCGATTGTCGTATGTATGATTTTAACAACGATGAGCCCGATATTAATGACGCTTACGTAGTTTATACTCTTACAATTTACGATGCAACCGGTAAGACTGTAAGAACCATTAACAACGATCAGCTTGCAAAGCTTTGTACCAATGATATTCGTAACTTTGATAGCAACAATCAGTCTTACGGTTACGATGAAAACGGTTCATATGGTTATTATTATACTTACGCACGCATCTATATTGCAATGCTTGAGAAGTATATGCCCGAGAGCGAGGGTGGCACTACATACGGCGACCTTATAGTTAAGGGAAGCAAGGTGTTCCGCGTTGTTAAGGACGGAGAGCCTACTCTTGTTAAGGATTACGGTATGACCAAGATGCCTTCCATTTCAAGCCTCACAAAGAGTGGAGATTTCTATCTTGAAAGAGTTAATTCCCGTACGTACATAGTTTACGATAAGGATCTTAATAAGATATTTAGCTATAATATGCCTATTTATGATGATAGTAGCAGCGCAAAAGCATATATTCTTGCAGACGGTAGCCTCCTTGTACAGTACACAAAGCAGCTTGACCAGTTTGAGGAGAAGTTTGACGTAAGAATAGCAGAGGATCAAAAGTTTGATATCTTTACTCTTATTGTTAATAAGGATGGAGAAACCGAGCTTAAGGATGTAAATTATATTGTTTATGATATTGAGGCTTCCGCTAAGAATGCTGACGGTCAGAGCTATTATGCGGATACTGTTCAAAATATTGCTATGATTTATCCTATTGGAGAGGATAAATCGATTAATATGGGCGCAGATAATCTTAAGGTTGTAGCCTTTTCTAACGATTTCCAGACTATGACCGAAATCGTACTCGAGGAAAAGATTGAGTCCTTCCCCACGCCTATAACCGATGATTATTTTGTTGCTACTCTCGTTAGCGGCGGTAAGGCTCTTTACGACGAGAACGGCGTAAAGCAGGCTGAGCTTTCGTCAAGCTTTAGCACAAGCACATTGCTTGCAGGTAAGTATATTTGCAAGGATAAGGATGCGATTTATGACTTAAAGGGCACTAAGGTGTACGACCTTAAGGAAAATTCCGCAACCTACACCAAGATGGGCGATATACTCTTTATTACCTCTATCGCTGATAACGGCGACGCTAAGTATGAGCTCTTTATAGATGGAGCACTTACCGAGGTTAAGGGCGACGTTGTTGAGGTTTCTGCTAACGGTTATTACGTTGTAGAAAATAAGACCGAAAAGGATGGCGTTAAGACCTCGACCTACACCTACTACAACGCAAAGGGCGATAAGATAGGCGAGTTCGAGAGCAAGCTTTCCTTTGTAGCATCTACCGAGGATTATTTGTTGTTGAACGGTTACGTTAAGGTTGTTGATACCGAAACAGGTTCAACCAAGAGCGAGCTTAAGGCTTATAAGTTTGTAATAACAAAGTAATTTTAGTATTATATGATATTTAATATTTAATATTTAATATTTAATATTTGTGGGGGAAGAAACTTTCTTAAAAGAAAGCTTTCTTCCCCCATACCCCTATCTTCAAAGAACTTTGCTGAATGGGGGCTTTTTTTATTGTTATCCTGTGCGCTCAAACAGTGTTATGTGATAATCCTTTAGCATGCATATTTTGTAGGTTTCGTCGATGGTGTCAACCCTTACAAAAAGTGCGAACATAGTGCGTTTAATGGTCGAGCGCACAAAATAATGATAAAAAACAAAATCCCCTTAGTTTCAAAGTTTTTGAAAGAAAGGGGGTGTGGGGGAAAGAAAAGCTTTTTTTAAAAAGTTTTCTTTCCCCCACATAAAAATTCATTCAATTAATTAATAAAGCGGATACTTTTTGCAAAGCTCGGCAACGGCAGCGCGAACTGCGGGAGCGGAGTTTTCATAATCCTTAGCGGTAAGAGCAAAGAGATGAGCAATAGTCTTCATATCCTCAGTGTTAAGACCGCGAGTTGTAACCGCAGGAGTACCAACACGAACGCCCGAGGTAACGAAGGGCTTTTCGGGGTCGTTGGGAATTGCGTTTTTGTTAACGGTAATGTGAACGCTGTCGAGTCTTGCCACGAATTCCTTACCGGTAATACCCATAGGACGAAGGTCAACGAGCATAAGGTGGTTGTCGGTACCGCCCGAAACGAGGTCGAAGCCCTCCTTGAGAAGCTCGTCTGCAAGTGTCTTTGCGTTAAGAACAACGTTGTGCTGATATTCCTTGAATTCAGGCTTAAGAGCCTCGCCAAAGCAAACCGCCTTAGCCGCAATAACGTGCATAAGAGGACCGCCCTGAATACCGGGGAATATTGCCTTGTTAAACTTCTTAGCAAGCTCCTCGTCATTGGTAAGTATCATACCGCCGCGAGGTCCGCGGAGAGTTTTGTGAGTTGTGGTTGTAACAACGTCTGCGTAGGGGAGAGGAGAGGGATGCTCGCCTGCGGCAACAAGACCTGCAATATGAGCCATATCTACCATAAAGTATGCGCCAACGCTGTGAGCAATTTCTGCCATCTTCTCAAATTCAATAACTCTTGGGTAAGCAGATGCGCCCGCTACGATAAGCTTGGGCTTGTGCTGCTTTGCAAGCTTTTCAAACTCGTCAAGGTCAATTCTTTGGGTAATGGGATTAAGCTCGTAGGGAACGAAGTTGTAGTACATTCCCGATATATTTACGGGGCTACCGTGAGTTAAGTGTCCGCCGTGAGCAAGACTCATACCCATAACGGTGTCGCCGGGCTGAATAAGTGCAAAATAAACTGCGGTGTTAGCCTGCGCACCACTGTGAGGCTGAACGTTTGCGTACTTTGCGCCAAAGTGCTGCTTTGCACGCTCAATAGCAATGTTTTCTGCTATATCAACGCATTGGCATCCTCCGTAGTAACGCTTTGCGGGATAGCCCTCTGCATACTTGTTTGTAAGCACAGAGCCCATAGCGCACATAACCGCCTCGGAAACAACGTTTTCGGATGCGATAAGCTCAAGTCCGTCGGACTGACGCTCAAACTCCGCATTAATGGCAGCCGCCATCTCGGGGTCTGTTTTTGCCACGAGTTCAATGGTTTCTTTAATCATTTTTAAAATCCTCCGTTTTATGCGTTATAGTATTTTTAAACAACACAATCACTTATATTATAAAATATTTTTGAATAAAATACAATAGATTTTGAAAAAATATATAAGTAATCTTTTGTTTTTGCGTGTTTGCGAGGGAAAATAGTAAAAAAACTCTAAAAAACGCAAAAAATATTATCTTATTTTATTGACAAGCATATTTTTTTTGTGTATAATGTTACTAAATGGTATTACATAGAAAAAATCGGGAGGAACTTTTATGGAAATTGCAATTATAGCTCACGATTTAAAAAAAGAACTTATGGCACAATTTTGTATAGCATACTGCGGTGTGCTTGCAAATCATCATATTTGCGCTACGGCGTCGACGGCTCAGTATATCTCGGAAGCAACAGGACTCCAAATTGATAGACTTATGTCGGGTACACACGGCGGCGAGCAGCAGATTGCGTCACGTGTTGCTTTTAATGAAATAGACGTTTTGCTCTATTTTAGATCGCCGAACCCCAACCCCAGAACACTCGCTATTGAGAACGAGCTTTTGCTTGCTTGCGATAAGCATAATATACCCGTAGCCACAAATCTTGCTACGGCAGAAACAATTATAACCGCACTTGGACGTGGAGATCTCGATTGGAGAGAAAACGTAAATCCTCGCTCGGATTATAACAGAAAGAAAAGATAATTTAAAAGATAAATCTTTTCGGTGAAAAAACACGTTTGCACGAGTTCATCGCATCAGAGAGGGAGCGCATTGGCTGAAACGCTCCTGCCCTAAGACCGTACAAATACCGCTTTTCATTTAAAAAACTTAATACCCAATGAGTAAAAAACTCGGGTGGAACCGTGCTATAATGCACCCCGAATGGCAGAAAAACCATTCGGGGCGCTTTTTTTGGGTAAAAGGTAAGAGTGAAGAGGCAAGAGGTGCGGTAAATTTTCGCCTCCGTTCGGACTCATCTTTACCCCTCGTAGATCCTGTGCTTCGCACACTCCTGCGGAGTTCGACTACAGGCTTCGCCCTCCGCTCAGGATGACACGAGGGGGCGAACGCACTATGTCAACTAAAACTTTAATTTTATTAAAGTTTTTGGTGCTACCTTTTTTCAAAAAGGTAGCGAAAGCATTTGGCTATAAACTAACTATTAATTAATACGTAAAAAATATTTTGGAGGAATAGATTATGAAAATTAAATTTGGAGAGCAGATGCTCGAAAAGAACGAGCCTATTACCGTATACGATGCGGCAAATGAATTAGGTCTTGTTAGCCGTGCAACGCTTTGCGCAGTTGTTGACGGTAGCGTACGCGCATTGACATACGAAATCAATGCGGATGCAGACGTAAGACTTTGCACGTTTGAGGACGAGGAGGGTAAGAAGGTATTCCGTCACACCGCTTCTCACATTCTCGCGCAGGCGGATAAGCGCCTTTACCCCGAAACAAAGCTTACCATCGGTCCTGCAATCGAGAACGGCTTTTACTATGATTTTGATAGCGAGATTTCCTTTGGTCCCGAGGCGCTTAAGGCAATCGAGGACGAGATGAAGAAGATTGTAAGAGAAAATCTTAAGATTGAGCGCTTTGAGCTTCCCAGAGCAGAGGCTATTGCGTTTATGCAGGAAAAGGCAGAGCCCTACAAGGTTCAGCTTATCGAGGAGCTTCCCGAGGATGCGGTTATAAGCTTCTACCGTCAGGGCGAGTTCGTAGACCTTTGCGCAGGACCGCACCTTTTCTCAACCGCCGCAGTTAAGGCGTTTAAGCTTACACAGTGCACGGGAGCTTATTGGAAGGGCGACCAGAAGAATAAGATGCTTCAGCGTGTTTACGGTACGGCGTTCCCCTCCAAGGATGAGCTTAAGGCTTACCTTGAAAAGGTTGAGGAGGCAAAGAAGCGTGACCACAATAAGATAGGCCGTGAGCTTGAGTACTTTACCACCGTTGATTCTATCGGTCAGGGCTTGCCGATACTTTTGCCCAAGGGCGCAAGAACCATTCAGCTTTTGCAGAGATGGGTTGAGGACACCGAGCGCCGCCGTGGATATTTGCTTACAAAGACTCCTCTTATGGCAAAGCGTGAGCTTTATAAGATTTCGGGTCACTGGGATCATTACCTTGACGGTATGTTCGTTATGGGCGATCCTCACGATGAGGAAAAGGAGTGCTTTGCTCTCCGTCCTATGACCTGCCCCTTCCAGTATCAGGTATTTTTAAATAAGAAGCGCTCCTACCGTGATCTTCCTATGCGTCTTGGCGAAACCTCTACGCTCTTTAGAAACGAGGATAGCGGAGAGATGCACGGACTTATTCGTGTTCGTCAGTTCACAATTTCCGAGGGACACCTTATTATCCGCCCAGATCAGCTTGCAGATGAGTTCCGTGGATGTCTTGAGCTTGCTAAGTATTGCCTTACCTCGCTTGGACTTTGGGAGGATTGCTACTTTAGATTCTCTCAGTGGGATCCCAACCGTACCGACAAGTACGAGGGTACTAAGGAGCAGTGGGATACTGCGCAGGGCGTTATGGGCGAGCTTCTTGACGAGCTTCTCGGCAAGGGTAACTATAACATAGGTATCGACGAGGCAGCGTTCTACGGACCTAAGCTTGATATTCAGATGCGCAACGTTCACGGTAAGGAGGATACTCTCGTTACCATTCAGATTGATATGCTTCTCGCTAAGAAGTTCGGTATGGAGTATACCGATTCTAACGATGAGCGTGTAACGCCTTACATTATTCACCGTACCTCTATGGGATGCTATGAGCGTACGCTTGCTCTCTTGCTTGAAAAGTACGCAGGTGCGCTTCCTATGTGGATGGCTCCCGAGCAGGTTAGATTGCTTCCCATTGGCGACGAGCAGGCAGAATACGCTAACAAGCTTGCTGACCGCCTTGAGGATGCGGGCATCCGCGTAAGCGTTGATGCTCGTAACGAGAAGATTGGATACAAGATTAGAGCTGCTCAGCTTGAAAAGGTTCCCTTTATGCTCGTAATCGGAGAGAAGGAAATGAACGAGGGCTCTGTTGCCGTTCGTTCTCGCAAGACCGGAGATATGGGCGTTATGTCCGCCGACGATTTCATCGCCTTTGCCTTGAAGCAGGTATCTGATAAGGTTCTTGATAATTGATTAATTGTTTTTGAATAAATATGCGGGGGAAGGAAACTTTTTGAAAAAAAGTTTTCCTTCCCCCGCACCCCTATCCTTCAAAAACTTTGCAACGGGGTGACTTTTTGTTTTTAGACATTGTGCGCTCGACGAATAAACGCACAATGTTCGAACAAACCCACGTTTGGAAGTTTTTAGTCAAGTTTTTTTCAAAAAACTTGCGAGGGTTTGGGGCGAGTAGCCCCATAATATCCTCGCATAAACGCAGGAGAGGGTGAATTTCTTTGCAAAGCAAAGAAAGTGGGAGAACCCTCGTCGGGGGTTTTCCCTTATTTAGTTGGTGTTAGATATGTGGGGGAAGGGAGCTTTCTTTTAAGAAAGTCCCTTCCCCCACAAAACATATTAATCATTTTTTCTAATCTTCCCAATAACAAAGCAAGTGAGGAAGGCGAGAATGTCGCAAACAACGATAGTAGGACCAACAGGAGTTGAGAATATAATTGCCGAGATGATACCAACGATAGCGCAGGTAACCGATATTATCGTTGAGAGAATAACAACGCGCTTAAAGGTGCGGCAGACTCTCATCGAGGAGAGAGCGGGGAAGATAACGAGAGCCGATATAAGAAGTGAGCCGACGAGGTTCATAGCAAGAACTATAATTATTGCGGTAACCACGGCGATAAGCAGATTATAAAGTGAGGCACGTATTCCCGAGGCTCTGGCAAAGTCCTCGTCAAAGGTAACGGCAAATATGCGGTTGTAAAAAAGTATAAACAGGGTAATAACTATAAGAGAGAGAGCAATACAAAGTATAACCTCCCAGCTTGAAAGGGTTATTATTGAGAATGAGCCAAAAAGAGTGCTGCAAACGTCGCCCGCAACGTTACCCGAGCCCGAGAAAAGACTCAATACAAGATAGCCTACGGCAAGTGCGCCTGCGGAGAGCATACCTATGGCGGCATCGCCCTTTATTTTTGTATTTTGACCCGTTTTAAGCAAGAGAATGGCGCAGATAACCGTTATAGGAAGAACTATAAGCATATTATCGGTAACGTTCATAACCGTTGCAATTGCAAGCGCACCAAAGGCTACGTGCGAAAGTCCGTCGCCAATAAAGGAAAATCTCTTAAGCACCAAAACCACACCGAAAAGCGCAGAGCAGAGGGCAATAAGCACTCCAACTATAAGTGCGTACCAAACGAACGGATAAGAAAAATATTGCGCAAGGGTTTGTAATAGCGTCATACCGCACCTCCCGAGATAGAGAGCCTGTATTCCTCAACCGAGCGGTAGAGGGTGGGCTCTTTGCTTATTTTTAGCACGGCGGTTGCATCGCGGAGAGCGTTTTCAATATCGTGAGTTACCATTATAATGGTAATTTCCGTATGCTTGTTTAGGTGGTGTATGGTATCGTACATATCGGCGGTTGCGTGAGGGTCAAGACCCGATACAGGCTCGTCGAGTATGAGTATTTTATTTGCGGCGCAAAGGGCGCGAGCAAGTAGAACTCGCTGCATCTGACCGCCCGAAAGCGTGCGGTAGCTTTTTTTTGCAAGCGTATCTATTTTCATCATTTTCATATTTTGCATAGCGTCAAGACGGTCTGCCTTGTTCATAAAAAATCGCTTGCCAAGCCTTGACGTGCATCCCGAAAGCACAACCTCCTCAACCGAGGCGGGAAAGTCCTTTTGAAGCTCGCTTTGCTGAGGAAGATAGCCTATATCACGTGCGCTTATTCCGTCGCCGAATTCTATAGTACCCGAAAGGGCGGGACGCAGAGAGAGTAATGCTCGCATAAGAGTTGTTTTTCCCGAGCCGTTATCTCCCACTATGCAAAGGTAATCGCCCTTTTCAACAGTGAGATTAAGACCCTCGCAAACCGTGTTTCCCTCGTATCCAAGAGAGAGGTCCTTACAAATTATTTGTGACATTTTAAACTCCGTTATTTTATACCGAGTGCGGTTTTAACCTCGTTAATATTGCTTTCCATTATAGAAAGATAGGTCGTTCCGCTCTCTATTTGCTTATTTGTTACAGATTGCATAGAATTTAGTGTGATTATTTTTTGATTTTTTGATTTAGTTGAAAGAATAACAGTGTTAGCAAGAGCCTTGTCAGAGCTTTCTGTAACCGCAATATATTTTACGTTATGCTCGTCTGCCTCGCTTGCAAGACGGATGATAGTGTCAAAGTCTGCGTCAACGTCGGTGGTACAGCCCTCAAACGCCGCCGAGTAGTCTATGCCGTAATCCGAAAGAAGATATACAAATGGAAAACGGTCGGCAAACAAAATAAATCTATCCTCCTCGGGTACGGTGGCTATATCGTTTTTAAAGCCCTCGCTGAGGTTTTTAAGCTTTACGATGTATTCAAGGGCGTTTTTGTGATAAAGCTCCTTGCTTGCGGGGTCTAATGCGCTAATTGCCGTAGCAAGCTCGCCAACCGCCTCGGTGGCGTTGTTGATTGAGAGATACAAATGCTCGTCAAGCACTGAGTGTGAGTGCTCCTCATGCTCCTCGCCGTCGTGTGAGTGAGAGGATGAGGATATGTTGCGAAGCTTGATATCGTCAAGATCGGCAAGAGCGATTGCAGTTAGATTTTCGTTGTTTGATTGCTTGATTGCCTCCTTAACCCATGTGTCGGAGTCGCCGCCAACGTAAACAAGCATATCGCAATTTGAGATATTCATTATATCTGCGGCGGTGGGCTGATAGCTATGGGGGTCGGTTCCGTTTGCGATTATAAGCGAAACGCTAACGTTGTCGGCACCGCTAACTATATTTTTAACCCAATCGTATTGTGGAAATAGCGTGCAAAGAATTTTAACGCTTGCTTTTTCATCTAAGCCGTTAGCGCTATCGTTATTGCTTGATGTGCAGGCGCAAAGTGTAAGTAACGTGCATATAATTATTAAAATTGAAATTATTTTTTTAGTCATTTGTTGCCTCCTAATTTGCAATCTGCACATTTTCCCATAAGCACGGTGTCCTCCTCGCTAACCGAGAAATCGTTGATTTGCTTAACGGTATCGAGAAGTTTATCGGATACCTCCTCGTCAAGATGAAGCACCCTACCGCATTTTATGCACTGAAGATGAAGATGATTGTGACAGTGCGAGTCGAGCGTTATTCTGTATATAGCCTTGCGAGAGCCGTCAGAGAGCTGACGCTTTACACGCTTTTCCTCAACAAGCCTTGTCATAAGTCTGTAAACCGTGCTTTTGCCAACGGTAGCGCCACGTGATTTTAGCTCGTTGGTTATTTCTTCTATAGTGTAGGCGCTATCGTGATTCTTCTCTAAAAAATCAAGCAATAGCTTTTTTTGTTCGGTATTATATTCTGCCATGTTAACTCCAAAAAATAAGACATTCTCAAATTGAGAATAATTCTCAAATATTATAAAACAAAACCACGCTTTTGTCAAGAGGAAATTCTATCTTTATTGACAAAAAAGCAAAGTCGTGGTATTATTTAGATGTATGTAGGATTTTTAATATAGGAGAATTTTTTATGAATTTTAAAATGAAGATAAAAAAGCTTAACGAGAGGGCGACAATTCCAACGTACGGTACCGATTTTGCGGCGGGCGCAGACCTTTATTCATGCGAGGAGGGCGAAATAACGATAGCACCCGGTGAAACTCGATTTGTTCACACGGGCATAGCCCTCGAAATTCCGCAGGGGTACGTAGGTCTTGTTTATGCGCGTAGCGGACTCTCGACTAAGCGTGGACTTGCTCCCGCGAATAAGGTCGGAGTTATTGACTGTGACTACCGCGGAGAGATAATGGTTGCGCTTTACAATCAGTCGAGTGCAGTACAGACTCTTGCCGTAGGAGAGAGGGTTGCGCAGATAGTGTTTACAAAATACGATACCGCAGAGTTTGAGGTGGTTGACGAGCTTGACTCCACAGAGCGTGGTGCGGGTGGATTTGGCTCTACGGGTAGAAAATAATGATAGTTTTAATTGAAGATAACTCTGCTAAAAGAATTGAAGCGATACACTCGCTTTATGAATCAGCCTTTCCTCCAAACGAAAGAATGCCGTTTGAGAGAGTTTTACAAAAGCGAGATACGGGTGTTATGCGTCTTTTGTCGGTTGAGAGCGAGGATGGAGAATTTTTGGGCTTTGCAAATATAACGCTTTGCCTTGATGACGTGCTTGCACTTAATTATTTTGCTATCTTACCCGAAAAGCAGGGCAGAGGCTACGGCACCGAGGTAATTATCGCATTAACAAAACAATACCCCGAAAGAAGTATTGTTATCGATATTGAGGATGATGCTGTGGAATGTGATAACGCAGAGCAGAGAAGGCGCAGAAGATGCTTTTATGAGCGTATGGGCTTTTTCGCTATGCCATATAGGCTTTCAATATTCGGCGTGCCGTCAATTATTATGTCAAGCGGTCGCGCTTATAGCCTTGAGCAATATAAGGAAATATTTGCCGAGGTGTTTTCTGCGTGGGCGGTAAGTAAGCTTGAGAGATATAATTGATTTAAATATGAATCAAAACGCTATTTCACGTTATGAGAATGTGGAAAGAGAAGCAGACTATGAAGCATTTATAAAATTTGCCGATTATTTCAATGCTTCTCTTGATTATTTGCTCGGTAGAACAGATAAAAAATAAAGACCTTTATGCAGCGGTGCGCATAGAGGTCTTTTATGTTTTGATATAAGAATAGTAATCTAAAAAAACACGCTGAAGGCGTGTATGAAATCCGCAACTTGTTCCGGTTGTTGCACTACCTTTCTTGAATTAATTATACCACAAACTACTTCACTTTTCAATATAAAAAACGCTTTTCGACCAATGGGAGAAAAGCTACCTTAATTATTCATTATTCATCAGCGAAGCGATTTCATTATTCATTATTCATTAAAAATCCGCTTGACGTCAAATGAATAATGAATGATGAATAATGAAAAATGAATAATACAAACAAAAATCCGCCTTCTTACGAAAGCGGATTTTTGTTTGGTGCACCTTCAGGGATTCGAACCCGGGACCCACTGATTAAGAGTCAGTTGCTCTACCAACTGAGCTAAAGGTGCTTATTGCGACTTATATACTATACCACATTCAAGTGGGTTTGTCAATACTATTTTTGAAATTTTTTATATTTTTTGAAATATTTTTTATTTTTACTATTTTTTATCCATATTCTTCCAATGGAATATTAAATTTCGTGAAAACTGTTGACAACTCAACAATTTTGTGGTATTATATATATGAGCGTGCGCTTTTTAGGCAATTTAGCGCCGTGAGATTTTAACTTAACAAAATAAAAAAACAGGATAAGGAGAAAACTAAAAATGGAGCAGGATAGGTTTGATAACTTTTATTATCACGCCAGCTGTGCGCTTAAGAGTATTCAAAAGCTTAAAAGCAAGGCTATGATACCGATTGGTCTTGCAAGCGCTCATACTATGTGTTTGCGCCATCTTTACGCAGCTCCCGACGGTCTTACGAGAACGAGGCTCGTGCGTTTGTGCGACATCGACAAGGCGCAGGTTTCCCGAATAATTAATGATCTTTGCGCACGCGGTTACGTTATAGAAACCGAGGATGAGAGCATAAATTATAAAAAACGCTTAAAATTAACTCCGATGGGCAAGGATATAGCCGAGGATATAAACGCTCTCGTTCTTAAAATCAACACCTACGTAAGCAGAGATTTTACCGACGAGGAGATTGACGTATTCTACAGAGTATTCGACGTGATCTGTGAAAGACTTAAGGAATCCGAGGACATCATTGATTCCGAGGTTGAAAGCATTGTAAAAACAGGCAAGCGCCGTATCTGACGCTTAACGATTCATAACGGTTTATAACCATTCATAATTTGAAAGGAGCTTTTAATTATGGCAAACGAAAAGAAATCAGCAAAAGAGCTTAAGATGCCTAAGGTATACAACAAAAAGAAAACTAAAAGAAACTACGAGAGAGTAGCCGACGTGCGCGATCTCTGCCGTGTTTTGCAAAAGCACGGAAGCAAGGTAGCGTTTAGCTACTTTGGCGAGGGTAGACGCCTTCAAGATATAACCTACCGTGAGCTTTACAATATGATACTTCGCCTCTCGGCAGGTCTTACCACTATGGGACTTTCCAAAAAGCGTATAGCAATTCTTGGTGAAACGAGCGTAGAGTGGGTTGCATCCTATCTCGCTATCCTCGCAACGGGTGGCGTTGTTGTTCCGCTTGACCGTGAGCTTAGCATCGACGTTATCGAGGGCTTTATGGAGCAGATTGACGCCGACGCTATCATCTATTCGGGAAGCTTTAACGGCAAGCTTGAGCATGCTATGAACGAGCATCCCTGCCTTAAGACCTTTATTCCTATGAAGCCCACCGACCGTGAGCTTGCATTGAGTGATAAGATTCTTCCTCTTAAGGATATAATTGAGCACGGCTATCCTATTGCATCCAAGGGCTACACTCTTCCTCCCGTTGAAAAGCGTGAGGAGCTTGCAGAGTTCCTCTTTACCTCGGGAACCACAGGCACGAGTAAGTGCGTAATGCTTAGCCAAAAAAATATCTTTGCGGCAGTTTCCTCTGCGGCGGAAACCGTTGATTTTGGACCTGACGATACCATTGTATCGCTTTTGCCTATTCACCACACCTACGAGCTTGCTTGTATGCTTGCGGCACTTGACTACGGTATACACATATGCATAAACGACTCGATTACGAGAGTTCTTAAAAACCTTCAGCTCTTTAAGCCCACCGCACTCGTTCTCGTTCCTCTTTACGTTTATACCTTCTATAAGAAGATTTGGGCAGAGGCAAAGAAGAACGGTAAGGATAAGGCGCTTAAGCTTGGAATCGGAGCGGCTCGCGCTCTTAGAAATGCGGGTATTGACAAGCGCAGAGAGATATTTGCCGACGTTCACGCACCCTTTGGCGGCAGACTTGAAAAGATTATCTGTGGCGGTGCGGCGCTTAATCCCAGAATGATAGAGTTCTTTGAAACCTTGGGTATTTCGATTTACGAGGGCTACGGTATAACCGAATGCTCTCCCTTGGTAGCGGTAACCCCCTACTATGCAAGAAAGTTTAACTCGGTAGGTCCTGCCGTTCCTTGCTGTCAGATAAGAATTGACGAGCATAGCGTAAACGAAAAGGGCTATCCCGAGGGCGAAATTCAGGTTAAGGGTGACAACGTAATGCTTGGCTACTACAAGAACCCCAAGGCAACTGCTAATGCATTTACCGCCGACGGTTGGTTTAGAACGGGTGACGTTGGATATCTTGACAACGACGGATATTGCTGCATAACCGGACGTCTTAAAACCGTTATCGTTTTGGAAAACGGTAAAAACATTTTCCCCGAGGAGATAGAGGAATATCTTGCCGACATCGAAACGATTGCCGAGAGCGTTGTAGTTGGTAGACAAAGTGGCTCCGAGGTTCATTTGGTTGCAATTGCTTATCCCGATGCAACTAAGTTCCCCGCAAATGCAACCAAGGAAGATATGTATAAGGAAATACAGCATCAGATAAACGAGCTTAACAAGAAGCTTCCCACCTATAAGCACATCAAGCTTGTAGAGCTTCGTGATAAGGAATTTGAGAAAACTACGTCGAGAAAGATCAAACGTCATCTCGTAAAGTAATCTTATAAAATATTAAATACTTGACAAAATAGGAGTTTGCGCTTATAATAAAGACAGAAGAACATAAGCTTTGTTTTAGCCCAACTCCTATTTTTTACATTAATCTTACATAAATGTCATATAAGACGGAGAGGAAGCTTTATGCAAAATTATATTATAGTAACCGATTCGGGTACTGATTTTACCGAGGAATTAAAAAAGGAGCTTGGCGTAGTTCAGCTCGAGCTTACTATTATAGTTGAGGGAGAGGAGCCAAGGCCTAATAACGAGGTTGATAATAAGAAGCTTTACGAGATGCTCAGAGCAAAAAAGAAGGCTACGACCTCGGCTGTAAGCATTGGAGATTTTAAGGACGTTATGCGACCTTATCTTGAGGGTGGCACCGACATTCTTTATCTTGGATTTTCCTCGGGACTCAGCAACACCTACAACGCAGGACGTATTGCTTGCGAGGAGCTAGCGGAGGAATTTCCCGAGAGAAAGCTTTATGCCGTTGATACGCTTTGCGCATCCTTAGGTCAAGGACTTTTGGTTTATCACGCCGCTAAGATGCGTCTTGACGGCAAGAGCATAGAGGACGTACGTGATTTTGCAGAGAGCAATAAGCTAAGACTTTGCCACTGGTTTACCGTTGACGATCTTTTCTTCCTTAAAAGAGGAGGCAGAGTTAGCGCGGCTACCGCAGTTGTTGGAACAATGCTTGGCATTAAGCCGATAATGCACGTTGACAACGAGGGTAGACTTGTAAAGGTTAGCACTGTTCGAGGCAGACGTGCGTCTATTGACGCTCTTTGTGAAAAGGCAAAGGCAAGCGCTATTGATGCAAAGGAAAAGCTTGTGGCGTTTATTTCTCACGGAGATTGTGAGGAGGACGCAAAATATCTTGCCGATAAAATGAAGAATGAGGTAGGCTTTAAGGAGGTACTTATAGGCTACGTAGGCTCGGTTATAGGCTCACATTCGGGCCCCGGCACGTTGGCTTTGTTTTATCTTGGCACCGAGAGGTGATTTGTTATGAGAATTGATGCAAAAACTCTGTTAGCGCTTTTCGTTTCGGGAGCAAACGCTCTTGATAACAATAAGGACGCTATCAATAATATGAACGTGTTTCCCGTTCCAGACGGAGATACGGGCATAAATATGGCTCTTACGCTTAGCGCGGTAAGAAAGATGAGTGGCGAGGAGATTACCACTCTTAAGCAATGTGCAAAGGATGCGCAGGATTTTATTATGCGCTCGGCAAGAGGAAACTCGGGTGCTATACTTTCGCTCTTCTTTAGAGGCTTTTATAAGGCGCTTAAGTACGTTGAAAGCATTGGCGTAGCCGAGATGACTATTGCTCTTCGCAGTGCCTCCGAGCAGGCGTACAGAGCAGTGCAAAATCCCTCCGAGGGTACTATTCTTACGGTTATGCGCCGTTGCGCAGAGGCGGCGGAGAATGCGCTTGAGGAGAGAATGTTTAACGACGATACCTTCGTTGAGTTCTTTGCGTACCTCGTTGACGTAGCGCAAAGCGCTCTTGACGAAACTCCCGAGATGCTCCCCGTGCTTAAGGAGGTTGGAGTGGTTGACGCAGGTGGCGCAGGATTTGTTACCATGCTTAACGGTATGCTTGCGGCTCTTCGCGAGGACCCCGTTGAGCTTATCGACGAGCCTGCAACGGTTGATTCCTCCGCGGCGGATTTCTCGGCGTTTGACACCGAGAATATAACCTATCCCTATTGCACTGAGTGCGTTCTTGAAAAGTCCGAGAGCTTTTATGGCGAGGGAAAGGCAGATGCGGTTCGTGAGTTCATCTGCACCATCGGCGATAGCGCAGTGTTTATTGAGGACGAAAGCATCGTAAAGCTTCACGTACACACCGACCATCCCGGTCTTGTTCTTGAAAAGGTTGGAGAGTACGGTATGCTTATAAGCGTTAAAATAGAGAATATGCGTAAGCAGCATTCGGCTTTAGTGGCAGGTGGCGATAAGTCGACTGAGATTAAGGCAACTGAAGAGGAAAAGGTAGTCGCTCCCGAAAACGAGTACGGCTTCGTGTCTGTTTGTATGGGAGAGGGAATTACCGCAACCTTTAGCGACCTTGGTGCCGATAACGTAATTCACGGCGGTCAAACCATGAATCCAAGCACGCAGGATATTATCGACGGTATTCGTATGACTCCTGCAAAAAACGTGTTCGTGCTTCCTAATAATAAAAATATATATCTCGTTGCGCTTCAAGCGGCAAAGCTTGTTAAGGACCGCCACGTTGAGGTTCTTAATACCAAGAGCGTTCCGCAGGGAATATCCGCAATGATATCCTTTAATCCCGAGGGCTCGCTTGAGGAAAATCTTGAGGCTATGAACACGGCTCTCGAGGGTGTTACGAGTATGTCGATAACTCACGCGGTTAGAGATACCACTATTGACGGCGAAAAAATCGAGAACGGACAAATGCTTGGACTTGTAAACGGCTCTATCGAGTGCGTTGCCGATAGCACGCTTGAATGTCTTGGTATGCTTTGCGATAAAATGATCGATGCATCCTTTGTTACCGTTTTCTACGGTGCAGACGTTTCGGACGATACCGTGGCAAGTGCCGAGGCTCTTATTCAGAGTAAGGCGACTAACGCCGAAATAGTTATAGTTTCCGGCGGTCAGCCTATCTATGATTTTATTATTTCTGTTGAATGATTTTTAAATTATTTTTCGTGGGGAAAGGAAACTTCTTGAAAGAAGCTTTCCTTTCCCCACACCCCTATCCTTCAAGAACTTTGAAGATTGGGGGCTTATTTTTTTGCCATAATGTCTGCGCTCAATCGTCGAACGCACAATATTCGCACTGCACCAAAGTGTGAAAGTTTTGGTCAAGCTTTTTCAAAAGCTTGCGGGGGCTTGGGGCGAGTAGCCCCATAAAAAACGGCGCTTTCTTTTTGCTAAGCTTTTTCTTTGCGCCTCTTGTGCCAAAGAAAAAGCGGGATTGTGAGGTTTTATGTTTTTAGGCGGGGGAAGAAAGCTTTTTGAAAAAAGCTTTTCTTCCCCCAAACCCCTATTTTTCAAAAGCCTTGAAAAATGGGTTTATTTTTTTGCCGAGCGCACAAATTTCGATAAAAAACAAAACCCTTTTCAAAAATTCTTTGAAAGGGGTGCGTGGAAAAGCTTTCTTTTAAGAAAGTTTTCCACGCATAAAAACAAATATTTGTTGCAAAAATAAAGGATTTATGATACAATAGAGATAATAAAGCAAGGCGGTGCTATATGGAAATTATAAAGGAAGATGCATTTAGAAAGCAACTAAAAAAGGGACTAAGCGGAGCATATTTGTTTTTTGGCGACGAGGATTATTTAAAAAGCTTCTCGCTAAAGAGTGCAAGAACGCTTATTTGCGACGATCCGTCCTTTGCAATATTTAACGATATACAAATAGACCCACTCGACTATACTCCGAACGCCTTAGTTAATGCACTTATGCCGCTTCCGATGATGAGCGAGCAAAAGATAGTTACGATAAACGGCTTGGCGATATCCTCCATCAAGGGTGCGGAATTTGACGAGCTTATAGAGGCTATCTCCGCAATAAAGGAATACGACTACAACGTGCTTATTATATCGGTTCCCACAGGGCTTATTGACGAGGGAAGCCTACCGAAAGCCCCCTCAAAGACTCTGCTTGCACTTTCCGAGGTAATGACTCCCGTGCATTTTGAAGCCGTAACAGGCGTGCGCCTTGCCGCTTGGGTTGCTAAGCATCTTGAGCATAACGGAGTTAGCGCTACGCAGAGGGTTTGCGAGCAATTAATTAACAAATGCGGAAAGTCAATGTTCACGCTCTCAAACGAAACCGAAAAGCTTGCTTATTACGTTTTGCAGGCGGGAAGAGCCGAGGTTACCGCCGAGGATGTTGAGAACGTTGCCTGCTCGGTTCTTACGTCGGATGCCTATGCGCTTGCAAACGCAATTCTTGACAACCGCTACGCCGACGCTATCGACGCACTTAACGTAATGAAGTTCCGCCGAATCGACCCAATATTCGTTATGCCCGAGGTTTCGGGAGTTATATGCGACCTTTTTGCAATAAAGGTTCTCCAGGAGGAGGGGCACAATAATTCCGAAATAGCCCGCATATTAAAAAAGAACGAATATCGAATAAAGATATACGCAAGCACCACTGCCACAAAGAGCCGTGAGTCCTTTGAGCGTGCCCTGCGACTTTGCTCCGAGGCAGACCTTAGCCTAAAGCTTTCGCCTCAAGGATATTCCTCGATAGAAAGACTTATTTGCTCACTATAAATTAAAATATGATAAAAAAGCACCTATGACAAGCGTTTAACAGGGGCTGAGTCATTCAGATGCAGAAGTCGTGATTTGGTTCTCGTCGGCGTACAACGGTACGCCAGAGGGCCAAAGCGCGGCTAAAAAACACACATAAAAATGGAATTTGAGAGGTTTTTCTCGAAAATTCCTACAAAAAAC
>JAZRAJ010000017.1:0-4006 GCA_045634485.1 Eubacteriales bacterium | reverse complement strand
TTTTTTCAAAAAACTTGCGGGGGTTTGGGGCGAGTAGCCCCATAATTACGGCGTTTTCTTTTTGCCAAGCTTTTTCTTTGCGCCTCTTGTGCCAAAGAAAAAGCGGTATTGTGGATTATATGTTTTTCACAACCCCTCCGTCTTGCATCCGCAAGCCATTTCCCTTTACACAAGGGAGGCTATTTATTAACCTTTTTCCAACAATGTTTGTTTTTATAACGGCTTATACTCGCCCCTCGTAGATCCTGTGCTACGCACACCCCTGCGGGGTTCGACTCCGGGCTTCGCCCTCCGCTCAGGATGACACGAGGGGACGGTCGAGCACACTATGTAAACAAAAAACTTCCCTTTTAGGAAGTTTTTTGGTGTTACCTTTTTTTCAAAAAAGGTAACGAAAACCCCTAACACAAACTAACTAAAAAAATGGCTAAGCCTGACGGCTTAGCCATTTAGTGTTTAATTAATCCTCTTTTTTAACAACGAGAGCGGTTCCGAGAACGGTTACGAGTCCAAGAACAACTGCGGTGGTTGCCACTGCAGACTTACATCCGCTCTTCTTTGCCGCGGGCTCGGTTGCAGGAGCCTGAGTTGCGGGAGCCTCGGTTGCGGGAGCATCGGTTGCATCGTCCTCTGCTTCCTCTTCCTCCTTAGCGTCTGCATCTTCATTGCTATTATCATTATTGTTATTATTGGTGTTGCTTGAAACAGGCTTACCAAGGCCCTCTATCTTCTCGTTAAGAGCTTCAAGAGCCATATCCATCTCGCCCTGAGTAGCGTTAGGATCGTTAGCAACTGTCTCTGCCTCTACAATAATATCCTGGAAGATGTTCCAAAGGTATGCCGCAACGTTGTAATCCGACTTCTTAAGAGCCTTTGCACTTGTGATAGCCGATAAAAGTGTTGCGTTGTTACCGGGCTTTGCAAGGTCATTAACCGCCATATTGAGTGCGCCCAATGCGGCGTCAACCTCATCCTGAGTTGCATCAACGTTATCGTTAATTGCCATAGCCTCAACCTTCTTAGTCTGGAGAGCCTCCCAAGAGTTGGGTGTGTAATCGCTCTTATTAAGCTTTTCTACGTTTGCAATAGCCGCCGCAAGGTCGGTCTTGTCTGCAGGTATAACGAGGCTTCCAATAGCTATCTGGAGATTTTCCAAAGCCTTATCAACGCTGGACTGAGAAATGTTTGCATCGTTATTAGCCGCCTGAGCTGCATCAAGAGCCTCCTTGTATACTGCCCAAGAAGCGGGAGTGTAGTCCTCCTCTGCGAACAACTCTATTGCCTCAACTATAGCCTCTGCAAGAGCGGTTTTATTTGCAGGCTCTGCCTTTAAATTGTCAAGAGCCTCCTTAAGAGCCGTTGCCGCATTTGCAATATCGGTTGCGCTGGAGGTTGCGTTCTTATTAACTGCCTCTGCGTTTGCAATAGCCGACTCGAGGTTTTCCCAGGTTTCTGCGGTCCAATCCTTTTCTACAAGACCGTTGATTTCCTCATACTGCTCCTTAAGCTCGCTAAAGTCTGCCGCATCGCTTGCAAGAATACCGTTAAGCTCTATCTCGTAGATGTAGTAGTTGCTTGTCGAGGTGGTTCTAACTGCAAAGTAAATATAATCAAGCTTGAACGCCTCGTTAAGCTCAGAGTTAAGAACGATTACGGTAGCGGGGTCCTTACCCTCATCTGTAACCTCGGTTGTAGGAGTAGACTGAACGTTTTCGAAGGTTGCGAGAAGTGTTTTAGCCGCTTCCCTTGCAAAAATCTTATTAGCCTTATCAACGCATCCACCGTAAACGTCGATGTGTGTAATAATCGTATCGGTAGGAATGTAAAGAGTAATTGCATCTGCAACTACGCTCTCCTTAAAGGAGTAACCAAAGTACTGATTGTAGGTTCTACCGTTGATCTCACGTGTTTCGGTGCTATCTGCGTTATGCTGAACACCGTCCGAGGTCTTTACACCGTCAGAAACGCTTGCACTGTTTGTACCTGCGTTGGGGAAACGGATCATATAGTCGATGTTACCGTAGTCGGTCATTTCGAACTTATTTCCAAGATCGAGGTACTTGTGGTAGTCGAAGTAGAATACGTTTCCTTCGCCCTTGAACTGGATATTTTTATTTGAACCACCCATAACGTTATATTCTGTGGGCGTTGCTGCGCTTGCGGGAATCATTGCGATAACCGAAGCGAGAAGAAGCGTTATTAAAAGTAAACTTGAAATAACTCTTTTCATAAGTTTTTTCTCCTTTTTTGTTAATTTTTTTAAGAGTATTGACTCTATATTTGTTTAATTTTATCATTTTTACAATTCTATGTCAAGGGTTTTCACAAAACATTAAAAAAGAACTGAGATTTTTCACAAAATCAAAACCTCGTTTTTGGGCAATTATACAAGGTTTTGGCAGATTATTGACAATAAGATGTATTTTGTATATAATATATAGTAGAATGAGTAAGTATGCGCAGATGTGCGGGGAGAGATTTATGGCAGAAAATTTTGAGTATAAATTCAATATTCCCGACTACGTTCGCGTGGTGCTTGACCGACTCTATGAGCATGGCGAGCGTGCGTATATCGTTGGCGGCTCGCTTCGTGATATGCTTCTTAACAAGACTCCCCACGATTTTGACCTTGCAAGCTCGGCAGAGCCATCTCGCGCCTGCGAGATTTTCTCGGATATGCGAGTTATAAAAACAGGTCTTGCGCACGGCACGGTTACCGTTCTCGTTAGCGGTCAACCGATTGAGCTTACCACCTTTCGCGTTGACGGAGAGTACCTTGATATGCGCCGTCCCGATAGCGTTATTTTTACACGCCGAATCGAGGACGATCTCTCACGCAGAGATTTTACCGTTAACGCTATGGCTTACAACGAAAGAGATGGACTTATCGACCTTTTTGGCGGTAAAAACGATTTAAATAATAAAATTATACGCACGGTTGGAAATCCTTATGCCCGATTTGGCGAGGATGCTTTGCGAATAATGCGTGCCTTTAGATTTTCGGCTCAGCTTGGGTTTGAGATTGAGGAAAAAACGCTTGAAGCGGCAGGGGCTCTTGCTAACAAGCTTTTGCTTATTGCAAAGGAGCGGATTTTCTCCGAGCTTGTAAAGCTTATCTGCTCGCCTTATCCCGAAAAGCCCTTAAAGCAGATGCGCACCTTAGGCGTGCTTTCATATATTTTTCAAGGATATGCTCCCGACGATGCAGTTATAAATCGATTGTGTGACACTCAAAGCGACGAAATGACTCGTCTTGCGGTATTTTTTAGCGGCACTGACGGTGCATCTGCCCGTGCAGAGCTTACCGCTCTTAAGGCATCGGGCAGGCAACGCTCCGCCTCCAATATAGTTGATGCGGCAAAGCTGTGCTATTTAACACGTGCCGATATGGCTCGGCTACGTGCAAGGCTTTCGCTTGATGCCGATATTGCCTTGCGCTTGTCGGTTTTACTTGGCAATTCGCCAAGGGAGTCGCTTTCTCTTATAGGCGACACCACTCCTTGCAGTATTTCTCAGCTTGCTATTGGCGGCGAGGACTTGATTGCACTTGGTTATAGCGGTAGGGAGATAGGCAAGACTCTTGCGCGGCTTCTTGATGAGGTTATAAACAACCCTACGCTTAATACGCGCGAGGCGCTTTTGGATTTGATTAAGAGGGGTTAGCTTATAACCGGGTATTTCGTTACCTTTTTTGAAAAAAAGGTAACACCAAAAAACTTTCTGTAAGGAAAGTTTTTGGATGACATAGTACGTTGCTTCAAGCTATTGTTGGAAGAATTATCTATGCGAGCCTTCTCCAGTGGGTAGCGTGACCGAGCCGCAGCGAGACAGGTGTCACGACGAAGGAGTGACGGATGAGGTGTCCGATATAAAGCGAGTTAGTACAAAATTACACTAAAACTGTTTTCATAATCTACTCATCCACCACTATCGCACGACCCCCCAAAGCTCGCAAGCTCACTTCGGGGAACCCCGCGGTGGTCCCCCTTCTCTCACAAGAGAAGGC
>JAZRAJ010000016.1:0-10881 GCA_045634485.1 Eubacteriales bacterium | reverse complement strand
CGCTGTCTGTGCTGCCGTTTTTCTTTATTTTGTTCCCGATGGCATAGTTTCGTTATGAATACCCGCACCACTGGCAGTGCCGGTCCCCAACGTCGGGGACTGTCACTGCTAACTTTTTTTGTTCAGCACCCGATGGCATAGTTTCGTTATGAATACTCGTACCAGTCGGCAGTGCCGACAGCCAAACGTCGCTGTCTGTGCTGCCGAATTTGTTTATTTGCACCCGACGGCATAGTCTGTTATGAATAGCCAAAAAAGGCCAGCTCGCGTGCGGGTTGGTCTTTTTTATCTAAATCCGTCCTTACGGATGGGATAAATCCCGCTTACGTGTGACGAAATCACTTCGTGATGAAATCTTGCTTCGCAAAGTTAAAAAAGGTGGATTTTAGCTTTGTTATGAATAATCGCACCTTTTTATCCGCTCTCGCGCAAAATTTTAAGGGACTAACGGTTTATTCCGTCAATCCCTTATTTTTATTAATACTCCGTCAGACAATCCTCGGTTATTGTGATGCTTACCGTTTTTATCTCGCCGTTACGCGAGATATTAAAGGTAACGACGTCGCCGACTCTTACGTCGAGCATCATATCTATAACGTGGTGCTGGCGTGTTATCTCGCTCGTTTTACCGTTTACCGTTACGCTTAAGAGCAGGTCGCCAATCTCCATAACTCCCTCGGAAAGTGAGTTATCGCTTATCTCGTAAACCGCAACCGTTTCCTTAATTTCATATCTACCCGTTTGCGAATCGTACGTAGCCTTTGAATCTGTTGTGCTTACCTTAATTCCAAGCATTGCTCTTTGCACTCTTTCGGTATCCTTTTGATAGCAATAATCGATAATATTATCAGCAATTGACACCGCAACGTTAGAGGGAATGGCATATCCTATATTCTCTACCCCGTCCTCAACGATTTTTGCGTTTACTATGCCGATAAGCTTACCGCTACCGTCATAAAGTCCACCTCCGCTATTACCCGAATTTACCGCGGTATCTATACGCATAACACGGAAGGAAACCGAGGTCTTTCCGTCTGCAGCGGTCATCGTTATATACTCGGAATCAACGCTTACTATACCAAGCGATGCCGAAATACCGTACCCCTGCGCATTTCCTATTGCAATTGCCTCCTCTCCAACCGTAACCTTATCGGAATCGGATATTTCAATTGCCGTTGCGCTTGAATTCTTTAATATCTCGCTATCCTCAATGCGAAGCACCGCAATATCGTAGTAAAGAGAGCCGCCCACGTAGGTTGCCTCTATTGCGGTTTCGTCAAACTCTGCGCCGTAAAGACAAACCTTTATATCCTCGCTGATACCGTTTTTCGTATTACTGCTTGCATCGTAAACCACGTGGTAATTCGTTATAATAAAAGCGTCGCCCTCTGCCTTATCAAGCTTATAAATAACGCCTGAGCCCGATGCGCTGTAATCCTTTGTGGTGGTGTTTTGAGAATTTGGCCGCCAACCGCCACCCGACTGAACCGTTGTTTTAAAATTGCAGGTTATGCTAACCGCATTGGAAAGCCCCTTTGCGCTTGCGGCAGAGATATTGCTTTTCTCGCTATTAACGATTATCGTACCCGAATATTCCTCTCCGTCCGAGCCGTTTGCTCCGTCTAAGCCGTTTTGACCTGTTACTACGCCCAAATTTTGCTCCGAGCCGTTATCGTACTCTAAAATAAGCTCTCCGTTTTCATTTATTCTTGCCTTAACCACACCTACCGAGCCCTCCGCATAGCAGGATGAAAGCAAAAGCGAGGTGCTTAACAAAATGCATATTATAAATATTAGCGAACGTATTTTCGTCCTCATAGCTATCTCCTTATAGAAATGGGCATAGCTTTTACTCTATGCCCAAGATGTCTTAATTATACCGATTATTCGCTTTGCTCTCCTCTATTTTCTACGTTGTTTTCTACGGAGCCCTCGGTGCCGTCAGACTCTGCATCAGACTCAGTACCCGACTCACTATCGGCCTCTTCAACGTGATATACAACCACGTTTACCACCTTTTCGGCATCGGTGTAAACCACTATCATATCGCCCTCAACGATGCTTGCGCTATCAAATTCCACAAGCGCTCCGTCCTTAACCTCGTAAACCTTGGCTTCTGCATCTATCGAGTATTTTTCAAGCTTATCGCTTGCCGCATAGCTTGAAAGCTCGACCTTTGCAGCATCAGTAATTTGATAATCCGCAAACTCCTCAAGCAAGCCGTAAACCGTGAGGAAAAGTCCTCCATCTCTTGCGCTTATAGCCGAAACCTCGGCAACCTTTGCCTCTATAACGGTAACCTCCTCGGTGGTTGCATCGCTATTTTCATTCTCGGCATCACTGCTCTCTGCCTTTTGAAGCTCCTCGTATTCCTCGGGAGTGTATATCTTTACCGAGGTAATAACGGGCTGAGCCACCAATTCTATCGTGCCGTTATCATCCATAGGCTCTGCATCCTCGCATATTGCGTCAACAACCGCCATACCGTTTATAACGTAGCCGAATACCGCATAATATCCGTCAAGCTCGTAGGAATAATAATCATCGTGCATTATAAAGAACTGTGAGCTTGCGCTATCGTAAGCCTCGGCGCGCGCCATGGATATAGCGCCTCTTGCGTGTGACAAAAGATTAGTAAAGCCGTTATAATAGAATTCGCCTACAACGTTTACCTCGTTTCCGCTTTCATCGGTGTAGCCACCCGTGCCGTCGCCGTTCGGGTCACCGCCCTGCATCATAAAGCCCGATATAATTCTGTGGAAGGTAAGTCCATCGTAAAATCCTTCCTTTGCAAGCTTTACAAAGTTCTCAACCGTTTCGGGCGCACTGTTTGCATCAAGCGCAACGGTTATTTTACCGTAATTTGCAACGTCGATTATAGCATAATCCGTAGGATTCTCAATTTCACTTATCCATCCTAAATCGGAATACTCGTCGTCGTAATACTCGTCATCGTATCCGTCATTCTCGCTACCATCATTATTTGAAAGACAGATAGCCGCTATACCAATCGTAAGTAAAATTGCAAGCACTAAGGGAATTCCCACAATCAAGCCTATCTTAAGCTGCTTTTTCTTTTTTATCTTAACTATCGGCTTAATAACCAACTCTATGCTTGCGATTACGGCAGAGTCAACCGACTCGTATACCTTACACTCGCTCTCGCCATCCGACAAAAAATCGTTAAAATCATTCTCGCTAAGGCTTACGCTTGCTCCCTTTTCCTGCTTTAATGCATTTGAAAAGCGCTCAAGGTTATTTTTTCGGCTCTCGATAGCGAGCTTAACGGTTTCCTCCTTGGTGTGCAAAAGCTCGGCAATTTCATCATAGGACCATACTAAATACGCATCCAAGACGTAAATAAGCCTTTGCATAGCAGGCAACGCCTTAAGCGCTATACCCGAGGCCTCCTCTTCTAAATCCGAGTCAATATCAAACGAGGCAACAGTAAAGTTTTTATTTTGCGGTATTTTAAACGCCTTAGCATCTGCCTTTGCTATTTTGTTTTTACAGTGATTTACCGCCTTATTTATAACGAAATCGGTAAACTCTCTCTCAGACTCTATCCGCTCGTCAATTAAAGCCTGCCATGCGCTCTTAAAGGTATGCACGCACGCACTCTCGGCGGCATCGGAATCACAAAGCAAGATATTGCACAAATAAAGCACCTTTTGCTTGTTGGCGTTATATAGCGCTACAAAGGCTTCCTTGTTTCCCTTTTGCGCCTTTTTTATAATAGACGTCATTTTCTTATTCTCCTTGTGTAAATTTAATCTTCAAGGGGTCGCTATAAAAATCATCTTTTTTTATTCTTACCCGAAATCTTGGTAAGCTCGTATCTCTCGTCGCACATTTCGGCAACGTCGGGAGAGTGGCTAACCAAAATTACGCATTTGCCGTCGTTGGCAAGATCACGGAAAATATCCATAATTTCTCTTTGAGTATCTCTGTCAAGGTTACCCGTCGGCTCGACGGCAAGAATTATATCGGGGTTATAGGAAAGCGCACGGGCAATTGCAACTCTCTGCTGCTGACCACCCGAAAGCTTAAGCACACGGCGGTTTGCCTCGTCCTCGTCAAGCCCTACGCTTTCAAGAAGCTCAAGCCCTCTTTTCTTTTTATCCTTAATTTTGCATCCCGAAACGTCCATCGAAAGGACTACGTTTTCAAGTGCGGTATACTTTGTAATAAGATTAAAGCTTTGAAAAACTACGCCGATATATTTTGAGCGGAAGGTGTATTTATCGATTTTTGAAATGCTTTTGCCATCGTAAATTATATCTCCCGCGCTTGGTCTTGCAAGTCCCGAAAGCAAGGAGAGAAGCGTTGTTTTGCCCGCACCCGACTTACCGATTATGCAATATATCTTGCCCTTTTCAAATTCGTAGGAAATATCGCGAAGAACGGGTGTTTTATCATAAGAAAAGCTTATATTTTGAAGTGATAAAATAGACATTGTTATTCCCTCCTTCATTAATCTCTGTTAGAAAGTATCTTAAGCGGATCGTAGCGCATAATAAACATTACGGACGCTGCGCTTGCAATAAGCGTAAGCAAAAGTCCTACGCCAATCATTTGGAATACTACGGTTAAATTCATAGCCGAATCAACCTCGGTAATGTAATTTGCCGCACCGCCGAGCATCTCGCCAAAGGGATTGCCCGAGCCACCCATATCGGGTATATCAGAGGGCATATTAGACATTCCGCCCATACCGCCTGGCATATTACCGGGTCTGCCAAAGTTTTTATCCACTTGACTTTGTTGATTGCTTTGGCTTTCAACCTGACTTGCAAGCAATGCATTGGTTACGGGAACAGAGCTTACAGCGCCAATTGCCGCACCTATAATAACCGCTATCATAGTTACAACCAATATCTCGCAAATAAACTGCGTTGCAACCTTCCACTTCTTCATTCCCATAGCGGTTAAAACGCCTACCTCATATTTACGCTCGCGAACGTTGAAAATGTTGAGAACCACGAGAATGATACCGCCGATAATAAGTATAAGGAGCAAGAATACGCCTGCCATTGTGCTTAAGGTGTTAAGAGGCTTTATACTATTTTCAAAGGAATTGATATCGCTTGAGGAAATCGTATAGCTTTCCGAAAGTCCAAGCTCACGAGCCTCATCCTCAAACGCATAATAATCGTCTGCGGTTGCAAAGGCGTAGGTTGCCTCAAGAGTGCCGGTTACCTTGGTTTCGCTTGTTCTGCCGTTATCGTCGGTAACGGTTGTCGACTTAGACGCCGACTCGTCTATAATAGCCTGCAAAGCATTTGCGCTCATATATATACGGTTTGCGGGGTCCTGACTCTTACCGAACATCGACATTGAAAAATCGTTGTTCAAGGTGCTTGTATAGATACCCGAAATCGTTAAGGTATAGGTTTCTTCCTCAGCGGAAGGATTGGTAATAACTATAGTATCGCCAACCGCAAGATTGTTATAAATCGCCAGCTCCTCGGAGATAACGCAATCAAGTGCGCTCGTACCCTCCTCAAAGATTGCTCCGCCGTCCTCAATGATTTTAGCGTTGCCGTTTGCAAAATCAATCATTGCGCTATCACTGCTATAGCCGATAATCGAGAAATCGCCCGAAGCGCCGCCACGGCCGAAATACCTTCCGCCAAATCCGCTCGGCATCCCCGGTATATTCGACATACTCGAGCTTGAGCTGCTCGAGTTATCGGAGCTATTGGAGTCCTCCTCAACCTCGTCACTTACCGCAGAAAATCCTTCGCTACCGTTAAAATATGCCGTTAGTCTGTAATAAAAATCATCTACACTCTCTGCCTCGGCGTATTTTTTGTACTCGTCAAGAGTGAGGCTTGAGGTGCTACCCATCATATTGGCAAACTGATTTTTGTCAAAGCTCATGCTCGGTCTGCTACCGCTACTGCCGCTCGGTCTGCCACCTGCCATATTTCCCATAGCAGAGGCACGGTCGTAGGAAATCGTTGCGGTTACGCTCATTCCCTCCAGAGCCGAAGCCTTAGCACTTTCCGCCGCCTGGCGAATTGATAAGCCGATGCACGCCGACACCGCAATTACAAGAGCGATAATACCTATTAAAATATTTCGTCCCTTTGAGCGCCCGATACAACGAAGCGCATTTTTAATTATATACACTTTAAATTCCTCCGAATTTTTATTTTCACGTTTATATTTTAGTATCTTGAGCGTACCCTGCCACACGAGGATACGCCCAAGAAATTATACCGTATTCCTACCGAGGTATAAGTACACTCAACGCTTATCTCTGCCGAGCGTAGCAAAAGCTGAGTGGGCTAATAAAATTCTACCAAAAGCAAGAGAATATTTACACTATGAAAAAGTAAGGAATGTAAATAAGCTATTCAAGAAAGAAAGCAACAAAAAAGCCAAAATACGGTATAATACAAATGCGTGCTTTGCCCAATTTCGCATCTGCACACATATTATAGCAAGCCACGCTAAAGATAGCCTAAAGAAGAGTGTGAAAAAATGATGAAATTTATTAAAAAACGAGGCTAATCGGCTATGCAAATTAAATCGAGAAGCCGAAATCCTATTTTATTATATCGCAAAACGCCTTTATCTTCAAGTACAACGGTATCTTTTGCAATATAAAAGCACAATCTGTTGCTTTTTTTCAAAAACCGTGGTAAAATATAAATATAATAAATAGTAAAACACCGTGGCGCGGAGGTATTTTTCAATGAATTGGTTTATTTTTTCGATAATCGTTATGTCCTTTTTGACCTTAACCTTTTTATTTGCATACATAATATTTCACAGAGTTTCGGTTCGCGGAAAGCCGAGAAAAAACGATATCCATTCACTTTTCTCACAAAACAAGCTCGACCTTGTTGGAGAGGAACGAATTAAAGAAACTCTTGAATGGATAGAAAACAGCATCTCCGACCACGCTTGTATTGAAAGCGAGAACGGACTTAAGCTTCACGCATCACTTATAAACACTGAAAACGCAAAGGGCGTTGTTATTATTTTTCACGGCTACCGCTCATTTTGGGCAAGGGACTTTTGCTTACAACTACCGCTAATTCACGAGGCGGGATATAACATTATGCTCGTTGACCAACGCTCACACGGAAAAAGTGAAGGAAAATATATCTACTACGGAACTAAAGAGCATAAAGACGCTTTACTTTGGAGAAAAAAGGCAAGCGAAATATACGGAAATGAGATGCCTATTGCACTTTTCGGTCTTTCGATGGGAGGCGCCACCGTTCTTATGGCAAGCGGAGGTATAGAAAAGGAGGATACGCAAGTCAAATGCGTAATTGCCGACTGTCCCTTTTACAGTGCTTATGAAATTATCACGCACGTTCTTTGGAAATACTTTAAGATATATCCAAATCCCATAATTCACGTTGTAAAATTCTGGTGCCGCTTTCTTGCCGACTTTAATATCGACGCGCCCTCTTGCGCAGAGCAAGCAAAGAAGTCTCATCTCCCCTTTTTAATATTCCACGGAAAAAAAGACGAATTCGTACCCACTAATTGCTCTATACGTCTTGCCGAGGAAATTGGAGATAATGCCCGTCTTATTCTTTTTGATGATGCGGCGCACGCAGAGGCTATCTATTACAACGAGGAGCTATACAAAAAAGAGCTTATTGAATTTTTATCAAAATATATGAAAAATATATAAAAAATATATAATCCAAAATACTTGAAAAAAAGCGCGGATTATGTTATAATAAGATGTTAATTATAAGAAAAAATAACGCGCAGGAGGAACGCACGTGATAATCGCACTTGAAGAAGCAAAATATAAGCTTTTAGGAATGAGAGCCGACATTGACGATCTTGGCTCGGCTCTTAGAATAGATCAGCTTAAGGCTACCGCCGAGGAGCTTGACAAGGATACTCTCCGCGAGGATTTTTGGTCTAATCAGGAAAACTCCTCTAAGGTTCTTCAAAAGCTTAAGCAAACAAAGGATGCAATAGAAAATTACGAGGCTCTTAAGGCAAGACTCGAGGACGCTATCGTGCTTGTTGAAATGGCTATCGAGGAAAACGACGAGGGCTATATCGAGGAGGTTGAAAGCGAGCTTGCGGCTATCTCAAAGGAAGCCGAGGCAAAGAGAATAGAAATTCTCCTTTCGGGCGAATACGATAAAAACAACGCAATCGTTTCCTTCCACCCGGGTGCGGGCGGAACCGAGGCTCAGGACTGGGCGCAGATGCTTTACCGTATGATAACACGTTGGGCAGAGCGCAAGGGCTTTAAATACAAGCTTCTTGACTGGCTTGACGGAGATGCGGCGGGAATTAAGAGCGCAACTATTATGGTTGAGGGACTTAACGCCTACGGATATCTTAAGGCAGAAAACGGAGTTCACCGCTTGGTTCGTGTTTCTCCCTTTGATGCAGCGGGCAGACGTCAGACCTCCTTTGCTTCAATCGAGGTAATGCCCGAGTTTGATAACATTGATAAAATAGAAATCCGTGAGGAGGATATCGACGTTACCGCGCACCGTTCAAGTGGAGCGGGCGGTCAGCACATCAACAAGACCGACTCGGCAATAAGAATTCTCCACAAGCCCACGGGTATAGTTGTTGGATGCCAAACAGAGCGCTCACAGCTTCAAAACAAGGAAACCGCACTTAAGATGCTTAAGGCAAAGCTTATGGAAATAAAGCTCCGCGAGCGTCTTGACACCATTGAGGATATTAAGGGTAACAAGGTAAATATCGAGTGGGGCTCGCAGATTTGCTCCTACGTATTTATGCCCTACACTCTTGCAAAGGATACGAGAACAGGTCACGAGGACGGTAACATTAGTGCCGTTATGGACGGAGAGATAGACGAGTTTATCAACGCATATCTCAAGATGAATGCAAAATAATATAAAAGAAAAAAACGGAGAACTTTTATGAAATCACAATTTACAAGGATTTTAGTATTTCTCTTATCAACAGTAATTTTGCTCTCTGCGCTTAGCGGATGCTCGGGAGGGCTTAACAAAAATTATGGCGGCACAAGCGCAGACGGTTCAAGCAACGATACGCTCGGCGCAACCGACGACGTTGGCAATAGCACGGACGGCAACGATGAGAGCGATGAGCCCGATGCCTCGGGTACTATTACACTTTACAGCAACAGAGCCTACCGCGCAAAATTTATCATAAGCAACACCGCAAAGGATTTTAACAAGAGCTACTTTACTCAAGCCTGCAATCTTTTTAAAAAAATAACGGTAAAGGCACCCGAGGTTGATACCGACAAGGCAACGCTTGACGGTCCTGCAATACTCGTTGGCGAAACCGCATTTGAGGAATCCAAGGAGGTTTACAAAGCTCTCCAAAAGAATCAGGCAAAGGCAGTTATTTTAGGCAACAAATACGTAATTGCCTACTCAAGCGAGCTTGCGGCGGCAGAGCTTTACGAGGAGCTTAGAGCATTATTAAACAAATATGCAACCAAGGACAAAATCGTAATCGACTCTAATTGGAATATCACCGTAACCGCCAAGGATGCCTCCACCGCTATCGTTGGTGGCTCTAACAAGGTTATGGCTTGCGACCAAAAAAACAAGAGAATCGTTATTTATGATTTTAACAAGTACACGCAGACCTCCTCGCTTGACTCTATGGAGGTAAGAGTGTTAAACGTAGGTCACACCACCGACGTAAAATACAGAGAGGGTACTGTTTTTGGCGACGTACTCGTTATAATGGGAGATGCGGCAAGCGCTAACTCGGGTATCTACGATTACGCAAGCGGTAAGGCGCTTTGGACCACTAAAAACCCCGGAGATAACCCCCACTCGATTGAAATATTGCCCTCGGGTAATATCGTTATAGCAAGCACCTCGGATAACAGGATTAGACTTTTTAAGACCTCGGCGCTTCAAAGCAACAATAAGACCACGGCTAATCAATACACCGATTATACTCTTGAGGATGCTCACGGAGTGCTTTGGGATCCTACCTACAAGGTTCTTTGGGCGTTGGGAAGATACGAGCTTCGCGCCTATGCAATTCAAGGCTCGGGAACGAATGAAAAGCTCGTTGAGGTAACTCAAATGAGAATAAACCTCCCCGAGGGACACCGTGGCGGGCACGACCTCTCCCCCGACTACACGAACACTCGTTATCTTTACATAACCGTTGGCGAGTTTGCTCTTAAAATAGACAAAAAGGAGCGTACGATAATTGCCGATTACGAGTACTACAAGCTTATGAATGCTCAAAACATCAAGGGCTTTTCAAACAACCCCTACGGCAATTTCTTTATTACGGGAGAAATCGGCACAACCTCATTTGCTTCGTGGTGTACGAATTACATTTATTTCTGCCGTTATAACGGTAGTACCTACGAAAAAATAAAGCTTACGTCAAGCAATAGCGCCTTTTACAAGGCTCGCTCCTTCTGCGGAACGTATCAGTGAGAATTTAGTATACCATATAATTATGCGGGGAAAACTTTCTTAAAAGATAGATTTTCCCCGCACCCCTTTCAAAGAATTTTGAAAAGGGGTCTTATTTTTTGGCGTAATTAGTGCGCTCGACGGTTGAATGTGGTATGTTCGCACTGCACCCGAGTGGAAAGTTTTTAGTCAAGTTTTTTTCAAAAAACTTGCGAGGGTTTGGGGCGAGTAGACCCATTTTTATCGTCCTCAAACGCAGGAAAGAGTGAATTCCTTTGCAACGCAAAGGAAGAGGGAGAACCCCCGACGACAATATCATTAAGTTAAGAAAAGCACCACATTCAGAAATGAACGTGGCTCTTCTTTTTTGTAAAAATTTTTAAGAAATTTTCAAAAAAGACTTGACAAAAAGGCAAAAGTGTGCGGTCGATTTTATTAGCTCGCTAATAAAATCGACCCTTGTTAATAGTAGTAACTTCACTATTGACAAGGAGAA
>JAZRAJ010000015.1:0-3360 GCA_045634485.1 Eubacteriales bacterium | reverse complement strand
CACGAGAGGCGCAAAGAAAAAGCTTGGCAAAAAGAAAACGCCGTAATTATGGGGCTACTCGCCCCAAACCCTCGCAAGTTTTTTGAAAAAAACTTGACTAAAAACTTTCTACTCGGGTGCAGTGCGAACATAGGTTGTTCGAGCGTTGAGCGCAGACATTACGGCAAAAAATATCCCCCTAGTTTCAAAGTTCTTGAAGGATAGGGGTGTGGGGAAAGGAAAGCTTCTTTCAAGAAGTTTCCTTTCCCCACGTAAAAGCATAAAAAACCACAATCCCCCTTTTTCTTTGGCACGAGAGGCGCAAAGAAAAAGCTTGGCAAAAAGAAAACGCCGTAATTATGGGGCTACTCGCCCCAAACACTCGCAAGCTTTTGAAAAAGCTTGACCAAAACTTTCACACGTGGGTGCGGTGCGAACACAGGTTGTTCGAGCGTTGAGCGCAGATATTACGGTAAAAAATAGCCCCCAGTTTCAAAGTTTTTGAAAGATGGGGTACGGGGAAGAAAAGCTTTTTTTAAAAAGTTTTCTTCCCCGCCTAAAAACAAAAACACAAAAAGGAAAAATATGAAGATAAGATATAACGTAAAAGGAATGAGCTGTGCGGCGTGCGTAGCGCACGTCGAGCATAGCGCGGTAAAGGTCTGCGGAGATGGCAGAGTAACGGTAAGCCTGCTCACTAACTCGATAACCGTTGAGGCAGACGAGGGAGCGGACGAGGAAAAGCTCTATTTGGCGCTAAGAAAGGCGCTAAAGAGCGCAGGATATACCCTTGAACGCCAAGGCGGCGAGGATAACGCCGATAAGGAGTACCGAAGGAGCATTAAAAGGCTTATAGCGTCGGGAATAATTACGGCGGTGCTAATGATAGTTGCTATGGGGCATATGGTGGGAATACCGATGCCGAGAGTGCTTGTTGAGCATCCGTATCTGTTTGCAATAGCTCAGCTTGCGCTTGCAATACCGGTAATAATAATCAATTTTAAATTTTTCAAAAACGGATTCTTTGCACTGTTCAAGGGCGCACCGAATATGGATTCGCTTATAGCGATAGGCTCGGGAGCATCCACGGTCTACGGAATTGTAGCGATAGGAATAATGCTTTATGGCGAGATAACGCAAAATAACGCACTCGTTGAGGCGTACCGACACAATCTTTATTTTGAGGGTGCAGCGATGATATTAACCCTCGTTTCGCTTGGGAAAACGCTTGAGGGCAGGGCAAGAGCCAACGCCGCAAGCGCAATAAAGAGTCTTTCCAAAATGATGCCTGAGAGCGCTTCCGTGCTTCGTGAGGGTGTGTTCGTTGAGGCTCCGATAGAGGAAATACGTGTTGGCGATATAATCGAGCTTCGCGCAGGAGATACCGTTTCGGCGGAAGGATGTGTTGTTGAGGGTGCTTGCGCACTTGACGAGTCGGCGCTTAGCGGCGAGAGCATACCCGTTGAGAAAAACGTGGGCGACTCGGTGCAAACGGCGTGCGTGCTTACCAACGGCTACGTAAGGGTAAGGGTTGAAAAAATCGGCGAGGAAACCGCACTCTTAAGGATAATTCGACTCCTTGAGGATGCGGCGGCGTCAAAGGCGCCGATAGCGCGTATTGCCGATAAGGTGAGTGCGGTGTTTGTTCCGGCTGTAATAGCAATATCTGTCTTAACTGCGTTAATTTGGATATTTGTAATGAAGAATATAAATATGGCGTTCCAGTGTGCGATTTCGGTGCTTGTAATATCCTGTCCGTGCGCTTTGGGGCTTGCAACTCCAACCGCAATAACCGTTGCAACGGGGCGTGGAGCGAGGATGGGAATACTCATTCGCTCGGCGGAGGCACTTGAAAATCTTCATTCTGTTAAGTATTTTTTAACTGATAAAACCGGAACACTAACCGAGGGAAAGCCTGTGGTTACTGACATTGTGGCTTGCATTGATGAAAAAAGACTGTTTGAAGCTGCGTATCTTACCGAGTCAATGTCCTCGCATCCTCTTGCGTCTGCGATATGCGATGCGGCACGAGAGAGGCTTGGTGGATTAGACGGATTGCGAGCAGAAGCGCGGAGCGTCGAGGTTGTTGCAGGTAAGGGAATTAAAGCGGAGATTTGCGAAAATGAAAATAGCAATATTTGTCTAATTGGCACACCAGAGCTGCTCTTGGAAAACGGCGTAGAGCTTTCAAAATCCGTTATCGGCTCGCTTAAAAATTTAGAGAAAAAGGGCAGAACTGCGGTTATCTGCGCACTTGGCGGCGAGGTGCTTGGCATCATCGGAATTTTTGACAAGGAGCGCTCCGATTCCAAGGAGGCGATTGCCTCGCTTAAAAAAATGGGCGTTACTCCCGTTATGCTTACGGGCGATAACGAGGCTTGCGCACTGGCGATTTCCGATGCCTGCGGAATTGACGAATACCACGCTCGGCTCCTGCCCGAGGGCAAGGAACGCTTTATTCGCGACTATTCAAAAAAGGGCATAACGGCTATGGTTGGCGACGGAATTAATGATGCTCCTGCGCTTGCTGCCGCTGATATCGGTATTGCTATTGGGGCGGGCACCGATATTGCCATCGAGTCTGCCGACGTAGTGCTTTCTCAAAGCTCGTTAAATGACGCTGTAAGCGCAATAAGCCTCTCACGCGCTACTGTTACCGTAATAAAGGAAAATCTCTTCTGGGCGCTTATTTACAACGCTATATGTATTCCTATTGCGGCGGGCGTGCTTTATGGCTTAGGAATAACTCTTACGCCTATGATAGCCTCTGCGGCGATGAGCTTCTCCTCGGTTTGCGTGGTGCTTAACTCGCTTCGTCTTAAATACAAGAAAATTTATATTAATAAAATAAATCAATTAAATCAAATGGAGGATGATGATATGTTTGGAAAAACTAAAACCGTTACTCTCTCGGTGGAGGGTATGATGTGCAATAACTGTAAGGCTCACGTTGAGCGTGCGCTTCTTGCTCTTAAGGGTGTTAAGTCTGCCGAGGCGTCTGTTGACTCAAAGAGTGTTACCGTTGTGGCTAAGGCTTCGCTTTCCGATGACGCTATTTCCGCCGCTATCGTTGCTGCGGGCTATAAGGTAGGTTGATTGTTTTTGTTTTTTGTTTTTTTGTGGGGAAAACTTTCTTAAAAGAAAGCTTTTCCCCACACCCCTTTCAAAGAACTTGCACTGGGGGATTTTATTATTTATCATTATTTTGTGCGCTCGACGGTCGAACGCACAATGTTCGCACTGCACCCAAGCGTGAAAGTTTTTAGTCAAGTTTTTTTCAAAAAACTTGCGGGTTTGGGCAGAGCCCATAAAAACGGCGTTTTCTTTTTGCCAAGCTTTTTCTTTGCGCCTCTCGTGCCAAAGAAAAAGCGGGATTGTGGA
>JAZRAJ010000014.1:0-4482 GCA_045634485.1 Eubacteriales bacterium | reverse complement strand
CCCCACAACGGTTGCAGACCGCCTAAGCGCAGACGCGTTTAATTCTAAACAGGAGGAAACAGAAATGGCAAGATATACAGGACCTGCTTGTAAGCTTTGCCGCAGAGAAGGCAAGAAGCTCTTCCTTAAGGGCGACAGATGTACTTCCGGCAAGTGCGCACTCGACCGCAGAAGCACAGCTCCCGGTCAGCACGGCGCAGCTACAAAGAAGCAGAGAGAATATGGTATGCAGCTTCGTGAGAAGCAGACCACAAAGAGATACTACGGCGTACTTGAGAAGCAGTTCAAGAACTACTTTGTAGAGGCTGACCGTCAGGAAGGTATGACCGGTGAGAACCTTCTCAGACTCATCGAGAGACGTTTGGACAACGTTGTATACAGAATGGGAATGGCATCCAGCCGTAAGGAAGCTCGTCAGCTCGTTCTTCATGAGCATTTTGAGCTTAACGGCAAAAAGGTAAACATTCCTTCCATCATCGTTAAGGCTGGCGACGAAATCAAGGTTAGAGAGAACTTCCGTGGCTCCGCAAAGTGCAAGGAGCTTGCAGAGGCACTTGATTCTAAGATCGCTCCCAAGTGGCTTAGCGTTGACAAGGCTGGTCTTTCTGCAAAGGTTGTTGCTCTTCCCGCAAGAGAAGACATCGACTTTGAGTTCAACGAGCAGCTTATCGTCGAGCTCTACTCCAAGTAATCCCCGTTTTGCCGTACGTTTAATAAACGTACGCAAAGCACGCGGATTGTTATCCGCATAAGATTTGTTTTAAATATATGATTATAGGAGGATAATTTGGAATGATAGAGATAGAAAAGCCTAATATAACAACCGTAAGCGAGAGCGAGGACGGTAAAAAGGGTACATTTATGGTTGAGCCCTTGGAGCGTGGCTTCGGCATTACGCTTGGTAACTCGCTTCGCAGAATAATGCTTAGCTCATTACCCGGTTATGCTGTTACTAACATAAAGATAGACGGAGTTCTTCACGAATTCTCCACTATCCCCGGCGTAAAAGAGGATGTAACTGAAATCGTTTTAAACGTAAAGAGCATCATTGCAAAGCTTTATTGCAATTCGCAAAAGACCGTCGTTATCGACGTTGTCGGTGCGCAGGAGGTTACTGCAGGTGATATAAAGGTTGATTCCGACATCGAGATTCTCAATCCCGACCACCATATCGCAACGGTAGGTGAGGGCGAGCGTCTTTACATGGAGCTTACCTTTGACCACGGCAGAGGATACGTTTCGCAGGAGAGAAACAAGCAGCTTGATTCTCAGCTTCGCGGCTCAAGTATTTCCGCGCCCATAGGTACGATATTTACCGACTCTATATACACTCCCGTTAATAACGTAAGCTATAACGTAGAGCCTACCAGAGTTGGAACCGTAACCGATTTTGACAAGCTCACGATTGACGTTACCACAAACGGCACTATTGGAGCTAAGGAAGCAGTTTCCTTGGCAGCCAAGATTCTCAATGAGCATCTCAACTTGTTCGTAGATCTTTCGGATGAGGCGAAGAATATCGACATAATGGTTGAGAGAGAAGAAACCAAGAAGGAAAAGGTTCTTGAGATGACCATTGAGGAGCTTGAAATGTCTGTACGAAGCTTCAACTGCTTGAAGCGTGCAGGCATAGACACGGTTGAAGATCTTATTAATCGCACCGAGGAGGATATGATTAAGGTTCGTAACCTCGGTAAGAAGTCACTTGAAGAAGTGATTCAGAAGTTGCACTCGCTCGGACTTGATTTCCGTAGAGAAGAAGACTAAGTCTTCTGAGTGCGCGTAAGTACAGAAAATACCGAAAAGGAGGGAAATATAATGCCCGGAACAAGAAAACTCGGCAGAACCAGCTCTCAGAGAAAAGCAATGTTGCGCGGAATGGTAACGTTGTTGCTTGAGAACGGTCAGATAGAAACAACTCTTACAAGAGCAAAAGAGGTTCGTTCTATCGCAGAAAAGATGATTACTCTTGGCAAGAAGAATACTCTTGCAAGTCGTCGTGCAGCACTCGCATATATTACTAAGGAAGACGTTGTAACGAAGGTATTCGTTGAGCTTGCTCCCCTTTATGCAGAGCGTAACGGCGGTTATACTCAGATCTACAAGCTTGGACCTCGTAGAGGTGACGGAGCTGAAATGGCTATCGTTAAGCTTATAGATTACAAGAAGCCCGTTGCTGACAAGAAGGCAGCAAAGGCTGCTGAAAAGAAGGCAAAGGCTGACGCTAAGGCTGCAGCTAAGGCTGAAAAGGAAGCTGCTAAGGCTGAGTAATTCAATATAAAAACTAAGAGGTTATCGCAAGATAGCCTCTTTTTTTAGTTGCAGATTGAAAATCAAGATGCAAGGCTAAATTCTGCATTTTGGATTTTACATTTTAACTCAATATCGCATATGCTATATTGAGGAGGTGAATTTAAATGAACGGCTTTTACAGTGAGTGCATTGCGGAAATTGGCTCAATGACTCAAGCGATGCGGGCGCAGAGAGCCTTGGCGAGCGACGCTATACCGACTACAGTTATAAAAAGCAACTCAACGAATAGTGGCAGAGGGTGCGCTTACGGAGTTTCGTTTGCTTGCGCGCAAGGCGAAAACGTGCGAAATGCCTTGGCAAGGGCAGGAGTTAAGGTGCGAAGATGGAAAAACGAGAATTAATTTACCTTGATAACGCCGCCACGTCCTATCCAAAGCCCTACGCCGTTAGCGAGGCAGTTAAAAAATATATGCTCTATTGCGGTGGAAATGCGGGCAGAGGCGGTTACGCAACGGCGATGCAAGCGGCGCAGAGCGTGTTCGAATGTCGAGAAAAAATAGCAAGGCTCTTTGATGCCAAGGATGAAAATGCGGTGTTTTTTACAATGAATACCACGCAGGGAATAAATATGTGCATAAAGGGACTCCTGCGGCGCGGAGCACACGTTTTGATATCAAATATCGAGCATAACGCCGTGTACCGACCGATATATAAGCTTGCGGAGCGTGGGCAGATATCCTACGAGTGCTTCTCGGTTATGAGGGGCGAGGAGAGGCTTGACGATGAGGAAATACTTGCCGATATAGCCAAAAGAGTGCGTAAAAATACAACGATGCTAATTTGCACCGCCGCAAGCAATATATGCTCGGTTCGACCGCCGTTAAAGAAAATTGGCGAGCTTTGCAAAGAAGCGGGCATATTGCTCGTGGTTGACGGAGCGCAAGCGGCAGGGCATTTTGCGTTGTCGGTTGAGGATATGAAAATCGATGCCCTGTGCCTACCTGCGCATAAGGGCTTGCTTGGACCGCAGGGCTGTGGAGCGGTTGTACTGGGCGAGGGCGTAAGGATGCAAACGCTTATCGAGGGAGGGAACGGCGTTGACTCCTTAATGGGTAAAATGCCCGACGAGCCTCCCGAAAGATACGAGGCGGGAACTCTGCCGATACCTGCAATAGTCGGACTCAGTGAGGGAATCTCGGCAATCGAGCAGATAGGTCTTGAAGGAGTTGAGAGGCATGAGCAGGGATTGTTTGATTTTGCGCTTGCGGAGCTTTCTAAAATCGAGAGAGTGAAGGTTTATTGCCCGAAATATCGAGGCTCGGTAATTCTTTTCTCGGTTAACGGATGCGACTCGGAGCGTGCTTGCGAGTATCTTGCCAACAAAGGCATCTGCGTGCGCGGAGGCTACCATTGTGCGGCTCTTGCCCATCGAGCGATTGGAACATTGGATAGCGGAGCGATTCGGGCAAGCCTTGGAATTTTTAACCGTGAGTCGGATATTGAGGCTCTTTGCGTTGCCATTAGGAGATTAATATAAGTGATTTTTGTGCAGGGGAAGAAAACTTTTTTGAAAAAAAGCTTTTCTTCCCCGAAACCCCATCTTTCAAAAAAATTTAAAAAGGGGAGTGTGGATTGTTTTTGCTTTGTGCGCTCAATGGATAAGAATGCTATGTTCGCACTGCACCCGAGTTGGAAAGTTTTGGTCAAGCTTTTTCAAAAGCTTGCGTGGGTTTGGGGCGCGAAGCCCCATAATAGGGCGTTTTCTTTTTGCAAAGCTTTTTCTTTGCGCCTCTTATGTCAAAGAAAAAGCGGAATTGTGGTGTTTTGTTTTTTATCGCGGGGAAAACTTTCTTAAAAGAAAGCTTTTCCCCGCACCCCTTTCAAAGAACTTTGAAAAGGGGTCTTATTTTTTGTCATTGTTTTCTGCGCTCGACGGTTGAACAGCAAATGTTTGCACCGCACCAATACAAGAAAGTTTTCGTCCACCTTTTTCAAAAGGAGGCGAGGGTTTGGGGCGCGAAGCCCCATAATACGGCGTTTTCTTTTTGCAAAGCTTTTTCTTTTGCGCCTCTTGTGCCAAAAGAAAAAGCGGTATTGTGGACTTTTGGTTTTTATCATTATTTTGTGCGCTCGAATGGTGTTTTGCAAAAAATCCAAAGTGTCATCCTGAGCGAAACGAAGTGAAGTCGAAATTTTTCGTCCGAGATCCCAAACGTGCCTTACGTCACG
>JAZRAJ010000013.1:0-6321 GCA_045634485.1 Eubacteriales bacterium | reverse complement strand
CGGTCTCGACCGTAAGCGCTTCTCTCATGGAGAGTGCGGGGCGGTCGGGATCGATCACCGAGAGCGCCTCGTACGTCACGGACGGTCTGCGGAGCAGGTCTGCAAGAGATGCGCCGCCCGAGAGCGGGGGCTGACCGAGAGTGTCGAGCAGGGGGTTGGCTTTTGTCGGAGAAACGAAAGTAGAGACAAGTCTCTTTATTTCGTTTTCTATATTATTTTGCTTGATCTCGAAGGCTTTATAGCGCTCCTCGCTGATAAGACCGATGCGTTTTCCTATGGGTGTAAGCCTTGCATCGGCGTTGTCCTGGCGCAAAAGAAGTCTGTATTCAGAGCGCGACGTCATCATTCTGTAGGGCTCGTTCGTGCCCTTAGTTACAAGATCGTCAATAAGCGTTCCGATATAGCTTTCCGAGCGTGCAAGTATAAGCGGCTCACGTCCCTTAAGCTTTAAGGATGCGTTAATTCCCGCAATAAGTCCCTGCGCCGCCGCCTCCTCGTAGCCCGAGGTACCGTTAAATTGTCCCGCACCGTAAAGTCCCGAAACGCTCTTAAATTCAAGGCTTGCGTAAAGCTCGGTAGGGTCTATACAATCGTACTCGATAGCATAGGCGTAACGCATGATTTCTGCATTCTCAAATCCGTCAAGTGAGCGGAGCATATCCTTTTGCACGTCAACCGGCAGAGAGGTCGAAAAGCCTTGAATATACATCTCCTCAGTGTCCGAGCCCATAGGCTCAACAAAGAGCTGATGGCGCTCCTTGTCGGCAAATCTCGTTAGTTTATCCTCAATCGAAGGGCAATAACGAGGTCCCGTGCCGTGGATTTGCCCCGAATACATAGCAGATCGGGTAATATTTTCTCTTATAATCCTATGCGTTTCGGAGTTTGTATAAACAATATGACAGGGGATTTGGTAAAAATTGTCAAAAAATCCATCAGGCGTGCTATGCGAATAAGGCGTAATTACGCTCTCGCCATCCTGTCTTTCAAGTCTTGAAAGGTCAATAGAGCCCCTGCGAACACGTGAGGGAGTACCGGTTTTAAAGCGCATAAGTCGTACGCCAAGCGAGGCAATCGAGGCAGAAAGCCCCTTCGAGGCAAGAAAACCGTCGGGCCCGCTCTCGTAATTCACATCGCCAATAAAAATTCGGCTATCAAGGTAGGTTCCCGTACAAATTATTGCCGCCTTGCAAAGCCATTTTTCGCCAAGACGAGTTGTAACCGAGCAAATTTTGCCATCCTCAACCTCAACCGACACGATTTCCGCCTGCACGAGTCGCAAATTCTCGGTTGTTTCAAGCGTATGCTTCATAATTGCTTGATATTTCTTGCGGTCGGCTTGAATTCTCTTTGAGTGAACGGCAGCGCCCTTGCCAAGATTAAGAGTTCTCGACTGAAGAGTAACCATATCCGCCGCACGGCCCATTTCGCCACCGAGCGCATCTATTTCATAAACAAGATGCCCCTTTCCCGTACCACCAATTGATGGATTACAGGGCATATTCGCAATAGACTCAAAGGACATCGTAAAAAGAACGGTATCGTTGCCCATTCTCGCCGCCGCGAGAGCCGCCTCAACGCCCGCATGTCCTGCACCTATTACCGCTATTTGTGTTTTTTGCGTCATATTTGACATTTTTATGCCTCTTTAATGTATTTTTTGTTTTTTATTGCGGGGAAGAAAACTTTTTAAAAAAAGCTTTTCTTCCCCGTACCCCATCTTTCAAAAACTTTGAAACTGGGGGAAATATTTTTTCGTAATGCCTACGCTCGACGATTAAACCATCTATGTTCGCACTGCACCCAAGTGCGAAAGTTTTTAGTCAATTTTTTTCAAAAAACTTGCGAGGGTTTGGGGCGAGTAGCCCCAATTACGGCGCTTTCTTTTTGCCAAGCTTTTTCTTTGCGCCTCTCGTGCCAAAGAAAAAGCGGGATTGTGGTTTTTTATGCTTTTACGTGGGGGATATTTTTGCCATAATATCCGCATTCGACCGTAGAGCGCACTATGTAAAGCCAAAGCTTTTCCCGTAGGAAAGTTCTTGCGGAGCTTTTTTTCAAAAAGCGACCCTAAAATTCGGCTATAACTAACTTAAAAGCTTAATAAGTAGGACTCGAAAGATACCAAACACCGTCTTGCAGAGCAAAGCAGACCTTTGTGAGAGTAATTTCATCAGGCGATGAGGGTAAATAGCTGTCAAATTCAACTACAACAGTTGAATCATTAGAATTTCTGCGATCTATTCGCGCGGTATCATAGAGATAGACACGACGCTCGGTAAATAACGGCTCAAAATCATAATGCCTTGCGAAAAAAGAGCCTCGCGAGGTCTGTATAGTTGAATATCGAGCCTTTTGAACGTAATCTCCCGACATTACACCGTCAAAAAGAACCGTATCAAGCGAATCCGCATATTCCGATGCGTAAACCGTTCTAATATATTCCTTTATTTCATCAGCAGACTTGTATTTTGAGTCAAGTCTAACAAATCCGTAATCGGTAGGGTCACTCTCAAGGTAATAAAATTCGCTCGTTACCTCGGTATAGGGAATAAGATAAGCATATATTTTTCTTTCCGTATCGGCAAATACCTCGGAATAAAGTCCCTCTAACGCATTCTCCCCCTCGGCTATCGGATAAAGCGAGGCAAGCGTTGTCGAATCAATTGGCGATGAGCTAACGTAGGCATATCGAAAGTCCTCTATAACCGCCTTTTGCTCACGGAAAGCAACTATGCTTACACCCGAGGTGTTAACGTAATAATAGTAATAATTAAGCGGCTGCTCCTTTTCCTCCCCATCAACGTAGGTTTTTCCGCTCTCATAAAGCTCTCGCTTGGGAGCAATTTCTCTCGGATAGGTCTGGAGTCCATTCCCCCAAACGATATCATTTACGTCAAAGGACTTTTCAATAAGCTCCTCAACTCGCTCACGTATCTCCTCATAATCAGGTGGAGCAGAGCAGGAGCGAACAATGAATATCGACGATACTATAAGCACAAGAGCAAGCACTACCGCCACCGCTTTTATAATATTTTTGGTTGTATCCTTCATTTCTTCAAAAGCCTTTCAAATGTAAAAAAGCCTAAAATTCAGCGCAGCAAACAAATAATTCACTACGCTGAATAAATACTTTTAACTATTTTTTATTATTCTTCTGTACCCGCAGATGTGCTTTCCGTGGTTGAGTTCGCAACAATTTCCGATACATTTTCGATATTTTCAGTTGAGTTCTCAACATTTTCAGACACATCCTCATCAGGCTCTCTCTTAACCTTTGTGAAGTTCACAAGGGTCTGTCCCTCGGAAAGTCGCATCATAATTACGCCGCTTGCGGTTCTTGAGTAGGTGGGAACGTCGCACGCAGGAGTTCTTATAATAGTTCCGCCGTCAGTTATCATCATAAGGTCATCCTCATCGTCAACCGATGCAATAGAGCAGAGCTTACCTGTCTTTTCAGTAAGATTATGAGCCGTAACGCCAACGCCGCCACGGTGCTTCATCTCACGGAAGTCGGAGTAGGGTGTGCGCTTACCGTAGCCGTTCTCGGTAATAGTTATAAGCGACTTGCCCTCCTCAACAATAGCAACGCCTGTTACGTAATCGTCGCCACGAACGGTAATTCCACGAACGCCTCGAGCCGTTCTTCCCATAGGACGAACGTTCTGCTCGGTAAATCTAACCGCACATCCGCCACGGGTTGCAATAATAATCTCACACTCGCCGTGAGTGTGCATTACATAGGCAAGCTCGTCGCCCTCATCAAGCGTGAGAGCAATCTTACCGCCCTTGCGCTGATACTCGTACTCGGAGAGTAGGGTTCGCTTAATGATACCCTGCTTGGTTATCATAGTGAGGTATTCCTCGTCGGAGAATTCGTTAATACTGATAAGTGCCGTAATCTTCTCGCCGGGGAGCATTTCAATAAGGTTTACGATATTTGTGCCCTTTGCGGTACGAGAGGACTCGGGAATTTGATATGCCTTACGCATATGAACCTTACCAAAGCTTGTAAAGAGCATCAAATAGGAGTGCGAGTGAACCGCCGCAACGGTGTCTACGTAGTCGTCCTCCTTGGTGGACATACCGATTATGCCCTTACCGCCACGGTGCTGTGAAACGTAGGTGTCGGCAGGCAAGCGCTTGATGTAGCCTGCCTTGGTAAGCGTAATAACGCAATTGTGCTTCTCAATTAGATCCTCAAGGTCGATATCATCGGTTGCGGGAAGAATCTCGGTGCGGCGCTCGTCGCCAAACTTACGCTTAATCTCGCTCATTTCGTCCTTAATTATCTGGTCTATCTTCTGCGGGTCTGCAAGAATACCCTCAAGCTCAACTATAAGTGCGTGGAGTCTTGCAAGCTCCTCCTCTATCTTATCACGCTCCATACCGGTAAGCTTTCCGAGAGTCATTTCAACGATAGCCTGAGCCTGTGCCTCACTAAGGTGGCGAGTGTTCTCTCCGCCAATGAGAGCCGCAAACTCATCGTTAAATTTAACCTCAAATTCCTCTGCCATAAGGCGTTCCTTAGCCTCGGCAATTGTCTTGGAGCTTCTGATTATCGAAATAACACGGTCGATATTGTCGATTGCTATGTGGTAGCCCTCGTAAATATGCGCTCTTTGCTTTGCCTTGTTAAGATCAAAGGTTACTCGACGGTAGATAACCGAGCGCTGATGCTCAATGTAAAGGTCGAGAATCTGCGGAAGCGAGAGAACCTTCGGCTCGTTGTTTACGAGCGCAAGCATATTAACCGCACATGTGGACTGAAGCTCGGAGTATTTGTAAAGCTGATTTAAAATTACCTGACCGTTTGCGTCACGCTTGTACTCAACAACGATTCGCATACCGTTTCTGCCCGACTCGTCGCGAAGCTCGGTAATTCCCTCTATGCGCTTGTCCTTAACGAGATTTGCAATAGTTTTACAAAGCCCGCTCTTATTTACACCGTAGGGAATTTCGGTAAAGATAATTCTGCGGTTATCCTCCTCAATGGTCGCCTTTGCGCGAACCATAACTCTGCCGCGACCCGTGGTGTAAGCCTGAACGATACCGCTTGTGCCGTAAATCGTTGCGTAGGTCGGGAAATCGGGTCCCTTTACGTATTCCATAAGCTCGGGAACGGTTGACTCGGGATTTTCCATACGGTAAATGGTTGCGTCAATTACCTCGCCAAGGTTGTGAGGCGGGATGTTTGTTGCCATACCAACCGCAATACCCATCGAGCCGTTAACCAAAAGGTTAGGGAAGCGTGAGGGGAGAACCTTGGGCTCCTTTCTTCTGTTATCGAAGTTGGGAACAAAGTCAACAACCTCCTTTTCGAGGTCTGCCATAAGCTGATCGGAAATCTTTGCCATTCTCGCCTCGGTGTAACGGTAAGCCGCCGCTCCGTCGCCGTCGACAGAACCGAAGTTACCGTGCCCCTCAACAAGCGGATAACGGTAGGAGAAGTCCTGCGCCATTCTTACCATCGTTCCGTAAACCGCACTATCTCCGTGAGGATGGTAGCGTCCAAGAACGTTACCTACCGTGGTTGCAGACTTACGGAAGGGCTTGTCGTGCGTAAGATTATCCTCGTACATAGCGTACATTATTCTTCGCTGACCCGGCTTCATTCCGTCGCGAACGTCAGGAAGCGCACGAGCCGCAATAACCGACATAGAGTATTCGATAAAGGATTGCTTAACCTCCTTCTCCATCTCTATATCAACTATTTTTTGATCTAAAAATTCTATATTTTCGTTTTCTACCTTTTTTTGCACTTTATTTTCCTCTCCTTTAAAGCTCTTTTAAAGCGTATAATTATTATTGGTTGTTATCGTGCTTATTGTATTTTTCAACACTTTAGTCGAAAATATTTATCACAAGTATTTTTATACACTCGCATACATTTTTTTGAATAAACTGTCGAAAACCGTCACTTTTGAGTGTATATATGTTAGTTATCAACACACTTTTCCACAAACTGTTGAAAACTTTGATATATTTTTAAAAAGTTTATATAAAAATTTATCACTGTATGAGTAATAGATTTATGTATTATTGCGGGGAAAACTTTCTTAAAAGAAAGCTTTTTCCCGCACCCCTTTCAAAGAACTTGCAAAAGGGGATTGGGAATTGTTTTTTGTTTTGTGCGCTCGACGATTGAACACATTATGTTCGCACCGCACCCAAGTGGCAAGTTTTTAGTCAAGTTTTTTTCAAAAAACTTGCGGGTTTGGGCAGAGCGCATAAATACGGCGTTTTCTTTTTGCCAAGCTTTTTCTTTGCGCCTCTCGTGCCAAAGAAAAAGCGGTATTATGAGGTTTTATATTTTTTTAGGCG
>JAZRAJ010000012.1:0-1973 GCA_045634485.1 Eubacteriales bacterium | reverse complement strand
AGGACGATAATGCCTAAAAAAAGTCAAAGGGCGCTAAGGGAGAAAATGGCGAGAGTCGTTGCCACGCTTGAGGAGCGATACCCCGAGCCACAGTGCGCTCTTGAATACGAGGGCGAGGCGTGGAGGCTTCTCGTTATGGGTAGGCTCTCGGCACAATGCACCGATGCAAGAGTTAATATCGTTTGCAAGGAGCTTTTTGGCGTGTATCCAACGCTTTCCGACCTTGCCGACGCTCCGATTGAGGATATTGAGAGGATAGTTAAGCCCTGCGGACTCTATCACTCAAAGGCAAAGAGCATAAAGGAAAGCTGTACGATGCTTCGTGACGAGTACGGTGGCGTTTTGCCCGATACAATGGACGAGCTTTTGCGTTTTTCGGGCGTAGGGCGCAAAATCGCTAATCTTTTGCTTGGAGATATCTATAAAAAGCCTGCAATCGTTGCCGATACACATTGTATACGCATTTGCGGAAGGCTTGGCTTTTACGAGGAATCGCTAAAGGACCCTTATAAGGTTGAGAAAATACTGTCGGCTATCTGCGAGGGCGAAAAGCAGAGCGACCTATGCCACAGACTCGTGCTTTTTGGTAGGGAGGTATGCTCGGCGCGCGCACCAAAATGTAACGAGTGCCCAATGTCCGAGATTTGCGATAAGAATTTAAAAGGTAAAAAATAATTATATAATATATAATGGAGGAAACACAATGTATAGAATAGGAATTGACCTTGGCGGAACGAATATTGCCGTAGGTCTTGTTAATGAATTTTGCAGAATAGTTACCAAAAAAAGCACACCCACGCTTGCAAGCCGTCCCTCTGACGAAATAACCGCAGATATGGCTCGCCTTTGCCTTGAGGTTTGCGCAGAGGCAAAAACTCCGATAACCGAAATCGAGAGCATTGGTATTGCCGCACCCGGTATTGCTAATCTTGACAACGGTTGCGTAGAGTATTCCTGCAACCTCCCCTTTAGACGTTATCCTATTGTTAAAAAGCTTGCTTCTATGCTTGATATCGAGGATAGTAAAATAAAAATCGCAAACGATGCAAACGCTGCGGCTTACGGCGAGGCGGTTGCAGGTGCGGCTCGTGGCTCGTCTAACAGTATTATGGTTACTCTCGGAACCGGTGTTGGCGGTGGAATAATCATTGACGGCAAGATATTTACAGGCTATAACCACGCCGCAGGCGAAATCGGTCACATAGTTATCGAGGTTGACGGCGCTCAGTGCGGATGCGGAAGAAAGGGCTGCTGGGAGGCGTACTCCTCGGCTACCGCACTTGTACGTATGACCAAGGAAAAGATTGAGGAATGTAAGGTTCAGGGTAGATACACCCTTATGAGTAAGGCAGAGCGCATTTCGGGTAGAACCGCTTGCGACGCTATGCGCGCAGGCGACGAGGCGGCTAAGGAGGTATACGATAAGTACGTTAAGTATCTCGCCGCAGGTATTACCAATATGGTAAATATCTTCCAGCCCGAGGTAGTATCTCTCGGCGGAGGTGTTTCCAACGAGGGTCAGTCGCTTATCGACGCTATCGCTCCCATCGTTCACAAGGAGCAATACGGTAGCGCATTTCTTCCTAAGCTCGTTGATATCTGTATCGCTGAGCTTGGTAACGACGCAGGCATGATTGGCGCTGCTATGATGTGATTATAATTATATAGAGTATGTTAGTATGCGGGGAAAACTTTCTTAAAAGAAAGCTTTTCCCCGCACCCCTTTCAAAGAATTTCTGAAAGGGGTTTTATTTTTTTACCGTAATTAGTGCGCTCGACGATTGAAAGTGGTGTGTTAGCACTGTACCCAAGTGGGAAGTTTTTGGTTCCGCTTTTTTCAAAAAACTTGCGGGGGTTTGGGGCGAGTAGCCCCATAATTACGGCGTTTTCTTTTTGCCAAGCTTTTTCTTTGCGCCTCTTGTGCCAAAGAAAAAGCGGTATTGTGGATTATATGTTTTTCACAACCCCTCCGT
>JAZRAJ010000011.1:0-21972 GCA_045634485.1 Eubacteriales bacterium | reverse complement strand
CAGAACAAAAACACACGAAATAAAACTAAATAAAAATCAGCTTTAACAGTGAAAAAAAGCATGGTTTAAGCTGTTTTTGTAGGAATTTTCGAGAAAAATCTCTCAAATTCCATTTTTATGTGTGTTTTTTAGCCGCGCTTTGGTCCTCTGGCGTACCGTTGTACGCCGACGAGAACCAAATCACGACTTCTGCATCTGAATGACTCAGCCCCTTTTGTTTTTTATCATAATTTGTGCGCTCGACGGTTTAGAGCGATATGTTCGCACTACACCCAAGTAGGAAGTTTTTAGTCAAGTTTTTTTCAAAAAACTTGCGAGGGTTTTGGGCGAGTAGCCCCATAACTACGACACTTAATTTTGTCATAATATCCAAGTTTAACAACAATAAAATAAGATTCATTATTTTCACTCCACCCGAATAAGCAAAACCGTAATATCGTCGCCCGAGCCCTTTGCTGTTGCATATTTAATTATAAGCTCCGCAATATGCTCAAGACTTCGGTTGGGAAGATTTTGAGCAAGAAGGTCGAAAAGCCAAGGACATTCCGAGCCCTCACCCGTCACTCCGTCGCTAACCATAACGACAATATCGCCGTGCGCAAGCTCAAGCTCGTATTTTTTAATATCAACGTCGCTAAGAATACCTATCGGCATAGAGTCGGAGCGAAGCTTAAAAAGCCTACCGCGGCGATAGATATAGCTTGGCGCCGCACCACATTTATAAAGCAACGCACGCCCGCTCATAAGGTCAAGCTCCAAAAGGTCAAGAGTTGCCGAGCATTCGGAGATACTCTTTTGAAATCTCATACACAGAAAGCCGTTAAGCATCTCGATAAGCTCATCATTGAGTCCCCCAAGAGTTAACATATTGCTAAGAAAGCCAACCGAAACACCCGATATAGCCGATGCGGCGTGCCCTGAGCCCATTCCGTCGCTCAAAAGTGCAAAAAGTCTATCATCCTTATTTTTAAATATACTAACGCTATCTCCGCAAACGCTCTCGCCAACGGCACTAACTCGACGCCTAATCACCGACGCCGAGTTTTTTTCACGCTCGAAAATAAATAACGCTCCACCCTTTTCTCCGTCGCGGCGAATTTCAAAAGCATCTCGGCTTATTGCAAACGGAAGAATCGGGGCTATTGCTTCAATAATAAATTCGGCGTTTTTCTCCAAAGCGTCACGGCTTTTGCATCTTATAAATATTGTCTTTTTCCGCACACCATATAGAAGCACTCCGTATATCTCAAGCCTTAAATCCGTCAGCACTTGGCATAGCTTTAACGAAAGCTCTCTATCCGTAACGTATTCACTTTGCTCGATTTCTATTGATTTAACAAGTAACGCAGAGAGTGCCTTATACTCAATTAAGCTAACCTCACCCGAAAATATATTATTGTATTTTTCAACACATATTTCATCATCAAAAGCTCCCCTGCCGCTCGACCTTAGCTCATCAAAAAACATCGAAAGCTTGTAGAGCCCGTCGCTTATTGCGGCAGTTCTCATATTCATCTCGTAAAGCCTTACTCCGTCAAGCGCACTATCGGGTAGCACCCTGCATTTAATCAAGGCTTGCTCCTCACGAGTGACTCCCCTCGACTCCACCCTCTCATTTTTCTTTGCATCAGCAAAAAGCATCTTGTGAATTACCGAATATAACAGACACGCAGAAAGTATGCCTCCAAACGTGCCAAGCAACGCCGACATTCCCTCAACGTAGAACGCCCAAGCGCAGGATGCAAAAAATGCGGCAAAGCAGGCAAGCGCCACTGAAAATCGTGCAAGCACACCCATAGCGAGCGCCGAAATAACAAACAGAGGCGAAAGCATTGGCGAGTAGCAAAGTCCAAGCGCAAGTCCGCCAAGCGAGCCGTAGCCAACTCCGTAACGGCAGGTAACGTAAAAGGTTATAATAAGTCCAATTACAACCGATAGCGAAGCACCGTAAACAACTATTTTTTGCGCACCGTAAACGGCTATTGCGCAGAGCGTGAGAAGCCCAAGCGAATAAAACACTCCCGCCCTGCCGCCTTGCTTTTTAGCCCTTTCGCCACCCTCAATACATCCACAAAGCAAAAGCGTGGCTATCGGAGAAAGCAATGCTATTACTAAAAGCCCAAATAAATCGTAATATAAAAGTCCACCCGCAAAAAGCATAGATGCTCCGAGCGCAAGTCCAAAAATTGATGAATTTATGGTACGCATCCCCACGCTCTCGCCAAAAACACCCATTTTCTTGCTAAATAACCGTTTTACGCCTCCACCACCCGACACATAATTTTCACGAAGCCCCACAAACACCCAAGAAAAAATGCGCAATAGCAGAAGTGCGCTATACACCGCAAAATAAATTATCGCCTCGTCAACCTCAAGCTCGATAAACGCTGATAGCACAAGCCCTAAGTAAACAAATATCGCATCCCTTCCCGACGCCGCAAGCAACGCAACACCAAAGGGCCGCGCGCCAAAGGGAAGCTCGGCAAGCCCCGCAAGATAAGCGCAAGCGCCAAAGCCTACGCCTTGTATCACTCTTTTAGCCAAAGCCTTAGCATCCCTCGCCGCCACCTCGGAGCGAATTTTCCCCACCGTTCCTCTGTTGTCCATAATTATACATCCTCACTTTACATCTGTTTTTTTGCTACATTTTCCACCACTCATAGTCATTCATAGCCACATTGCGCCACAAATATTCAATTTCGGTTCATTTTTACGCACGCAACACCCATCTCCCCCACGTTAATTACGTTATAATTGTGATTTAATTACACTTTTACTATATTTTACCAAAGCATTGGCAAAATAAGCGTCGAGTTACGTCGTTAATTATAATTTTATTTTGCTTTATTTTAATAAAAAAATAATAATATATATTGAATAATGAAGAAAAATGTGATATAATATACTAAATATAAGTAAAATTAGCCACATAAACAATGTTTAAAGCTTTATTTTTAGAGGTTGAAAATAAATGAATAACGAAAAAGGTACAATAATAGTAAAAAAGCCGTCAGGCAATAAGAAAGGAACGCCAATTCCAAGGCGCTCGGCAATTCAAACCGCTTTGCCATATATATCTATCTTCGCGGCATTGATTATAGAGCTCTGCTTTATTTTCGTGGATATTTTCCAGAACGAGCAGCCGGCACTACTTTTAATATACAACGTATGCCACGGACTTTTCGGCGGCGCGGCAGACTTTTTGCCATTGGTGCTTTTGTTCACAGGTACGTCCTGGAGCATACTCCACCTAAAATATAAGCCCGGCGACACCGAACACTTCGGCTCATTCCGCCAAGCAATTAAGCGTATGAAAACAAGAACCGCGCTTTGCTTTATCGAAATTTTCACTCTTTCGATAATCTTCGGAATTTTCTTTAATATAAATAACGACATAACCGAGTTTTATGTAGACGAGGTTTGGGAAGCGGCAACGGTTGACTTAATATTTGTATCCGGCGGAGTATTCGGCGGTGCGTTCGCATTCATCTTCGGACTTTTCCATAACGTAATATCTCTCATCCTCCTAATTCTCACATTTGTTTTCGTATTTATGGTAATTATAGGTCTTACACCTCAAGCTATATACGATAAAATCGAGTTTAGACGCGAGTTTAACAGAAACGCCGAGGATGATTTTGACCCCGAGGAGGACGAGCGCAGAATGGAAAAATTCCGCACTCGCGAGCTTGAAAAGGCCAAAAAGCATCAACAGCGTGTGCATATAGCCGAGCAAAAGCGTGAGGCAAAGGCATACGCACGTGCGTATAACTTTAACAACGACAATTCGTTCCAAAATCCTAACCAGGACCCTAATTATCAGAGCCCTAACTACCAGAGCCCTAACTACCAGAGCCCCAATTATCAAAGTCCTAATTACCAAGCTCCCAACGCACAAAAAATTAACGACGATAACGATATTATCTTCGGTAGCACTCCTATCGATTACGATGACGATGTGATACTTGCAGAGCAAAAGCCCGGTAAGGGTGACGCTCACACAAGCGTTGGAATAGACTTTGGCGGCGACGAGGTTATAGACGGTGCGCCCTCGGTTGACGATATCTACCAGGATTTAAGCAACGCTCAGGGCGATGAGCTTAAGCTTTCTCAAATAAGTGAGGACGAGCTTGACGCCGATATGCAGGGAATTATGCCCGAAAAGGCAGAGGAAACCGTGCAGGAGGAAATCGCTCTTCCCTACGTTTTCCCGCCTGTTGACAAGCTTTCAATAAACAAAAACTCTGCCGACCCCAATATGCAGGCAGAGCTTCAGGAGAACGCAAAGATTCTTAAGGATACATTGAAGAGCTTTAACGTTCAAATCCGTGAAATTAACTACTCACGTGGACCTACGGTAACTCGCTACGAGCTTAAGCCCGAGGTTGGAACAAAGGTTAAATCAATTGCTAACCTCGTTGACGATATTGCGCTTAATCTCGCTACGTCGGGTGTTAGAATAGAAGCACCTATTCCAAACAAGCCTGCGGTTGGTATCGAGGTACCAAACCGTCATCCCGAGATAGTTTACCTCCGTGACCTTATCGAGAGTCCAAAGTTTACAGAGTCTAAGAGCCGTGTAACCGCTTGCCTTGGTAAAGACATCGGCGGTAACCCAATTTGCTTTGATATTGCAAAAATGCCCCACCTTCTTATTGCGGGTGCAACGGGTATGGGTAAATCGGTTTGCATTAACTGTATTATAATCAGCTTGCTCTACAAGGCTCGTCCCGAGGAGGTAAAGCTCATACTCATCGACCCGAAGAAGGTTGAATTTGCTATGTATAAGGACATCCCCCACCTCTATGCTCCTATCGTTAGCGATCCTAAGAAGGCTGCGGGCGCACTTGCATCTGCGGTAGTTGAAATGGAGCGCCGCTTTGAGCTTATAGAGAATGCGGGCGTTCGTAATATCGACGGATATAACGAGTCCATCGCCGACGATCCCACACAGCAAAAGCTTCCTCAGATAGTTATTATTATCGACGAGCTTGCCGACCTTATGATGACCGCAGGAAAGGACGTTGAATCCTGCATCTGCCGTCTTGCTCAAAAGGCGAGAGCCGCAGGTATTCACATTATAATCGGTACTCAGCGTCCCTCGGTTGACGTTATTACAGGTCTTATTAAGGCAAATATCCCCTCACGTATAGCCTGCACCGTTGCATCTCAAATCGACTCAAGAACCATTCTTGATATGGCAGGCGCGGAAAAGCTTATCGGTCGAGGCGATATGCTCTTTGCTCCCGTTGGCGCAAGCAAGCCTATGCGTGTTCAGGGTGCGTTTGTAAGCGACTCCGAGGTTGAGGATATAGTTAACTTCGTTAAATCTAATAACTCGGCGGCGAAATACGATTCCTCCTTTATCTCCACTATGGAGTCAAGCGCTAAGAGCATTGGCGCAAAGAAGGGCGAGGCATCTGCTGACGATTTTGAGGATAGCGCCCCAAGCAGTGGCGGAGATACAAAATTCGAGGATGCGGTTGTGCTTGCTATAGAATCAGGCAAAATTTCCACCTCTCTCCTTCAGCGCCGACTCGGTATAGGCTACGGTAGAGCCGCAAAGCTTATCGACCTTATGGAGGAAAAGGGCTACGTTAGCGCCGCTAACGGAACTAAGCCTCGCGAGGTTCTTATTACTATGAACGAATTTCTCGACCGCAAAGCATCCGGCGATATTGAGGAAGATTAATGTTTATGTTAAGGCGGGGGAAGGAAACTTCTTAAAAGAAGCTTTCCTTCCCCCGAACCCCCAACCTTCAAGAACTTTGAAACTGGGGGGCTATTTTTTTGCCATAATAACTGCGTTCAACGGTTGAACAATCTATGTTCGCACTACACCAGAGTGTGAAAAGTTTTTAGTCAAGTTTTTTTCAAAAAAACTTGCGAGGGTTTGGAGCGAGTAGCCCCATAATTACGGCGCTTTCTTTTTGCCAAGCTTTTTCTTTGCGCCTCTTCTGCCAAAGAAAAAGCGGGATTGTGGATTTAGATTGTGTTTAATGCGGGGAAGAAAACTTTTTGAAAAAAGCTTTTCTTCCCCGTACCCCATCTTTCAAAAACTTTGAAACTGGGGGCTATTTTTTTGCCGTAATAACTGCGCTCAACGGTTGAACAATCTATGTTCGCACTACACCAGAGTGTGAAAGTTTTTAGTCAAGTTTTTTTCAAAAAACTTGCGAGGGTTTGGGGCGAGTAGCCCCATAAAAACGGCGCATTCTTTTTGCCAAGCTTTTTCTTTGCGCCTCTTGTGCCAAAGAAAAAGCGGAATTATGAGATTTTATGTTTTTTCGTGGGGGAAGGAAACTTCTTGAAAGAAGCTTTCCTTTCCCCACACCCCCATCCTTCAACAACTTTGAAACTTGGGGGGTTATTTTTTTTTATAATTTCTACCGCTCGACGATAATAAAAATAAAATTTTATTATTTTTCGGGAGGCTATTAGCCTCCCGCTTACATCAAATTCAAGCAAAACAATTACCGAGCGCATCATTTAACGCCTATTCAATCGTACCTCACTCATTTTGTTTTTTACTTAGTTTTACATTTAATCCCCCTTTATCTCTTGACAAATTTAAAAAATTTGATATAATAGTATTTAAGGCAAAACGCCTAAAATAAAGAAAAGAGGTTATACTATGAATTTTTTAAGTGTAGACTTTGCAAAAGGTACTACGGCTTTGTTTAAAGAGGCTTTTAAATTTAAAAAGTACAAAGCAATGCCGTTATTTTTTGCTATCGTAATCGGTATCTGCCAGATTGGCTTTGCTATTGCAAGCTTTTTGGTAGCGGGCATTATTTACGTATTTAATTTTATAATGAAGCTTTTTGCTTTCCCCGTAGAGCAGATACACGGCATTATACGCAACGAAAAGAACGAGGTTAAGGCAGGCGCACAGACAATTATTTATCTTGTTTCCTGGCCCTTAATATTCTTCTCCTACGTTTCACTTATCTTCTCAACCTTTGTTTTAAACATTCTCTACATATTCCTTGCACTCTTTACCTACGTATGGACGCTTGGCGGATTTAAGTTCCACTTGCTTATGAGTGATGCAGGCGATATAGAGAAAAACGTTGAGGGTAGATACAACAAAACCGTGCTTATCGCATTTATTATTGGTATTGCGGCTATCGCAATTCTCCTCCCCTTAATTCTCGTAGTTCTCTTCTACATCAAATTACCCGAGTTAGATAGAATATATCTCTTTAAGAACGCAGAATTCAAGATTTTGCTTGAAAGCATTATAGCTACAACAAAGGCTAAGGCTACCGTAGCGGCTCCCGTGCTTGACTTGTTTATATTCATCTATACGCTCGTAGCATTCATTCCCTTTCCCAGAGCGCCCAAGGCGGCACCCGCTATTGCAGAGGCAGTAGCGGCAGAGGCTATCGAGGAGGCTCCTGTAGAGGAAGCACCCGCTGACGAGGCAGTTGACGCTCCCGCAGAGGAAGCGCCCGCAGAGGCAGAAATTCCCGCCGATGAGGCGCCTGCCGAAGTTGAGGCAGAAGCACCTGCATCCGCAGAATAATCTTAATAAAACAAAAAAATAAGCGGACTTGAAGCCAAGTCCGTTTATTTTTTTCGATTCGTTCTTTCAACGAGGTAATCAAGGGAAACGCCATAAAAATCTGCGAGCTTTACTGCCGCCCACAAAGGTAGCTCACGTTCTCCACGCTCATAACGCTGGTAAACTGTAAGCTGCATGTTTAAAATGTCTGCAATCTGCTTTTGAGTCTTGTCATTATCCTCACGCAAATCTCGAACGCGACGATATAGTGCCATACATTTACCTCAATATATTATAGTGTATAATGTATTATATCAAATAAACCTATTAAATATCAATAATTAACACCAAAAAGTGTTGATAAATGAAGAAAAAACGAGAAGAAAGAATTTATAGCGATATTAACGTTGTTGGAATTGAATACGGCGCAAGTGAGAAATGTGGTAAGTAGGGGCGACCATTGGTCGACCGCATAGAGCCATATAATCCACAATACCGCTTTTTCTTTGGCACAAGAGGCGCAAAGAAAAAGCTTGGCAAAAAGAAAACGCCGTATTATGGGGCTACTCGCCCCAAACCCTCGCAAGTTTTTTGAAAAAAGTCGGCAGTGCCGACGCCCAATATCGTCCGTAGTGATATAAAGATTTTAACTTTTGTGCCCGATGGCATAGAGTTTTTACAATACCGCACTAAAAACTTCCCACTTTGGTGCGGTGCAAACACACCACGTACAACCGCCGAGCGCACCATGTAAATCAAAAACATAAAACCGTTTGAAAGTTTTTTGGAAGATAGGGGGTGTGGGGGGAGGAAAAATTTTTTTCACAAAAGTTTTCTTCCCCGCCTAAAAAATATAAAATACCACAATCCCCCTTTTTCTTTGGCACAAGAGGCGCAAAGAAAAAGCTTGGCAAAAAGAAGACGCCGTTTTATGGGCGCTGCCCAAACCCGCAAGTTTTTTGAAAAAAACTTGACTAAAAACTTTCAAACTCTGGTGCAGTGCGAACACACCACTCTCAACCATCGAGCGCACAAAATAACGGCAAAAAAATAAACCCCTCCGCGGAGAGTTCTTTGAAAGGGGGGCGGGGAAAAGCTTTCTTTTAAGAAAGTTTTCCCCGCTAAAAACATCTATTTTCAAACTATATGAATACCCGATGAAGCATCAGAATTATCGGCATCTATACCGTATTTTTTAGCCTTTCTGTACTCAAAGAACTTAAGAGCAACCTGCTCGAAGAGAGCGTAGGAAAGAACGTCCTCGTCCTGCTCGATATAGGGCTTAATCTTCTCACGGAGAGCATCAAGCTCGGGTGCAAGAACATCTGCGGGGCGAGATGTAATTCTCTCGGCATCGCCAATTATCTTCTTTGCAAACTCAGGGTCTATTTCCATAGGAGTTCTTCCGTACTGTCCTTGGATTATTCCCTTGAATTCCTTTGTTACCATTTTATATCTCTCGCCGCCGATAACGTTGAACACAGCCTGCGTTCCAACTATCTGCGAGGAAGGAGTTACGAGCGGAGGATAACCCGCATCGGCTCTAACTCTTGGAACCTCCTCAAGAACCTCGATAAGCTTATCCGACTTACCCGCCTGCTTAAGCTGTGAAACAAGGTTAGAGAGCATTCCTCCGGGGACCTGATAGATAAGCGCATTTACGTCAACCTTAAGCATCTTAGGGTCAAGCAATCCGCTTGCAAGATACTTCTCGCGAATAGGCGCAAAATACTTGGTTATCTCATCAAGAGATTCGAGTTTAATTCCCGTATCAAACTCTGTACCCGAAAGAGTTGCAACAAGAGCCTCCGTAGGCGGCTGTGACGTACCGAGCGCCATAGGAGAAATTGCGGTATCAACTATATCCGCACCTGCCTCGATTGCCTTAAGAAGCGTCATTGACGCAAGACCCGAGGTATAGTGCGTGTGAACCTGAATGGGAAGATTTACGGTTTCCTTAAGCGCCTTAACAAGCTCATAAGCATCGTAAGGCTTTAAAAGTCCTGCCATATCCTTAATACAGATAGAGTCTGCACCCATGCCCTCAAGAGTTTTTGCATAGTTTGTAAAGTAATCAAGGGTGTAAACCGGACCTGTTGTATAGCTTATAGCCGCCTGAACGTGACCGCCCTCCTTCTTGGTAGCCTTAATAGCCGTTTCGAGATTGCGAGCATCGTTAAGAGCATCGAAAATTCTCAAAATATCAATACCGTTTGCAATCGACTTTTGAACGAAATATTCAACAACGTCATCGGAATAATGACGGTATCCGAGAATGTTCTGTCCTCTGAAAAGCATTTGAAGCTTTGTATTTTTAACCTCTGCTCTTATTTTGCGAAGTCTTTCCCAAGGGTCCTCGTTAAGAAAACGCAAGCAAGAGTCAAAGGTTGCACCGCCCCACGCTTCAAGTGAGTGGTATCCTATTTTATCAAGAGCCGCAAGAATTGGAAGCATCTCCTCGGTTGTCATTCTCGTTGCAACCAAGGACTGATGCGAATCTCGAAGCACTGTTTCTGTTATTTTTACCTGTGCCATTTTAATTTACCTCCTAAAAAATCAGAACCACGAAAGGAATACGCCCGCGGCAACCGCAGAGCCTATAACTCCCGCAACGTTGGGTCCCATTGCGTGCATAAGTAGGAAGTTTGAGGGGTCCTCCTCCTGACCTACCTTTTGCGCAACTCTTGCCGCCATGGGAACTGCAGAAACTCCCGCAGAGCCGATAAGCGGATTTATCTTTCCGCCTGTAAGAACGTTCATTATCTTTGCGGTAATAAGTCCACCGCAGGTTGAAATGCAGAACGCAACCAAGCCGCACGCGATAATAGCAAGCGTTTCCACTCTTAGGAAGTTTGCCGCGCTTGCGGTTGCTCCAACGGTAATTCCCAAGAATATCGTAACGATATTCATAAGCTCGTTCTGAGCGGTCTTTGAAAGTCTGTCGGTAACTCCACATACGTTAAGAAGGTTACCAAACATAAGACAGCCAACGAGAGGAACCGCATCGGGAACTATAAGTCCCACAACAAAGGTAACAACTATCGGGAAGAGTATTTTCTCGGTCTTAGAAACCTGACGGAGAGCCGTCATTTTTATCTGACGCTCCTTTTTGGTGGTAAGAAGCTTCATAAACGGGGGCTGAATCATAGGAATAAGCGCCATATAGCTGTACGCCGCAATTGCTATCGCTCCCAAAAGATGAGGAGCAAGCGTTTTGGTAACGAGTATTGCCGTCGGTCCGTCCGCACCGCCGATAATACCTATAGCCGCCGCCTCCTGCGGTGTAAATATACCCGATATGAGAGCCGCTGAGAATGCTACGAACACTCCAAGCTGAGCGCCCGCTCCGATAAGCAAGCTCTTCGGATTTGAAATAAGCGGAGAGAAATCGGTCATAGCACCGATACCTATAAAGATTAAGCAAGGATATATTCCAAGCTTAACGCCGAGATAAAGCAAGTCAAGCAAGCCACCGTCATGCAAAACGGTGCCGTAATTTATCTCCTCCGCAATAAAGAAATCAAGATGAAACATATTTGCGCCCGGGAGATTGGTAAGAAGCATACCAATAGCAATCGGCAAGAGCAATAGCGGCTCAAACTTCTTTACTATTGCAAGATATACGAGCACGAAGGAGATAGCAAACATAATAAGAGTTTGCCACCAATCGTTGCTTGCAAAAAGCCTTGCAACACCCGTGGTCTGCAAAAAGTCCAGTATTTTATCAAGCATCGTAACCTTTTCCTTTCTTTGAATTTATATGCTAAAATCCAAAAGGAAATCAGTTAAGAGTGATGAGGAGCGCATCGGTTTCAACTGTTGCACCCTGAGCTACCTCAACGCTTGCAACCGTTCCGTCCTCGGGAGCGCAAATGTCGTTTTCCATCTTCATAGCCTCAAGAACCACGAGAACGTCGCCCTTCTTAACCGAGGCGCCAACCTTTACGTTTACCTTGTTGATGTTACCGGGCATAGGAGCTTTAACTGCGATTGAGCCTGCCGAGCCACTCTTTGCGGGAGCGGGTGCCGCTGCAGGTGCGGGTGCCGCTACGGGTGCAGGAGCTGCTACGGGCGCAGGTGTCGCTACGGGCGCAGGTGCCGCTACAGGTGCAGATGCTACACCAACCTCCTCAACGCTTACTGTATAGGTAACTCCGTTTACGGTGATATTATAAGTTTTCATATTTTTTATACCTTAACCTTTCAATATATATCAATAAAAGAATTATTTAGCGTTCCAAGAGCGTCCGCCGTTTGCTCTGCGGTAGGAAACCACTCTAAAGCTCGTCATAGGCGCTTCGGGATTTTGCTCTGCCTCGTAAGCCATAATAGCCGCCGTCAAAACTGCAATAAGCTCTCCGTCATCCGTCGCCGTGGTTGCTACAGCAGGCGTAGGCGCTACCGTAGCGATAGGCTCTGCCTTAGGAGGCTCTACCGTTTTTTTCTTCTTTTCAGGTCTTGCAAATACAAGCTTAAACACCGCAAGCACTGCCCAAAGAATAGCCAAAACGGCAAAAATCATTCCCATACCCAAAAGCGTCATTTCAAGTGCGTATTTTACGGCATCCGCCGAAAATGGCGTATAGGTTCCGTCGGCTCTTAACGAAAGAGCAACGGTATTTAAAAGTTCATTTTTTAACATTATTTATTCCTCCGCATTAAAGAGGCATATTTGCGTGTCTGCGAGTAGGTGTTCCCTCTGCCTTTGAAGCAAGCATAGAGAATGCCGCGCAAATTCTTGCGCGAAGCTCGTCAGAGCCAATTACGTCGTCAAGCTCGCCCTTGTAGCAAGCCTCGGATGCAGAAGCGCACTTTTCCTTCCACTCTGCTTCAAGCTCTTCACGGCTCTGCTCGCCTACCTTATCGTTCCATACGAAGGCAACCGACGCCTCGGGAGAAAGCACGCTGATTGCCGCACTGTCAAGCGCATATGCAATATCTGCTCCAACCGCCTTTGAGCCGAGAAGCGAGAATGCCGCTCCGTACGCCTTGCCGATAACAACGGTAACCTTTGCGTTAGACGAGCTTGTGTATGCATAAGCAAGTCTTGCAAGCTCGGATGCGTAGGATGCCTTTTCTGCCTCAAGGCTTACGTCAAGACCAATACTGTCAACGAGCGTAAGCGCAGGAATTGCAAGGCTATCGCAGAAGGAAATAAGCTTTGCCATAGCTCTTGCCGTCTTAATATCGATAACGCCCTTCTTTTCGGGGTTGCTTGCAACAACTCCTACGGTAACACCGCCAAAGGAAGCAAAGCCAAGAACCGCATTATCAACGTAGGATGCGTAAAGTCTTGTAAAATCGCCGTTGTCGGCAATAGTTCTTATAAGCTCCTCTGCCTTGTAAGCGTTTGCGTCAAAGGCAACCGCTCTGTTCATATCGTCGCCGTTTTCATTAAACGCTCCGTCTGCATTATTTGAGGGAAGAATAGTTACAAGCTTTCTTGCAAAGCCGAATGCATCGTCCTCGCCTTCCGCCTCGTAAGCCGAAAGTCCGCTTGCGCTCGCATCGCTCTCGCCAACGGTAAATGGCGAGTTAACAAAAAGCTTGGATGCACCCTTAACGGTAACGGTTACGTCAAACATAGCTGCAACCACCGCCGAAGAGCCTCCGCAAACTCCATCGATAATCGCTATCTGCGGAACTATGCCCGATGCATCGGAAACGCACTTCATAAATCTACCGTAGGCGGCAAGCGCCTCGGCTCCGTCGTAAACCACCGCTCCCGCAGAATCAAAGATGCCTATAATAGGCGCTCCGTTCTTTATTGCAAGCGAGTAGAGATTTGCAATTTTTTTGTAATGGCGCTCTGAAAACGCACCCTTTGCGCGAGAGCTATCCTGTGAGAAGGCAAACGCAAGCCTTCCGTTTATTGCTCCGTATCCGCAAAGCACGCCCTCAAAATCGGCGCCGCTTGCACGCTTAGTGTAAGCGCCAAGCTCAACAAAGGTTGCCGCGTCAAAAAGCTTTTCTATTCTTGCCTTTGACTGACCGTAAGCCTTTTCGTCAATTTGTACCATAATGTACCTCCGTTTTGTAGGTTTTATATAAGGAATTTTCTTTAAATTTAATATATTTCCAAATTACCCCATTATAAATATAATTTTACCACATTTTAAGCGTTTTTTCAAGTAAAACCCGAAAAAAATTTTATTTTTCACATCAATATTTGCGTATTTTTAAATAGCATATTATTCACTGTATTCTAATATATTTTAATATATTTTTCAAACCAAAGGAGCATTTTATGAAAAAAAGGATAAAAGAAAAAAAGCACCTACAAAGCAACGGAGCACTGACCTCCGCCGTATTCGGCACATGTTGCTCTGCGGCTATTATGCTTGCACTTCTGATACTGTTTTCGCTTGTTGGACTTGCAAGCGACAATCCTCATTCGCTTATCACACCGTTTTCCTTCTTTGCGATATACGCATCGTCATTTTTTGGTGGCTTTGCCTCGGTAAAAAAGAATAAATGCTCGGATGCCCTGCTCTGCGGTCTTATTTGCGGTTGCTTTGTCTTTTTGCTCTTTTCAACGGTGTTTTGGATTTTTGGACTTATAATCAACGTAAAAAGCACGCCTATCTCTTGGCTTTTCAGAGCGATAATGATACTCTCCGCCCTCGTCGGCGCTATCCTTTCAGCGCTCACGGCAAGCAAAGCACCAAGAAAAAGAAAGCATAAAAGAAGAAAATAATTGAGAGCGAAAAGTAAATCGACCAAAGCTCAGGATTACACGGTGGGGTGGTGGCACCGCATAAAGCGTATTACCCTGTTTCATCTAAAAGTTTACACTCTTAGCTTGGGATAACGTAACCTTAGCCTCCCTTTACACAAGGAAGCCTATTAGACACAATCATCGCACGCTTATATAATAAAAGCAAGGGGAAAGGCTTCGTTAAAGAAGTTTTCTTTCCCCTAAATTTTATTAATTCAAATTATTTAATTATATTCTTGTCAACAACAAGATCAAGAAGCTGCTTTGCGTGCTTCTCATGCTCCTTAACGGTGGGGTGCGCATCTGCGCCCTTATCGGTATAAGGAAGCGAAATGGTATAATATCCTGCCGACTCGCCGCCAAAGGAATTAATTATTTCCTTTACCTCAGTAGGAAATCCCTCGTTAGGGTCATACGCCCAAATTATCGGAATATCGGTTCCGTAATTCTCGCGGAAAAGCTTTATAAGCTTCTTTCCTCCCTCAACGAACGCCTTCTTCTCGGAGCTTGAAATTCCACCCTCTTCCCTTGCAACGTTATAATCGTTTGCACCAAGGTGGATAACTATAAGATCGGGCTTGCGAGCGTTTTCAAAATCAAACGCCTCACTGCTACGGTCCTTTGAGAACTTATTGTAGTAATCAATAATAGGAGAGTTAGACCAGCACTGATTAATTCCGCCTGCGCTTCTTGCAAGTATCGTGTAATCGGCGTCGATAGAATTTGCAAAGATATACGCATAGGACTGAGTTCCGTCCTCGTAATTAGGAGAATCTCCGTTTGAAACTCCCGCCTTACCTATGTTGCCGTAAGCCGCCGTAAGACTATCTCCCAAAAATTCAACGTAAATATCCTTCTCCTTAGGCGCCTTGCTAAGAGTACCCGTTATCTCCAAGGATTTAACCGTTGCAAGCGACCACTTAAACTCGGTCTGCTTTACTATTTTAATATTGTGGAAATACTTGCCCGTAAAGCTTGCAATAGTAAGCTTTGCGGTTTTATTGCTTCCAACCTCAAATCGGGTTTCCGAGCGCTTTCCGTCAATGTAAACGGTAAAGAATGAATTACCGTAATCCTTATTTTTCTTGGTTTGAATTTCAATAATAACATCGCCGGTTAAATATCCCTCAAACTCAAGAGTTGCGCAGGAGGTATCAAAAATAAGTCCGCTATCCGATACCTTTGTACGTCCCAAAAACTTAAAATAAGATTGGCTTATTAAGCTCATATTAGCAAAATCATAGGTCTTATTTTTAAGGTTATCCTTTGTAGATGAAACACCGGGAATAGGCGTGGTTTCCTTTTTTGCAGTCGTCTTTTTATTAGTCCTCTTCGTAGCCTTTTCGGTTGCGGTTTCGGTAATGCTCTCGGAATAATCGGTTGCCGACTCCGAGGAATTACCCTCGCTATCAATGCTACATCCCACAAAGCAGGACGATACGGTAACGCAAGCGAGAATTGCGCTTACTACCGCCAAAAATCTTTTCCTCATAAATTTTCCTCCATAGATTTATCGATTTAGCCGATAAATTCTGCCTCTGCCCAAATCATATAATGATCCGAGTGGCTCTCGGTTACAACGTTGATATCTCCAAACGACCATTTATCCGTTGAATAAAGAATATTATCAATAGAAATCTCGTCCTCGGGGAAGGTAACGGTTGGCGACTCAAGCTTGTTTATACGCGCAATACCCTCGAGTGCGTCAAGGGCGCCAAGGTCGCTTGTGTTAAAATCGCCCGAGAGTATAAAATTACCCTTTTGCGAAAGTATGCTTGCAACCTCCGAAAGCTGAGCCTTGCGTATTTCGGGCGTATCAAAGGTAAGGTGCGTTACAAGAAAGTTAACGGTTAAGCCGTTTACGTCTATCTTAGTAAAGCCTATCGCTCTTTGCTCCGAGCTTCCCGACTCAAGCAATCTCTTTTCGGTGGCAATAATCGGATAACGGCTAAGCACTGCCGTGCCGTACTCGCCTCCCTTAAAATCTATCGTTTTAAAGAATGCGTAATAGCCGTAGCCCGTTGCGTCGGATAATTCCTTTAAAATATCTCTGCCGCCACTTCTCTGCGTTCCGCGGTCGACCTCTTGAAGTCCAACGACATCAATGTTATTTTTGATTATATTTTTTGCTATCCTTGACATATCGTATTCCGCGCGTCCGCCGTGAAAGATGTTGTATGAAGCAAAGCGCAATTTTGGATTTGTCAAACTCATAGTTTTTTCCTGTCCTGTTTTTTTATTTTCGTAATTATTATTTTTTCAAAACACCGATTGAATGTATCATATAGTGGTCGGAGTAGCTGTCGGTTACAACGTTTATTGCTCCAAAGCTCCAGGTTGAAGCCGAATATACCAGGTTGTCAAGAGGAGATTTTCCGTCCGGATAGGTTATCTTCGGGTCCTCCTTGGTGTTAACGAGCGCCGAATCGTTTATAACGTCAAATTCATTAAGATTTCTCGTGTTAAAGTCACCCGAAAGCACGAAGTTATCGTGCTTTGCAAGCTCTGCCGCAACCTCCGAGAACTGCTTTGAACGGCTTGCTCCGCCCTCCTCTCCGTCATAGGAAAGGTGCGTTACGAAGAAGTTTATGAGCGTGCCGTCAACGTTTATCTGACTGTATCCGAGGATTCTCTGCTCTGCCGAGCCCGAGGAAAGGCTTATCTTTTTTGATTGCTCAATCGGATATTTGCTCAAAATTGCAAGTCCGTACTGTCCGCCATCGTGGTCGATTGCCTTAAAGAAGTGATAATACGCATATCCCGTAAGCTCGCTAAGGCGCTTAACCTGGTTAACGTAGCCCGAGCGCTTGGTATTGTTATCTACCTCCTGAAGTCCTACGATATCGATGCCGTTATTTTTAATATTTGCGGCAATCTTTTTAAGGTCGGTGTTGTTGCCTGCATGCATTATGTTGTAGGAAGCAAATCTAACCTTGAATGCCGTTGAGGAGCTTGACTGATTCTGCGTTTCATTATCTGTTTGCTTCTCGGTTTGCTTTTCGGTCTGCTTCTCGGTTTGCTTTTCTGTTTGCTTTTCGGTCTGCTTTTCGGTCTGCTTGTCGGTTTGCTTTTGCGTGTCATTTGTCGACTCAACCGACTCGCCGCCCATGCTCGTGCCCTTGTTAACAAGATCATCAAGCGAAACGCATCCAACGCTTGAAAGCATCATAACGATGCACAACGCTATGCTTATAAATGCAAAAATACTCTTTTTCATAAGTTTCTCCATTCTAAGTGATTAGTTATATGTAAATATTATTTTCCTTATAAATTATAACATTAAATGCAATAAAAATCAATCTCGTCCAACCATTTTAAATGCGCTTCAATATATTTTCGGCATTTTTAATAAAAAAATTGCAAGATTTTATTTAAGTATAACAATAAATTTAAAGTGCGTACTAATTACGGTAAAAAACAAATCCCCTCTTCTAAAATTCTTTGAAGATAGGGATTTTGAGGGGCTGAGTCATTCGGATTATTTTCTTATAATCCTATCAATCATAGGAACGAGCTTATCCGACATTTCAAGATAGCCCTTATCGTTTGGATGGTAATTATCGGCGTAATTATCGTTCACGGGCGAAACCATATCGCTTCCGTCGATATATTCAATACCGTATTCCTCATAGGTCTTAAAAATAAATTCCTTAAACGGATCATTCTCCGTCTTGCGTCCTGCGCGTCCGCTTATCGGCGTAAGTCCTATTATCTGCGAATTATTATACACCTTAAGGAGTCTGTTTAAAAACTCGGGCATATTCTTTTTAAGCGCATCTATTCCCCTGCCGTAATCGTTTGCGCCAAAGGCTACGATTACAACGTCGGGGCGGTAATTATCCTCGCTTGGCAAAATGCTCTCGTGGAAATATGCGCCTCCGACTCCGAAAATTACCGTGTCGGCATCAAGGCGAAGCGACACCTGATAAGCGTAAGAATTAGAGTCGCTAACCGTATCCCAGCCCTGAGTTATCGAGTCGCCGATGATAAGTATTTTTTTACCGTAGGTATGCGTATATCTCCTATAGGACGAGCCCTTGGAGAGAGCAATGTCGCATATTGAGCCGTTTTCGTGGCTTGGGTAGATAAGCGTTATTCTGTTTTCGCCGTTGCTTGTATCAAGCGACTTAAAAAACACATCGCCCGACTTAAGCTCGATATGGTCGGTCTTTTTGCCGTTAACGAAAAGCTCGTACTTTTTGCCCGTTATTACCCTAAAGGAAAGCAACGAGGAATCGGTTACGAAATCAAGTCTTACGCCGTTTGTGCGTCCTGACCACTCGCCAAGAGTTTTAGAGAGTCTTCCGAAAGCCTCCATTTGATCCTTTTTACATCTGTAAAGATGAAGCACGCCATTTTCGTCAACCTCATTATAAACCGAGCCTACTGCAAGAGATATAATTTCCTCATTCGTAAGATATTGCATTGAATTATTTAACATTCTTAAAAGCTCCTTTTTGTCCTTTTCTAATTTCATTTCAAGATATGCGCCCTTGCCACTTAAGCAAGCCATAGCGTCCTCAACTACGCTCTTGGGCACTAATTTGCTTATCACGTCTATCTCATACATAACGCTATACTCAAACAAATAATTTAAATAACGCGCTATTCTGCCAACGATTTCCTTATCGCTATAGCACCTTCTAAGCATAAAAGCCATAACAGTTATAAGCTCTCCGTCCAGAGCCGAAAGCTCCGAGCAAAATTCGCTTGGGCAAAGCTCGTAAAGGCTTTTAGAGAAGCGACCTACCTCAAATTTTGCGCCAAGCCCCGAGAGCGCCTCGTTAGCAATTTTTGTCTTATCCTCGCTTAACCAATACGCCATAATATCCAAAACCGCCAAGACAGAATTTAGACTTAGCATAGCGTTGTCGCTTTGCTCTGCCCTCTCCAATATAAGAGATGCGACGAGCGCCGCATTAAAATTATACTCGGCAGGCAGGGTATAAAATTCGTCGGCGCTTAAAAAGAACTTGCTTGCCGAAAAATTGATAAGCCCGTACCTTTTTGCCTCACGCTTTATATAGCCCTCGTCCAAATCGATCTCATCGTCCCACGCCAAGGTCTTTTCGGGCTCCTCGGGAAAATCCTTAATTATCGCAGAATCGTCAACGTAAGCCTCGGGGTATTTTGCATCCTCAAGCTCGGTAAGATGGTAATATATATATGCTCTGCCGTCCCAATTATCAACGTTATGGGCATACGCCATCAAGCCCGCAAAGCCACGTTGGCTACAGCAAACTCGCTTACCGTTATTAAGAACGGGAGTACAGGAGTCGTTTTCGTGATGCTCCCAACCGTTAAACTTATAATTATTCGCACGGATATCCTCTACGATAGCATCATATTTTTCATCACAATCAAGCTCTGTTACAGGATATCTATCGTCATCGTTATTTGTCCAACCTATTACTTTATATTTCATATTCCCCTCACAAGCAAAAGTCTAACATTTCCATATGTATACATTATATCACATACGCAAAAAAAATCAACAATCTGCATAAAATTTATAAGTAGCCTTGATTTTGCCTTAGTGTAAATATCGCCAAAGCCTCCCGCACAAGCGATATATCTGCCACTTTTAACCGCATTTGCCTATATTATACTGTATTTCACCATTTTTCACCACTTTTTCCTATGTTGTTTTCAATAATATTATAAATAACTATTGAATTTTTCGGCAAATTATGATATAATTATTTGTAATGATAATTTCGTTAAATTTTTATCAAACTCGTTTTTGAGTGAGAATAAACCGTATATTTTTAAGAAATTACCCAATTTTATCACGTTAAAGCAGGCACTAAGCTTCAATATCTAAAAATAAAACATAGGAGAATTTACAATGCCAAAGAAAGTTACAATTATCGGTGCAGGCTCGGTTGGAGCAACTACCGCATTTGCTATGCTTACAAGAGGAGCCGCCTCCGAGGTGGTCTTAATAGACGTAAATAAGGACAAAGCTCTTGGAGAGGCACTTGATATAAAGCAAGCCACCCCATTTATCGACAACTGTGATATTCGCGCAGGAGGCTATGAGGATGCAAGAAACTCCAATATCGTTATTATTACGTCGGGAATAGGACGAAAGCCGGGACAGACAAGGCTTGACCTTGTTCAAACCAACGTAGATATAATTAAGCAAATAGCCCCTGAAATAGTGAAGGTCGCTCCAAAGGCTATATACATACTCGTTGCAAACCCCGTGGATATTTTAACATATGCATTTTTGAAGTACACAGGACTTCCAAAAAATCAAGTATTCGGCACGGGAACGGCTCTCGACACCATTCGCTTGCGCACCCGCCTTTCCGAAATATACAAGGTAAATCAGCAGCAGGTACACGCAAACGTGCTCGGAGAGCATGGCGACACGTCATTTGTTGCGTGGTCGACCGCAACCATTGCGGGAATTCCGCTTTTGGAGTTTAACGACTACATAGCGCACAAATCAAGCTTTCCTGACACTCTTAACGAGGTTGAAAACTACGTCAGAAAATCGGGCGGTATAATTATTGCGCAAAAGGGATGTACGGTATACGGAATAGGAATGACCTGCACGCATCTTGTAAAATCACTTAGCGGAAGTGAAAAGACCGCTATTGCTATTTCATCACTTCATGAGGGCGAATACGGAATCAGCGACGTGTGCTTAAGCTCGCTTTCCTTTATTGACAGAAGCGGCGTAAATTCGATAATCACGCAAATCCTGCCCGACGACGAGCTCGAAAAGCTGCACAAATCGGCAAACGCGCTCAAGGAAGTAATAAAGAACGTTAAATTTTAAAATAAATATAAGCATCGAAAAGGATATTCAGAAAGGATATTAAAAAATGGAATACCGTATTGAACATGATTCTATGGGAGAAATGAAGGTTCCCGCAGACCGTCTTTGGGCGGCTCAAACACAAAGAAGTCACGAAAATTTTGAGATAGGCGTTGGCATTGAAACCATGCCCTCAGAAATAATTCACGCATTTGGAGTGCTTAAAAAGGCGGCAGCTATTACAAACAACAAGCTCCGCCCCGAAAAAATGACCGACGAAAAGCTTTCGGCTATTATGGCAGCTTGCGACGAGGTTATGGCAGGAAAATTAAATGGCCACTTCCCTCTCGTTGTATGGCAGACAGGCTCGGGCACACAGTCCAATATGAACTCTAACGAGGTTATTGCAAACCGTGGAAATCAAATTCTTGGTAAAACGCTTCTCCACCCCAACGACGACTCTAATATGAGTCAATCCTCCAACGACACCTTCCCAACCGCTATGCACATAGCGGCGGTTATAAGCCTTGAGGATAAGCTTATCCCCGCGGTTAAGGAGCTTATTGCTACCTTTATCCGTCTTGAGGCAGAGAATGAGGGTATAGTTAAGAGCGGAAGAACTCATCTTCAGGATGCAACCCCCATCAAGTTTAGCCAGGAGATAAGCGGATGGCGCTCAAGCCTTGAGCGTGACGTTGAGCTTATCGAGCGCTCCATTGAGCCGCTTCGTGAGCTTGCTCTCGGTGGAACTGCCGTAGGAACGGGACTTAACGCTCCCAAGGGCTTCGACGTTGGCGTTGCCGAGGAGGTATCCAAAATAACGGGTAAGAAATTCATTACCGCATCCAACAAATTCCACGCGCTCACCTCAAAGGACGAGCTTGTGTTTGCTCACGGTGCTATCAAGGCTCTTGCGTGCGATATGATGAAGATAGCAAATGACGTTCGTTGGCTTGCCTCAGGTCCTCGCGACGGTCT
>JAZRAJ010000010.1:0-21774 GCA_045634485.1 Eubacteriales bacterium | reverse complement strand
CACCGTGTGAGTATTATTTCGCCACCGCCGCGTGACGAAAAAATCCCCCTGCTGCGCAGCAGGGGGATTAGAAAGAATCTTATTTAATTTACAAATTCTTTTTGTTTTTTAGTCTGTCTACTTGACAGGGGGCACATTATTTTAACTCTCATTCTGCTTTTTTAAATATATTTACTTTTTTCTACGCTTTTTTACAAGTGCACCGCCGAGGGTAAGCGTTGCAAGCAGAGGCGCTACAAGGCTTATTGACGAGTTACATCCACCGCCATCCTCAACCTTGGTGCCTGCGGGAAGCTCCTTCGTTTGCTCGACTCCGCACACCGTGCATACCGCCTTAGCAAGCCCTGCCTCGCTTTGGGTTGGTTCATTTACCGTTTTCCATTCGCCAAAGCTATGCTCGGCAAGGTCTATTTTTCGTTGTTGAGATTTACCGCAAACAGAGCAAGCACGCTTCTCAACGCCCTCCTTATTGCAGGTAGCCTCGCTCTCGACCGTCCACTCACCGTAGGTATGCTCGAGCCTTTTAATCGTCACCGTATCCTCGTGTGAGCAAACCGTGCAAACTGCACGCTTCTTTCCTGGCTCGCTACAGCTTGCCTCCTTTATTATCTCAACGTCACTCCATGAATGCTCGTTACCGCCAAAGCAGGCATTCAGCGTCCAGCTTGCGTTAACAAGCCCTGAGTTTGACTCCTTATTATCTATCGTAAGCTTAGCCTTATCCTGCGCACTACCACCGTAATAAACGTTGGTAAGCTTGCAATCGTAAAAGGCATCATTACATATTTTTACAAGAGCTTTAGGAATATATATCGTCTTTAGCGCACTGCACCACGCAAAGGCATTCGGCGATATATAGGTTAGCTCCTCGGAAAGAGTTACCTTGGTAAGCTTATCACAGCTGATAAACGCTCCCTCCGCAATAGTTTTAGTTCCCTTTTTAAGCTTGCAGGTGGTAATATCCTTATTATCAACCAAGATAAGATGATTATCTATGTAAACACATCCGCCCGAAACATTTTTATCATTTCTCAACATCTCCGTGCCGAAAAATGCGTTCAAGCCTATCTCGGTTATATCATCGTGAAGCTCAACGTCGGTAAGCTCCCATACACCGTCAAACGCTCCAATAGCAATTTTTCTTACCTCCTTGGGAACGCTATAGGTGCTTCCGTTTTTAGCCATAGGATATCTGAGAAGAACGCTCATATCCTTAGTAAACAAAACGCCGCCGACGTCGGTATAATAAGCGTTTTCATCATCAACAGGTATCTTTTTAAGCTCGAAGCAATCACCAAACACTCCGTCGCCTATATAACTTACGTTTTTGGGAATAGTTATATTTGTAAGTCCGTAGCAGCCGGAAAAGGCACTGTGACCAATACTCGTAACGCTCTCGGGAATACTTATTGCCGTTAGCGACTCACATCCCGCAAAGGCACTGTTGCCTATTGACGTAAGCGTGCTTGGTAGACTAACCTTGGTAAGCTTAGCGCAGTTTAAAAAGGTCTGAACGCTTATCGAGGTTATCCCCTCACTAACGGTTAACGAGGTAATGTTGTTTCCCCACGGAGCCGCTTGACCGCTTAAATTAATGGCACCGCTACCGCTTACAGTCAAATTACTTCCATCAAGAGTCCAAGTGCAGGAGCCAAGCGTTCCGCTTGTCGAAGCGCTTGTCGAAACACTACAAATAAACAGTGAGGAAAGCATTATACACAAAATCAAAAATACAGAAAAAATTCTTTTCACGTTCAACCTCCGCTATGCTTAATTGTATTCATTATATCACACAATAGTAAACATTTCAATAGCTATAATAAAAATTTTTTTATTTTTCGAACACTTGAAATCATTGCGTGTGTATGCTATAATTTAAAATACATATCAAAAAATATAGAGGACACTATGAAATTCAAAAAGCATACTGTATTTTTAATAATAAGCCTTGCTTTATTCCTTGCCTCGCTAATTGCAATTATTGCATATTACGGCATGATGAAAGCAGAAATTGACGCAATTTTAGCTGTGGATAACGACACTCAGCTTAGGTTTGGATATGAGCTATCATGGCTTATAAGCCTTATATTTGCCATAAGCTTTTTAGGCGTAGAGCTTTCCTTTATAAGAAGCGCTTATAAAATAATAAAGCACCGACCAAAGGGTTGGCGCAAGATATTCTACATTATTTCGGCATCGATTGCTTTTATTGCAATTGTTTGTTATTGTATTGCTGAGCTAAGCAATATTAGTTTTATAACTCCAAGCGGACGTGACTATACCGGAGAGGTATATATATGTACTACCTGGCTACCGTTTATCGTATCCTTTATATTAGGGAGTATTTCGGTGGGCAATACCAAGGAAGATGCCACAGACCTATCTAAATAAGTATAAAAAATAGCCTTAACCATGCTTTTTTCACGGTTAAAGCTATTTTTGTTTTTTATGCTTTTGTTCTACGTTAAACGCAGTAGACACCTATAAATTATTTTACGGTATTATTCGATTACCTTATCCTAAGGTCATAGCCTCTCTTAATAAGGTCTGATTTTTCCGCCTCGATGTTAAATATTAACCCTTTTCCCTTTTGTAGCATTATTTTAACATAAGCGGCGTTACAAATTTTAAAAAATATTTAAAATTACAATAAAAAGCCTTTAATCAAATAAAGAAAATTCCGAGTTATCCTTGGCAATAATATTATCCCTTTCGTTATTCTCTAAGGGCTTAGTAACCTCGGTTTCCTTACCGTTTACCTCCGATATAAAATTTACATCGTTTGCCAACGGCTCCTTTTTTTGATTTTTCTCAGCCTCCGCTAAAAGAAGAGCGTTCTTATTATCAACGTCAAGAGTGCCAAAGATCTGCTTGGTTTTTGAAATCAATCTATCCTTACCCGCAATCTCAACAATTCCTCTTATGCGTGCGTCTGCAAAGGTACGCGCAATATCGGAGGGGTTTAGCGCATCAAGATTTTCGTAGGTTTTCTTGGGGAACACACCCTCCATCGTCTTTTTAATCGTTTGCGCCATTCTTCCAAGCAATTCTGTTCTTGCTTGGTTTTCGGTCTTATGGAAGAGGCGCCATATCCAGCCGTGTCGGCTTTGTCTTTCCTTAAGGGCTTGATATTCGGCAATAAGCTCGCCTACGTGTTGGGGCTTATCTTTCCTTTCCTCGATGCCTTTCTGATGGTTTTTAAGACGCGCCTCGAGCTCGCCTGCGTTTATTCTTCGCTGAGCCTTAAATTCCTTTTCCTTGGAAATATCGTACTTATTAACAATGCGATCAATCCTTAACGAGGATGCTATTATCGCATTTTTCACATCGGTATCAAAGGCAAAAACAGGCATATCGGGACATCCGAGCCTCTGCATTGCCACAATATAAAAATAATCGCTAAGAATTAAAAGATTTTGGGCAGAGTCCTTATGCTTATCAAGATTTTTTCCTTTCTTTACATCCTCGACGGTTGCATTTGCGGAATTTTGAATAGCCTTTTTAATATAGCTCTTAATAGTTACCGCATCATCAAGAGTAAGGGGCTCGCCCGGATTATATTTTCTTTGCTTATTATCTACGATACTCTTCATTGCCGCGCTAAACATATCGTAATCAGCGGTTAGCAGAATAGCCCCGCTATCCTTTGCACGTTGAACTACGTGCTGCCTTACCTGCTTAATTTCACCTTCCTCAAACCACATTGATTTATCCCTCCAAATTCATTTTAAAGCAATTGTGCGTATTAAAAATAATACCCATACACACGCATCTACCTCGTATGTATGGGTATTTTAACATATCACGCGTTACAAAAGCGTTACAAGGCAATAAGAATTATCTAAAATCCTCTTTTTGAGTATCAATAGTTAATTCACTGGCTCTTTCAACCACCCAATTGCTAAACACCTTTGGCGCTCTTTTCATATTCTCACGCTCGTCCTCGGACGTAACGGGCTCACGCCTTCTGATATAATCCTCCTCCGCGGTGTTAGCCAATCCTTCTACCTTATCCTTGGTTGGCTCAACCACGGAATGAGCCGCACTCTGCGTTGCAAATTCAACCATTTGAGCCTCGTAGGAGTCATATACGCCAATAGCCTCGGATGCAAACACACGCTCCTCAAGCTGCTTTGCGTTATAGCTCTTGTTTTCAATAGCCTTTGCGATTTCCTCATAGTTGCCTTGAATAAGCTCACGCATAGAGGTATGCTTCGGTATACCCAACGCCTCACGGGTTTCGGAGAGCGTTCTCCAATATCTGTTGCCCCAATTAGGGATAGGATTTAACGGATCGTCGGGATTTTCAACCATCATTTTTTCATTGTTAATAAGCATCCACTCCGCAGCGGCAAGCTTAGCATAAGCTTCACGGTTGCTAAGCACGCCATTCTCCTTATAGCCTACCAATTCGGTAATCTCTTTAAGCATCGTTTCGTAGGGTCGCTCCTCTGCCAACCACTTGTCGGCAAGGTCCTTTGCCTCGCGAGATTGAACATCCCACGCCTTGTTGCTCCTTTGATCCATCTTCCATGAGCTATCTCCTACGGCAATCTCGGCAAGCTCCTTAGTATCAAATCCGCCAAACGCCGTCATTTTATAAAAGCCTTTTCTATCGGGATTGTGATAAAGATCAGTAAATGTAAACATTGAGGCGCGGAAAAGATTGTTGGTGCTTATAATTACCTCGTTAAAGTCGGGCATTCTTTGATCCTTATAAGCAGAGCTTTTTTCAATCGCAATTGCGGGCTGAAGCGTTGACTTAAAGAACTCGTTAAGCATTTTTTTACCGTTAGCGATTTTTTGAGTATCTCCGCTCGTTAAATCACTCCACACGTTGGTTATGGTTTTATTAAACTCCTCTGCCTTTATATCTAGCTTATACATACTGTTAAAGGAAGCGAGATTATTGGTAAATACCGCAAGTCTGTGGGCGTCGTCTATTTTTTTGTCATCCAAAGGCTTGGCTTCAGCGTTTTCATTTTTAAGCGCATCGACCTGAGGTGCTTTGTTTTCTGCTTGTTCTTCCTTCTTCTCTTGAACAACCTCTTCCTTTTTCTCTTGAACAGGCTCTGCCTCGTTATTTACGTTTGCATTATCCTTTTCGGGAGCAGGCTCGGCAACCATATTCTCAACGTAGTGACCGTCGGGAATAAAATATTCCAGCTTTATCTCATCCTTTGGAGCGCGTGCGTGCTGACGAGGCATTGTTCTCTCGAACGCCTCATCATCTGCCGCCTCCTCCATTATTTCCTTAAGCTCCTCCTCCGATATTTTAGGGCTCGCCTGCGGAGCATCCTCTGGCAAGGGGGCAAACACTTGATTTGCCTCGGAAACGATTTGACCTACGCCTCCTACCTTTTCGGTGAGTATTTCCTTGACCTTCCCCTCCTCAACGGTTACGTTTACGCCAAGCACGTTAATCTCGTGAAGCTTTTCGTTTTCGTTCTTTTTATCGTCTTTCTTTGTAGGAAACTCTTCCTCCTCATACGCCTCTTCATCATCATCGTCATCTCCAAACGCCGCTCTGAGATCGTTTTTAAGGTTTCTTCCGCTGGGAGCGTATTCAAACGCAGCCTCTTGGTTCGCCTCGTTCTCTATAGGCTCTTCCTCTTCCTCCTCGTCCATATCAAAGAATCCAAGACTCTGAGTCGGCTTTTTGTTTTGCTGAGGCAGATTTACATTAGGCTCCCCGTTAACCTCTTCCTTGAGATTTTCCTCGATTTCCTCTTTCTCGTCGTTTATGGGAAGGCGCTCCGCCTCGGGAACTAATCTTTGAAGCTTTTCAATATTCTTTTCAAGTGCCCTTATCTGATTTCTTCTCGTTATCCTCTCGCCATCGTTTTTGGCTTCGGGCAGATCCTTAAGGTGGGATAGCGTTCTCTCGGAGCTTCTCAGCTCCTCTTTGTTGCGCTGAAGCTCCTTAAGCTTTTCCTCCCTTTGCTTGGCATCTATCTCCTCTTGAGTTATCAAGCCGAGCTTAAGCTTTAGATCCTCAATTTCCTTCTCGGTAGCCTGAATGTTTATTTTTCTTTGAGTTATCTCATATGCAGAGCCACCTCTTTGATTTTGAAGATTTTCTAAGTAGTGCTCCTTCATGCTCAAATGTTGCTTCAAGCGCTCTTCCTCTGTAAGAGGCTGAGTAACGATTGGCGAGGGTTGATTTTGAGGTGCGTTATTCCAACCCGGAATCCTGCTCTTGCCTTGATTTAAATAATCCTCGCTGAATACACTTCCTCTCGGATTATTTCCGTTCAAACCTTGCAGACCCTGAACGCCGCCCCCATTAACTGGACGTACTTCGTTCTGATTTTTTTTATTTTCTTGATTATTGGTTTGATTTTTCTTCGGCATATCAGTTGTATCCTCCTATCATTTTCTGTTTACTGTAGCGCTTAATTTACTGCCTTGCACGGGCTCCGACATCTTCTTGCCTTCAATCGGAGGCGCTGCAGCAAGATCGTCATTTGAAATTTCAAGCTGTTCCCTAACGATATCGGCTTGCCAATTGTAGTACGCCTCCTTTGACTCGTTGGACATACTCCTATTGGCCTCTTGAATAATTTGATTTTCGATGCTTGCATCAACGTCAACCTGAAGCGGAACCTTTGCTTCCGTCTTTGCGGTGTTAGCGACTACGCTCTTTTCGTTATTTTTAATTTGCTCTTGCTTGGGCTCGGATTGATTTGCCACGCCATCCTTTACGTTTAAAAGCATTTTATCGTATAAGTAAGCGTTTTTATCAACGGTGCTTTCCCTATCCGACTTATCGTCTGTCAAGTCCTGTGCTTGCGGACCTTCGTTGTTAGCGTTAGCATCATCGATAGCATGATTCTGAGCCAAATTCTCCTTGCCTGCGTCGCTTGCAGCAGCCTGCTCGGCAAACAAGGTAGACACGGCAGGGCTCTTTTCCGCATTACTCTCCATATAAGGAGGTGGCGAATCCACCGCATCGTTATAGGCTCTTTCTTCCTTTAATTTATCATTGCTCGTCTCTGCCTTTTCATTGGAGCCGTTATTTTCTTTTTTAAGTTTACTTTCCTTTTCGTCCTTAGGAGGCTCGGCTTCATTTACCTCTTTTACTTCCTTTGCCTCCGTTGCTACCTCTTTAAGTGCCTCCTGCGAGGGCTCTAATCCCTCCTGCTTCTCGATGCTATTTTTAATCTCTGCATCCTTTGAGGCTACGTCTAAGCCATCCTCGGTCTTTTCCTCCGAGTCCTCTATTGAATCCTCTGCCTCGGTGGCTTCCTCGTTTTTTTCATTTGTGGCTTGCTCCTGCGCATTTTTCTCTGTACGGGTCAACTCGTCTGCTCTCTTGCCGTTTTGCTTGCCACCTCTCGTATCATCGTCACCGTCGAATTCCTCGCCCTCAATTTTTTCTCTAAGCGCCTCGAGCGCAATCTCGATTGCCGTGCGAATATCGGTGCTTACCGTAATATGAAGCGTATTTTTAAATCGCTTTAGCGCATTTGCTTCACGGCGCCATGAAAAATAAAAAAGCAGACACCTCCAAAGGGATTTATACCTTTTCTCTATGCGAAGCTCAAGCGCAAAAATACAAGCCATCGCCTCGATATAAGAGGAATACGCCACTTTTTCCTGAGAGGCAGCAACCGCACGCTCGACACAGTTAACTATCCTTCGAGAGGAAAATCCACTCTGCCATTCATCGTATATCTCGTATCCTCGCTTTATCACGCTATCACACGTATAGTCTTTTACACGTGCGCCGTCAATTTTTTTCTTCATACTCGTTTTTACTCCGGTGTTACCAACTGTAAAAATTTTTTCTCGGTTGCTACAGGTTAAAATTTTGTAGCAACCGAGGTAGGGCTTTGCGTTACCCAACTTAAATCAATTTTGATATTTTTTATTTGACTACCGCTCACTATTTTACGGATGTCTTTGCTTTTCTTGCTGACGAGTGGGCTCTACTTTTTGAGAAACGGCTTTCTTTTCTCGTGACGCTTCATTGGCTTCAAAACAAGAAAATTTCTCACGCATAGGCCCTGCGGGTGCCTTGCTTGCTCCCATCAATTCAAAATTCAAATCATTACTCGGCTGACTCTCTTTAACCTCTAACTCAACCTGCGCCTCGTTATTTTTTAAAGCCTCGTCCTTAAAATACTTGCTCGTAGCCTCTTTAATTACGTCTGCAAGCTTGCTATCCTTATTATAAAAGGTCTTTTCCGACATAATCGCAATTTCCCTTGAATCGTTTGAGAGTCCCTCTCCCCAATTAAGAGCAAATGTATCGTTATTACGCATAAATTCACGTGCAATATCGCTACGGGAGAAATTCTTAGAATTTTCAAGTCCCTTTATAAGCTCCTTTATCGTTTTATTTTCTTGATAATTCTTAATGGGATGACGCCAGAAATAATTAGAAGGTCTTGTAGCGTGTGTGAACATCAGCTCCTTAATTGCTCCTACCGAAAGCTCCAAATCATTTCCCGCCTTTTCAAAGCGAGCCGTTGCAATTTTGCAAGCGTCCTTTGTTTTATAGGTCTTTCTGATATTCTGCTGATACTCTTCCTTTGATAATTTCAAGGTATCGATTTTTGATGCATAGTATCCCTCGCGAGCCTTGGTAACCGTTTGCGAAATCTTAGGATCGTTCATTCCAAGGTCGTTAAGCATTCCGATAAGCTTTTGCGTTTCCATAGGCTTGCCTATAAGCATATCGTTGATTTCGGAAAGTCTTTGGCGACCCTCGGGAGTATTGGCATTAGCTTGAAGCTCGGTGTATTTTTCATCAAACGCCCCAATAATTTCCGAAAGCTCCTGAGAGGAAAGTGCCGAAAGGTCAACCTGTCTTCCGCCAAGCTTATTACCAACCGCACCCTTACCCGAAATAAATGCGCTCTGCTTTCCGGGAATAGCCCTGATTCCGTGCGTGCTTCCCAAGCCACTTGATGCTTGAGGCGCACAGCCCTCGATGCCGAGAAGCAACGAGCCACAGTGCTTCTTGTCGCCGTTTTCAATACGCATATATGCGTGTCCCGATTCGCCTCTACCCATTATGGGTGCCGTGCCGGGGCCCTTTGCGCCGATACCGCCCACTGCAAGGTCCATACCGTTTTGATTTCGCAAAATCTTACGAAGGTCAACTCTAAGCTTTTCCTCCTTTGATTGAGAGCCTATCATTCCCTTACCGTTAATCTTTCTACGGCTTGCATAGTGCGTTGCGGCGGTACGCTTGTAAACGCCCGCAGCCTGACCGCGGTTCTCGCCCAAAACTGCATCAAAAACCGTTTGCGTATCACTACCCAACGGAAGAACGTAATTCGTACGTCCGCCGTGCGCCAAGGTTTCGGCAACGGTTTCGTTAAGCTCGGACGTTGATTTTCCCTTGGTTATAACCTCGTACTTACCAAGCTGGCTCATAAAAAGCATTTTAGCCATAACACGCTGTCTTGCAAGGTTACGCTCAAGCTCAGCGGGTGCGTTATCCTCTCCTACGGCTTGAGTGAAGCTTTCAACCTCCTCTTCCGTTGGAGGTAGCATGGTTTTTTGCATTATATTATAGCTCATAATCCTATCGCAATTTTCGCCAAGCCTACGCTCGACCTCGGACTCGGATTTTTTTAACGCAAACATACCTGCACGGAATGCCGCATTCATTGCCTTGCTTCTTAAATGCTCCTGAAGCTCGGGCTTATCATAGGAGGGATTCATAGAAAATCTGTTATAAAAATCTCTAACCTCGAGCGCTCCGAGAGCGTTTCTTAAAAACAAGGGGAGCGTATCAAACTGACTAAAATCTCCATTTCTTGCCATTATAAAGGCATCTCTGTATTTTTCGGGAACGCTTTCCTCGGGGGGATTATTTTCATCACCAAAAAGAGCATCTACGTCTGCGGCGGGAAGCGGTATTTCGCCACCTGCCTCCTTGCAGGCATCCTTATATGAGGATATGCGCTCTTCAATTTCTCTTGATGTCATATATTTTCTCCTTATAAAATAGATTTGATTTTATTACTCATGGAATATTGCGCGAATCTTAGGAGATGCAATTATTTCAATGTTAGTTCGCGAGGTAGGTCCTGTAATAATAAATGCGTTTCCACGCTCGTTGTTAACAATTTGCTCCTGCTCAACGGTGTTAATTCTTCCCGCCTTATCGTAAAGCGTGCAAAGATCGTCCATATCGTTTGGCGAGAGCGAGAAGATAAATGAATACTGACAGGCATTGATTATCGCCGTGGATTTTCTTATAATATCCTGCGTTCCAACGAAGTCCTTGATGTTCTGCGTAATTACTATCTGCATACCGTTATACTTACGGATACGCTTTGCAAGCTGATACATAAAGTCAAGGGCTACGGGGAATTTGGGGTCGATAAATACGTGTGCCTCGTCGATTGCAACCACTATCTTTCTCTTAGTGCCGTATTTAATATTAAATTCTCTGTTCTTAATTATCTCGTTATCAAGCCATTTAAGAACGAGAAGCATCTGCGCATTTGCAATAACGCCGTTCTTGTTTGCAAGAAGGCTTTGGAAGTTAAATACCGTAAAGTTTTCCTTAACGGTAAGGGTTGACGGTCCGTTCCAAAGATTGGAATCACGTCCACCGCTTGCAAACTTAGATACGAAGTTAGAAAGAATACGAAGATTAGCTATATCGTAATCAATTCTTGCCTCCTGAAGCTTTTCCTTGATAAGCTCGTAAAGGTCGTCAAATATCGGGTAATCCTCCGCCTTAAGACGGGAAAAATCACTACCAAAGCCGATACCCTTTTTCTTATATACCTCAACGACGAGATTGTTAAGATATTCAAGCGCCTGCACGTCTATTCCGGGAAGAATTACTCTAAAATATTCCTCAAGGAACTGAAGATGCACGGCAAAGTTATCTACCTTTGCGCCAAGTCCCTCCTCGTCGGCATCAAGTGTTGTTACCACGTGGAAAGGGTTAATTCTTCCCTGCGTTGCTGTTCCGACGTCTATTAGTCTACCGCCAAGATTGTTAGCAAGGTAATTATACTCGTTCTCGGGGTCAAGGATAAATATTTTTGAGTTTTCTGCGGCAAGATTGGTTAAGATAGTTTTAGTTGCAAAGGATTTTCCCGAGCCCGATTTACCCATAATTACCATATTTGAGTTAACACGCTCTCTATCTCTCTTAAAGAAGTCAACTATTACGGGGAAATTACCCGATACTCCGAGAATAGAGCCGCCGTCGTCCATGACAGTAGAAAGCACGAATGGAAAGACCGCCGCAACCGATCCCGAATGAATTGCTCTTGCAAATTCGGGGCAAGCATCATATCTTGAAATATTAGAGGATATAACCGCTCTGTTTTGCTTGCAGAAGTTGTCGGCAAGCTCAAAGCCTTGCTCGGTTACTATTCTTTTAATTGTCTTTTTAAGATTTTTCTTTGCTTCAACGTTAGTGAGTCTGTTTTTATTATAAATTGTGAAATGCAACGTAACGCTAAACAATGTTTCATTGTCGTTTTGGAGCATTCTAAGCACTTCTACAAGGGTTTCAATGTGAGTTTGCTTATCAATCATTGATGATGCCTTAAAGGAGTTCTCGGATTGGCTTGCAAGCTCTATGAGCGAGCGGTCTAACATTCTTACCGCCTTATTCTTTTCGTAAGGCTCGATATTCATTACAACCTTGGTATCCTCGATGTTGAACATCTGATAGCCCCAAGCATTGAGAACAGAGAGTGGGAAATTACGAACTGAATAGTTAAAGGTTTCAACGCCGTCGATAAATGCACTCTTGGGCTTGAAGCACACCTCTGTGGGCTTTACCCATTGTAAAAGCTCCTCTTCGGCGAGCATATCGATATCTTTCTCCTCAAAATTATCTGTGAAGCTATACTTCAAGAAGAGTGCTAAGCCCTTATTGTCAAGCATACGAGAGCTCATTCCTGCATCAATGAGGTTTGATATTCCATTGGTAAGTATCTCGCGGATAACGGTTTTATCCTTATCGTATACAACGAAATAGTAGAAAGGCTTTCTAAGAACTGTGCCCGAGGTCATTCTCTTATATATAGCAATTCTTTCTGCTATTATCTTCTGTCTTATAAGCTTTTCCTGCTCATCAATACTTCCTGCCTCGAAAAGCTTATCAAGCTGTTCTTCCTTTTCATGCTCAGCATCTATGTACTTATCGAGCATCATTTTTCTATCTATTTTAACAATAGAAGCCCTTGTATTTCCACTAATAGAGCGTACAAGCTTTCCAAAGTGAATGTCGATTATTTGATCTTGCTTGTATTCGGAAAGCAATCTAAATTCTCTTGGATCTATCTCAAGCACGCCACCATAGTATTCATTATAAACGATAAATCCATCCTTGATGTCCTTGAATGCTATGAAGTTATCGATGCTTGCATTTGCTTTGGTAAAGTCCTTTGAATAGTGCTTTACCGAAAACACATACTTTGTCATATTGACAAACATCATATAAAATCTTTGTCCGTCAAATGGCAAGAACAACCATATCGTTATTGCTAAAACCAATAACATTAATACATATTTAGGTATTGAGGGGATGTTGGTTGTAAAAATCAAAACCTCAAGGGCAAGTGCAGCAAGACCTATTACGGTGTCTGCAAGAGAAATATTTTTAAAAAATTCTATTTTAACTTTAGCCGTTTTTGGAATTATTCTCATTTCTTTTCATCCCCATTTCCTTCTTGTTGTGGATTTTGTTGTCCTTGTCCATTATTGCCGTTTTTGTTGTTATTGATAGCGTCGCCTACTGAGTTATTCTTGTTTTGGTTTGGCGAATTATTATTACCATTTCCACCGCCATCCCAATCAGATGTTTTGAATGCATTCTTTGTTGAATTGGCGTCTGAACCGTAATTTGCCTTTTCGGAATTATGTGCATCACTGGATTTCTTGTCGTCATTCTTGTCATCCTTCTTTTTATCTTCTTTAGGATATCCTCCGCCAAGTCCTAAGCCGCGAAGCAATCTTTTTGACAAGTGGCTTGACTGATTTGACACAGCATTACCAACAATACTCTTGAGTGCCTTTGCACCTGTCATATATCCTAATGCGCCTCCCGCAAAGCCGAGTGCCTTACCGCCAACAAAGCTTGCGCCACTGGCCGCCATTCTAGCAAGGCTGCCCACGGACAATGCATTGTCGCGAAGCTCGTTGGAGCCTGCTCCGGCAGAAACAAGATTTCCAACAAGAGCCATAGCCTTTTGAAGTGATAGCGCACCGCCTCCGATTATAAGCAAGCGCATAATAAGGTTTAAAAATTTTATGGCATCTCCTTCACCGGCAAAGAAAACAAGATCGGGATCCATTGCAAGTCCGCAAACTAATCCATAAATATTCATTCCTAATATCATTCCGTATCCCATTATGAATTTTGTGAGGAATTGGTCTCGCCAAAGCTTAAATCTTGCACCGTCATCCAAGACACTGCTTGAAATTGAAATAGGTGCAGCTATATACAAAATTACAAGTGATATTACACGGTCAACAAATACAAGCATTGCGCTTCCTATACCAAATAAAACCACACCGCCCGCAATATACGAGAATATAAATGGAAAGTCGGAAAGTATCATATTTGAGGATACCACGCTCGTGTTGTAATAATCAAGCTCACCAACTCTAAAGCGAGACGCAATCTCAGACGACATTCCGCCATCTTCGGCGAATGCGCTGAAGAGGAATGCTCCGGGTGATGCGGAGCCTTGCACCGTTGCGGCGTATAGCGCCTTTACGAATGTGTTGCCTATTGTCATAAATGCAACCATAACTAACGGTACAAAGAAAAACATTAGCAGGGTTTTAAATGATTTTACCGCAATTTGTGCGGAAGTTCCCTCTGCCTTATCCTTAGCTATATTACGTATTATCATAAATACGGTAAATAAAACAAGGAGTATAGTTGCTAAAAGCGCAGATATTTTGAATGCGAATCCAACTTCATCACTAAAAATCAAATATGTTAAAAAGTCGGTTTCCTTTCCATCAAAATTGATTGGAGTAATGCCGCAAAGCAAATTTGCACAAAGTATTAAGCCGTCGATTAGCCTAAATAATGTTTTGGCGATCATGTATAGAAATTCCCAAAACCAACTAAACATTGTTTTTTACCCTCCTTGTACTTCAGTGCTATTTTCTAAACCCAACGCTCTGATTAATAAATTTGTCATTGTTATTTCAGCCGTTGGAAGTTCAAGTTCTGTTTGTGGGTCAACGTATATTTGTTTTTCTTCGTTATAAATACGTATTCCACTGTTGTTTCTAATTTGAATCAATAAGTATTGACCGTCTTTTATTTCTATACTTTTTTGTGCTTTTCCATCTATTGTAAATATATCCAACACAAAAGAGTTCCAATTTCCACCTTTAAGATGAACCGTAGTATCCCCTATTCTTGTTTCGGGCGCAGGATCATCGTACACCTTTTCCTCTGTTTCGGTTTTATCGCCGTTTTCGTTTTCCGCTCCGTAATTTTCTGCTTCGTCACTTTCTGTTTCGTTATTTTCGGACTCGAGGTCTGCAAGTGACTTCCATTCGGACGGTATTTCATCGGTTATATAAAAGTTCATATATACCGATACATCGCTTTCAGATTGGATATAAAGCGCAAAGGAATCCATCTCTATATCGCTTTCAAAGGGAATTGCCATATAGACGTAGTCACTGTGCGGTACGCCTTTATATGTTCCATCATCTCCACGGAGAAAATCTCTGCGTGAATCGTCGTTATAAAAATAATCTTTGACTGAATAGTTATCCTTTTCTCTTGATGTACCGCTAATTAATACGATATCGTCAAAGGATGAATAATATTCTTCTGCATCGCTGTAAACACCTAAATCATCGCATCCGCCTACGGCGATCGCAAGGATCGCCGTAGCGCAGAGAACGATACAGGCTTTTATGACTTTTTTAAAGGTCATAGCCTGCCCACCAGTCGGTAAGGACATTTGTACCAATTGTCAACATTACCAAAAGAACGAAAATAAGTACGAATCCTACAATTGCATTTACAAGGCCCTTTTTTGCCTTTTCGTGCTCCTGAGGATCGTCCGCCTTGGCATACTTAACACCAAGAAGGATGCACCATAATGCTCCAACAGCACCTACTACACCGAGCATAATCGGTACGAGAGTTTTGCAGATGTCCAATACGGGCTGGACGATTGAATTCATGTCGTTCAACATAATTTTTTCTCCTTTTTATTTTTTATTTAATTAAAATTAATCATCTGTTTTGGATTTGTTTCTGTATATGAGTCCTGCAAAAAGTCCTACAATGGCAAACATAATAATTACCATAATAAATATGCTTCCTGCGGTATTCATAATATGTTTTCTGACAAAAGTAAGCTCAGTTGTAACTCCTGCCTCACTCTCAACAACAACGCGGTATTTTCCGCCCTCTACTATTGTGGGCATCTTTGTTGCCGTTGAGGTTATTTCTACCTTATTAACAAGCTTTTCACCTGTGTCGGTATGCTTATAAATCTTAATAGTATCTCCAACCTTGCAGCCTGCAAACGATACGTCCATAATAGTTGTTTCGCCGGGGTTACAGCCAACCAAGGAAACTTCGGGAGGTAATGTATTTACAGTAAACTCAAAGCTTGACGATTTTCCTGTTACTGTAGATGACATAACAACTGTATATTTTCCGTTTTCGTTAAAGTTGAAGCTTGAATTGTAATCGGTGTGGTTTACGAAATTCATATAGGAAACTCTTACTCCGTCACCGCTATCAAACCACATTTCTGTTATATGATATTCATACGGAGTGGTATAGGAAAATCCGTTTTGCATACGAGTTACAATGTAGAAGCAGAAATATGCCTTATTTCCAAGCTTATCGCTTAAAATTAATTCCCATTTTCCGTCCTCGTTAAACTTTGTGCCAGTGAAATCGGTTTGAACAATTCCGTCCTTAAGCACCTTCTCGATATACGCACTATCCTTGTTAAGTATATTAAGAGCTACCTTAGAGGAGTTAACGACCGCACCGCTTTGGATTACGTTAGAGGTATTTGATTCTACAAATACAAAGTCAACCATAGTATCCTTTTTAACGATTAAGGTTGATACGTTACCTGCATAATCGATAACGGTAAATCTATATGTTCCATCCTTCTTCAAAACATCGCCCGAGCGGTAATTAAACGATTCGCCGTTGTTTATCGTATAGGTTGCGTAGGTGTTCTCGCCGAAGGTTATAGAAATATCGTTTCTCGTATTCAAAACTCCATCAATCTCGATAGCCTGTACGTTTTCAGAAAGATCTACCGTTACATTCTTTCTTATCAAGTAAGCCTTAAAGCTATACTCGAATCCATATTCATCAATATACGTGATATCGTACTCGGAGCTTCCAAAATCGCCCGCATTATTAAACGCAAGAGTTCTCGGACACTCGGTGGCATTTCCGTTTACGGTAAATTGGTAATTATTCGCTTCGGTGCTGAATATCAAGGTATTATTTGACCAAAATCCGAGTGAAACAGCATAATTAAGATCGTATATTTCAGCATCTGTTTGTGAACGCGTAGTTCTCTCAAGCTTGAGAGTGGGCGTGCTTCTGTAATGAATATCCTTTGTAACTACTGATCCGTAGCGATTTCGACAAATAACCGTATACACTCCGTCGCCGTTACTGCCTATTGCGTTTACAAACTTCTGATAATCAGCATTAACCGAGGTCTCAGAGAATGCATCTACGAGAACGTTAAGCGTATCACCGTACTTTACAGCAAGATAATAAATTCCGCTACCGTCGAAAACCGTCTTATCGACCGAAAGCTTTTGATTGGTATAGCCTTCATTACGCTTAAGTGCCTTTTCGTTATAACCCGTAAGAAGCTTATCGTCTACGGTATAAGTAGATTTATTGATTTCAAGCTGCTTTACAAGTACGTTTCCATAGGAATCGGTCAAGCGAAGCTCGTAGATTCCCTCCTCCGAGAATACAAGATAAACAATTCCGTTTTCGGTCTTTTTCTGATATCCTGTGTAGGCATTGCCATTAGATGTTACAGAATACCTTATACTCTCGTCAAGAATGTCTATAACTATTTCATTATTGGAATAAAGCTTTCCAACATAATCCTTACTGTAATGAATCTTTTGACCGTCAGCAAAGGTAACAGATGATGTAATGCCAAAGGTTGTTGAAATACCAATTCTGTATACAGATTCATTGCCATACAAGTTTTTAACTATCAAGAGATAAAAACCATCGTCGGTATAAAGCTTACCGTCGGTGTAAATATCCTTTCTTCCCGAAAGTGAATTTACATCAAGATCATTGAGCTTAGAATAATACAATTGAACACTTGATACGCGCTCGCTATTGAAGAATTCGTTGTTAATAATAAATCCGTTGTTTACACGAATATCGTTGCTTAACTGCGAGGTAATATCCTTTCCGTTGGCATCCTCAAAGACTATCTCGGATTTCTTTTTGGATATTTCAGAGGAAACGAACATAGCATCCTTGCCTAACAGTCCAACTCTTGCGCTAACCGAAAGAATCTTGCTTGTATCCTCGGGAGCATATACCTTAATACTCACTGCGTTATTAGCATCGACCGTAGCATATATTGCGTGCACACCGTTTGCGTTCAAGAGATATTCCTTGTCTAATCTAAAATCGGGAGAGGACACGTCAACTATTGCGTTACCTGCCACAAGATTAACTTCTTTATCTCCATCCGCATCAACAACTACTCTATATGTCAAGGGATAAACGCATCCACCAGACACTTTAAATCCGTATATTGCAGTCTCTCCGCCCGAAACGCCGACCGATACAAATACGTTTCCATCATTTGCAAGGTCAAGCTTAAACAAGTTGTTACCGTAATCGACCTTAGTGTAAACGTGCTTACCGTCAACGATCTCAAAGTTAAGATAGCTATGCAGCTCAATCTCCTTCTTAACACCGTCAACGTAGTAGTTAACCCCTTCGGGCTTTCCGTTAACAAAGTTAAACTCCGAAACGTTGCCAAGCGTATCCTTAGCAACTATTTTGTATCTTCCCCATCTGCTGACTATTATCTGTGAAAATCCACTCTTTACGTCCTGCGATTTAATCAACGTATCATTAAGATAAACGTCAACCTTAGAAAGATCGTTTACGTCGCTTACGTTTATTCTTATAATATCCGAGCTAACGTCACCGCCGTTTACAACCGTTCTTTGAGTTTTTTTCACAAGCGTATAATAAAGCTCATTCAAGGCAATATCCTCGTTTACCTTGCCGCTTGCTATCCATTGGTCGAAAAGACCTTGCTCGCCGTTAGAAAGCTCGTTTATTTCGGCAGAAACGCTTATTGAGGGTGGGGTTACGTCAACAACGCCCGTATATATAACGTAGCAATCCTTGTGGTCCTTGTAAAATACCTTTAATGTGAAGGACTGCCCCTCGGTAATCGTAACTGAGGTTTCCGAAGAAATGCTTTCCTTGTACTCAGGCTTTGCTCCGATAAACTCATATCCGTAATTACCGCTAAAGGAAAATCTTGTTTTAACCGATGTAGATATTTTATAATTGTTGTCCGAAAGCCAAGTCATAACAAATCCGTCGGTGCTTGGGCTTGCGGCATCATAAGCATGGAACTTACCGTCTGAGCCTAAATACTTCCAGTTAACCGTAGGATAATTTCTGGTAAATACATATTCATCTGAAAATTCATTTCCATAGATATCCTGAATATATATCGTGTAAATTCCCGCATCTTCAAAGGGATTTTCGGAAGCATATTCAGAGGTAAAAAGCTCGCCGTTAAGATAAACCTCGTATCTAAGTATCTGGTCTGCTCTACGATTGCAGGTGAGCTTTATAAATTTATCGGGATATTCAGTTACCACACATTCAAGATTAGTACTGCTAATCTTTGCGGTTATGGTGTAATGGTTACCCGAACGGTCGGAAATAACGAGATAATAATTTCCGTCCTCCAATCTCAAGGGAGAAAGCTCAAGCTCCTCAGCGGTATAAACTCCAACGCGGAAAAGGTCTTTAACTCTGTAAACGGCCACATAAGAAAGCCTATCGTATTCGGTAGGCGAAATGCCTCCGATAATTAAGTTGTTTGCTCTTATATCTGTAATTTCAATTCCGTCTGCGAAAACGTCTTCGAGCTCGCCATTCTCGTCCTTTTTAGAAAAGCTTACCTCGGGGGCTGATTTATCAACGTAAATAGCGTAAATAGATACACCGTCTACCGATAATTCGCGAATGTAATAAATTCCCGAGCCCTTAAATACGTCAACAAAGCCTTGTCCCTCATCGATGTTCAACTCTTTCCATTTACCTTGACCTTGGTAATCTGCATAGGTCATATACTGGAATTGTGAATCGTTGGGGACCTTGAAATTACCAACAATGGGAAATTCCCTATAATCAGCTGTTCCCTCAGCACCAACATATACGTTACTTGTGTAGATATTTTTATCTGCGGTGTAGTAAATCTGTAAGCTCCACTTGTTACCGCACTTTGTCTTATCCGACACTTCGTCGTAATTATGGATTTGAGCGTCGAGAAGATAAGGCATGCCGTAGGAGTCAAGCATCTTATCTCCTGATACGTTTCCTAAGAATAGCGATGTATCTGTAAGAACAACATACTCACAGTCATCTGCAATACGCTTTGAAACTTCATTAAGAGCGTTTTGGAGGTTTCTCGAGAAAGCGCCTTCACTAAGCACATCACTCGGTCCGTAATAGTAATATACCCACGCAGTATCTCCCGCCGAAGGAGTCCATGCGTTGCTCTTATATCTAATCCAATACTGACCTGCCTTAGGAGTTTCAGTTTCGCCCTTAGCAATCAAATATCCTGCAGTACCGCTATTAAGCGCATTAGCTGTTGCCCCCGTCAATTGAACGAGATAAATATCACTAAGCTCTTTATAATAAACATACTCCTTAAGCTTTGCATAGCTTGAAAAGGTTGCGGGCTGCTTTACTCCGTTGTAATACTCACGTTGAGTAATGCCGTCAATATCCTTATAATAGAAGTAAAGATAGTCACTGGAAATCTGATATACTTTATTATTAAGAAGCGTTCCCGATTCAATCTTGTGCTTTACCTCGGTTATATCCTCAAGTCCATCGGTAAAGTATATCGAATAGGTATGGGAAACTCGGACACTATCGCCCTCGGTTCTTGTAAGCTGAACGTCATAACGTCCGCTTTGCGATTCACCGTAAAACCAAATAGCATAAAATCCAGCAATGCTCTCATCTTGGAAATAATAATCGGTGATCTTTTCTCCATTGTAATATACGTTTGCGTTGTAAGTACCGCTATCGGTTGCGCCAAACAACGTATGATCTACCAAAAAGCGGAAGCCGTATGACACCTTATTTCCTTTATGTATAGAATACTGTCTATCCTTGTTAAGCCTATAATTGTAGATAAAAGTAAATTCATCTACTTTTTCCGTAGTACGGTTAAATATCTTATACGCTTCATTATCAGTAATATTTTGAGATCCGCATTCCTTTATCTCACCGCTAAGGTAATCATTGGTGTCAAAGGTCAACTTAAATCTTATCGGCTCGGTATTAGTATTTCCAAGCTTGTCGGTAAGAACCCAGTAGAACTCAACGTCCTCTCTGGCTAAAATTTCGTTCCCATTTTCATCAACACAGACGCCAACTGCCTTATGCGAAATAGTATATTCGAGTGTTAACGGATCACCCGAGAAATTATCAAGAGTGAATTTTTTAAGCAGCACACCCTCACCGTCTTCGCTTATTTTAGGAACGTAATAAAGATTCATCTGCTGCAAGCCCGAGCCGTTATTATCGTTCGGAAGCTCGAATGATATCGTTCTATCCTTTAATGAGCCCGATATTACCATATTATCAACCGAAAAATCGGGGGCGGCATTATCGAATTTAAATGGTCCGAACGGAGTATATACCGCAGAAGAATCGGTAGGGTCATATACTCCCGTCAAAGAGTCGGAAATCGAACTTTTTCCATATCCCGAAACCGACTTTAAATGAAGATACATTTCTCCATTACCCGTTCCGATAATAGTTTTGGATATTTCACCGTCCTGAGGCGTATTGATGTGAATCATTGAGCCGTAATTTTTGGGAAGCTCCTTACTATTGCTCCACTGATAATAAACCGTTACTGCATCATTGAATCGAGCGTTTAAATTATCCTTAGTATTTACATATATATCAACGCTTTTTGATTTCGCCCAGATATCGGAGGGCTTAGAGCCAATAGTTGCGGCAGGCGTTCGCAAATCTCTGCCTTTGATGTAAATATCATCAATCCCTATATTTACTAGGGGTTGATAAGTTATAAACGATTGAATTTTATCAGGTGAATGCAGCTCAATATTTCGTATTGAGGTTATGGCAGTGCCCTTTAGTTCATCGGGGATTTCACCTTCAAAGACTAAAGTATCCTGCGTGTGTTCATATCGACCGTATTTATTATCCTCATATACAGTACCCCAATCACTTCCGTCCAATCCTTTAAGCGTCATCTTTACATCATATTTACCGTTAATCTTAGCGGTAATATAGCAATTCTTTTCGTGGCTTTTTATAATAGCATTTTTGTTGTATCTTATACTCATTCTAAGAGGATCACCCTCTTGAAGTGTATCGGCATTCGTAGTAATCATTTGCTTACCACTTGCGTCCTTTGCGTATGTAAAAACATCAGAACCAAGTAATTGACAAATGAGCAAAACATTTTCCAAGCGTCTTGCCTCGTCTTGTTCATCTGGAGAGGTTACGGTTGTAAATTCCCAAGAATAGCTATCTGCATA
>JAZRAJ010000009.1:0-4006 GCA_045634485.1 Eubacteriales bacterium | reverse complement strand
GTCATCCTGAGCGAAACGAAGTGAAGTCGAAATTTTTCGTCCGAGATCCCAAACGTGCCTTACGTCACGTTTGATTCTCGCTTTGCTCGAATTTCGACGTTGCTCAGGATGACACGGACGAAAAATCAAGGCGCGTTAGCGACGAAGGGATCTCGTTTGGATTTTTTATTTATCAAGAGATCCCGCTTCGCGCCCTCCTTAAAGTCGGGTTCGACTACGAAAATCTCACACCGTGAAATTTTCTCCGCTCAGGATGACACGAAACAACCCTCAATCGCACAATTTAATACCGCAAAAGCTTCCCGATGGAAGTTTTTTGGTATCGTATTGTTAAAAATTGCTATTTTTAAAGATTATTCTTTAAAAAGTTAAGGTAGTTACCGCCTGCAACCTTTTCTACGATGCTCTCGCTGTAGTGCTTTTGCAAATACTCAACGAGCTGATCGTGAATAGAGCGTGTAAGGTCGAAGTCGCGAGGATAGCGTCCGCTTGTTCCATCGATATCTCCGCCAAATCCAATTCCGTTTTCGCCAAAGTTTTCAAGGCAATAATCAAGGTGACGGAAAAGTCCCTCTATGGTATGGTCCTCGGGATTTTCGCTTATAAACTTGGGGTAGAAGTTAAGACCGATAACACCGCCCTTGTCGATAAGTGCCTTTGCCATATCCTTGGTTAAGTTTCTCGAATGAGGACAAAGATCACGGAAGTTCGAGTGCGTAGCGATTACGGGCTTCTTTGCAAGCTCGATTACATCCCAAAACGCCTTATCGGAAAGGTGCGAAACGTCGAATATCATTCCAAGCTCGTTACCAAGCGTAACTATCTCTCTACCCTTGTCGGAAAGACCTGTATCCTCCTCGCCCTCCTCGAGTCTATTGCTCTTTGCAAGGTCGTTGTGAAGCCATGCAAGACCGAATACACGAACGCCAAAGTTATAAAATTCGGTAAATATCTTGGGGTCACCCATAATACCCGTACCGCCCTCAATTGAAAGGAGAGCCGCGTGCTTACCCTCGGCAAACGCCTTCTCGATGTCGGCATAGGTTTTAACCTTAACTATCTTATCACTCTCGTTATCCATCGCTACCGAGAAAAGTCCCATATAACGGCTCGTTCTCTTGTAGCACTCTGCGGGAGTTTCGTGCGGCCAGCTGCAAAACATTGCAACCATTTGAAGCTGATTATACTTCTGGCTCATATTATAAGGGTTAACAAGCTTGTGATTTCTAATGTCAACCTGCTGAATACTGTCACAGTGTGAATCCACTATATACATTTCCTTTTCCTCCAAAAAATATTACTTGAAGCGGTAAAGGAAACACCACTCCAATTACCATTTTAACCTTTTTTTACTACTTTGTCAAGTATATAACGAAAAATATAGCTTATTTTATTGACAATTAGTAAAATATAATATATAATATTTTTATAATTTAGCAAAAAGGAATTAATTGTATGATAAGAATAGGAATTTACGGCTACGGCAACCTCGGCAGAGGCGTTGAGTCGGCTATAAAGCAAAACCCTGATATGACTCTTGCGGCGGTATTTACAAGACGTGGCCCCGCCACACTTAAAATTCAAACCGAGGGCGTTCCCGTGCTTCACGTTGACGATGCTCCCTCTATGGTCGATAAAATCGACGTTATGGTGCTTTGCGGAGGCTCGGCTACCGACCTTCCCACGCAAACTCCCGCTATTGCGTCACTCTTTAATTGCGTTGATAGCTTTGATACACACGCAAAAATACCTCAGCATTTTGAAAACGTTGATGCTTCTGCAAAGGCAAGCGGTAAGGTTGCTATGATTTCGGTTGGTTGGGATCCCGGACTCTTCTCGCTTATGCGTGCCTACACCGGTGCGGTGCTTCCCTCGGGTAAGGACTACACATTTTGGGGCAAGGGTGTAAGCCAAGGTCACTCCGACGCTATTCGCCGTATTGAGGGTGTAATCGACGCTCGTCAGTACACCGTACCCGTTGACGAGGCTCTCTCTGCCGTTCGTTCGGGTAGTGCTCCCGAGCTTACCACTCGTCAAAAGCACACTCGTGAGTGCTTTGTTGTTGCGGCTGAGGGTGCGGACAAGGCTCGAATCGAGCGTGAAATTAAGACTATGCCCAACTATTTTGCGGACTACGATACCACCGTTAACTTTATCTCTCTTGAGGAGCTTCGCCGTGACCATAACGGTATTCCTCACGGCGGATTTGTTATTCGAAGTGGAAAAACAGGCTTTGACGAGCAGAGCAACAATATTATCGAGTTTTCCTTAAAGCTCGACTCCAATCCCGAGTTTACCTCATCGGTTATTATTGCCTACGCTCGCGCTATCTACCGTCTTGCCTCCGAGGGTGCTTGCGGTGCTAAGACCGTTCTCGATATTCCTCCCGCATATCTCTCTCCTCTCTCGTCCGACGACCTCCGCGCCTCGTTGCTTTGATTGGATTTAATTGAATTGAATTGATTATGTTTTTTATTGCGGGGAAAACTTTCTTAAAAGAAAGCTTTTCCCCGCACCCCTTTCAAAGAATTTTTGAAAGGGATTTTGTTTTTTGGCGTAATTTGTGCGCTCTACGGTTGAATGTGGTGTGTTCGCACCGCACCTCGGTTGTAGGGACCGGTCTCGACGGTCCATTAAGCATAAATTTTCATGTTGTTATCAATTAATAAAAATACAAACAAATATGCGGTAGGGGAGGGGCTTGCTCCTCCCGAATATAATAAAAATCAATTTTCGCTTGCGAAAATTTACCAAAATTATTCGTTGTTCATTATTCATCAGCGAAGCGACTTCATTATTCATTAAAAATATAGGGAGAACCCCCGACGAGGGTTCGCCCTCTTTCTTTGCGTTGCAGAGAAATTCACTCTCTCCTGCGTTTTTAGAACGATAAAATGGGGCTACTCGCCCCAAACCCTCGCAAGTTTTTTGAAAAGTCGGCAGTGCCGACATCCCTGTATCGTTCATTGTTTAGTTGAAATTTGTTATTTTTTCCCGATGGCATTGGGATTTAACAATCAAAAGACCAAAACTTTCAAACTCTGGTGCAGTGCGAACATGGGTTGTTCGACCGTTGAGCGTAGAAATTATGGCAAAAAATAATCCCCCAAGCTTCAAAGTTCTTGAAGGATAGGGGTGTGGGGAAAGGAAAACTTCTTTCAAGAAGTTTCCTTTCCCCACGTAAAAACATAAAAAAACATAATCTCGTCTTAAACATAAATCATTTAACATACTTAGCTCGTTCGCCACCGATGAATTTAGGGCGAGTGCGAGCGCAGACGATAAAGGCTTCGCCAATGGTGTTGATTGAGAGTCTAAGTGGAACGGCAACCGATTTAAGGTGCATACCTATAAGAGTTGAGCCGATGTCAAGACCTGCGTGAGCCTTTATTGCTTCAACCGCTATCGGATAGCTCATTCTGTTGTATACGGCGGTTGCAAACGAGCCGCCTGCCTTGGGTTGAGGTACTACGCATACCTCCTCAAGACCGTATTTTTTTGCACACTCGCGCTCGATTATCAAAGCTCTGTTTAAATGCTCGCAGCATTGTGCCGCAAGGTAAATATTTTTTTCCTTTATTATTGGATATATAGCATCAAGAAGTGCCTCTGCCGCCTCGGGAGCCGAATTCTTGCCTATCATTCCGCCAATCATCTCCGAGCTTGAGCATCCTATTACGAGTATCTCGCCCTCCTTTATTCCCGATTTCTCTATTAATTCCTCTATCGCTATTCTTGCGTCGTTCTTTATCTTTTCTATCATTTTTTGTGTTCCTTGTAGTTAGTTTATAGACAGGATTTTTTGCTACCTTTTTGAAAAAAGGTAGCGCCAAAAACTTTCATAAAAGAGTTTTTTGAGTACATTGTAGACTCAAATATCGTTTGAGTAAAAAGCCTACTACCGATATGCAGTGCGAATATAGAACATTCAAGCATTAATGTGCTAAACAATGAAAAACATTCTTATTCTAATTTTAAAAGTTCTTTGAAAAGGGGTGCGGGGGAA
>JAZRAJ010000008.1:0-13311 GCA_045634485.1 Eubacteriales bacterium | reverse complement strand
TTTTATGGGCTCTGCCCAAACCCGCCACCTGCCCAAAAAGGTGGACGAAAACTTTCCACTTAGGTGCAGTGCGAACACACCACACTTAACCGTCGAACGCACTCATTATGGCAAACAATATTCCCTAATTTTCAAAGTTCTTTGAAAGGGGTGCTGGGGAAAGCTTTCTTTCCAAGAAAGTTTTCCCCGTGAAAACCAAAAAATCACAAAAAACTATAGCAAAATCGAAAAAAATGTGATATAATATAGTGATATATTATATATTGATAGAAAATCGATGAAAAAAGGAAAATATAATGGCAAGATACATAGAGAAAACAGAAGAAGTAACGCTTCCCGTGATAGCGCTCCGAGGTGCGGTTGCATTTCCCGGAGTAACTCTAAGCTTTGAGCTTGAGGATGAGCTTTGCATATCTGCGGCAGAGGCTGCCTTTGAAACAGATACACCAATTTTAATCTGTGCACTGACGGATTATTCAAGCTCCACGATAAACCCGAGAAGGCTTGCAAAGGTCGGCACGGTTTCCAAAATAAAGCAATCGGTAAAGAACCCCGAGGGTAATATGAGAATTATAACCGAGGGACTTTCCCGCGCAAAGATAGTAAGCTTTGAAAAATTCGCTAACTATTACTGCGCAGACGTAATAGCAAAAACTATAACTATGACCGACGAGGACTCAATAAAAATGCAGGCGTACTGTCGAGCAATACTTTCACAGACCGACGACCTTGCAAGGCTCCTCCCCTCGGTTAGCGACGATATGCTCTCGGCGGCAAAGGGGATAAAGAACCCTGCCCTGCTTGCGGACTTTATAGCATCAAATATGCTTGTAAAGCCCTCCGACAAGCAAAAGGTGCTTGAGTGCTTTGATCCGCAAAAGCGAATCGAGCTTCTCCTCTCGCTTCTCGACGAGGAGGCAGAGCTTCTTGACTGCGAGCTTCAAATTCACAAGCGAGTACGCGCAAACCTTAATCAAAATCAAAAGGAATTTTACCTTCGCGAGCAGATACGAGTTATCAAAAACGAGCTTGGCGAAAGCGACGATATAGATGAATACGCCGACAAAATAGCCGAGCTTAAGGCATCCGACGAAATAAAGGAAAAGCTTGCAAAAGAGCTTGACCGCCTCACAAAAATGCCCTTCGGCTCGTCCGAGGCGTCGGTAATTCGCTCCTATATAGACACCTGCCTTGAAATTCCGTGGGAGGCATCAACCGTTGACCGACTCGACGTAGCGGCAGCGGCAAAGATACTTGATGCAGACCACGACGGACTCCAAAAAGTCAAGGAAAGAATACTTGAATTTTTAGCGGTTAAGCAGCTTAACCCCTCACTTAAAAACCAAATCATATGTCTTGTAGGCCCTCCCGGAGTGGGTAAGACCTCAATTGCCGCATCTATTGCAAGAGCGATGAAGCGCAAATACGTTCGTGTTTCGCTTGGTGGCGTTCGCGACGAGGCAGATATTCGCGGACACAGAAAAACCTACATTGGCGCTATGCCCGGCAGAATAGTTAACGCTCTCGTTGAAGCAAAGAGCAAAAATCCGCTTATGCTTCTTGACGAGATAGACAAGCTTACACGTGACTCGCACGGCGACCCCGCCTCTGCACTTCTTGAGGTGCTTGACGGCGAGCAAAACCACGCCTTCCGCGATCACTTTGTTGAAATGCCTCTCGACCTCTCGGAATGTCTGTTTATTGCAACGGCTAATACGCTTGACACCGTTCCAAAGCCCTTGCTTGACAGAATGGAGGTAATCGAGCTTACAACCTACACTCGCACCGAGAAGCTTTCTATTGCAAAAAATCATCTTATACCAAAGCAGCTTAAGCGCCACGGACTCAACAAGCGTGTGCTTAGCATAAAGGACGATGCAATCTGCGAGATAATCGACTTCTACACTCGTGAGTCGGGTGTTAGAACGCTCGAACGCAAAATTGCCGAGCTTGCAAGAAAGGCTGCCCGTCGCTTAGTTGAAAACAACAAGCTTAAGAGTATAAAAATTAGTGCAGACGACGTATCAAGCTACCTTGGCGCACGCAAAATAATGCCCGAATCGGTTTCCTCCTTTGACGAGGTTGGCGTTGTAAACGGACTTGCCTACACCTCAGTTGGCGGTGACGTGCTTAAGGTTGAGGCGGCAATTCTTGACGGTAGCGGTAAGCTTGAGCTTACAGGCTCCTTAGGCGACGTTATGAAGGAGTCTGCAAAGATTGCGGTCAGCATAGTTCGTTCAATTGCAAGCGACTACAATATCGACCCCGATTTTTACAAAAATAAAGATATCCACCTGCATTTTCCCGAGGGTGCAACCCCCAAGGACGGACCCTCCGCAGGTGTTACTATAGTTACCGCGCTCGTTAGCGCCCTCTCCGGCAGAGCCGTTAAGCGCAACGTGGCTATGACAGGCGAGGTTTCGCTCCGTGGCAAGGTACTCGCCATTGGCGGTCTTAAGGAAAAGACTATGGCGGCATATTCCTACGGAATTACCGACGTGCTTATTCCGCGCGACAACGTTCGAAATCTTGAGGACTGCGACACCGAAGCAACGGCGCATCTTAACTTTATCCCCTGCGACTCTGTAACTGACGTCCTCAATGCGGCGTTAGTGTAGTTAGCTTATAGGCAGAATTTTATGCGGGGCTCCGCCCCACCCCCTGCAAGTTTTTTGAAAAAACTTGACTAAAAACTTTTATGAAAAAAGGCTTTGATTAACATAGTGCTTTGTTTCAAGCTATTGTTGGAAGAATGGTATATGCAAGCCTTCTCCAGCGGGAGAAGGTGTCAGCCCAAGCTTGCGCCGTGGTTGACGGATGAGGTGTCAAATATAAAGCAAGTTAGTACCAAATCACACTAAAGCCGTTTTCATAATCTACTCATCCACCACTATCGCACGAACCCCCAAAGCTCGCAAGCTCACTTCGGGGAACCCCGCGGTGGTCCCCCTTCTCTCACAAGAGAAGGCTATATGTGCGAACATTGTGCGTTCGACCGTCGAGCGCAGACATTACAATCAAAACCCAAACCCCAGTTGCAAAGTTCTTGAAGGATAGGGGTGTGGGGAAAGGAAAGCTTCTTTCAAAAAGTTTTCTTCCCCGCCCAAAAAACATAAAAAACCACAATCCCGCTTTTTCTTTGGCACAAGAGGCGCAAAGAAAAAGCTTGGCAAAAAGAAAACGCCGTTTTTATGGGCTCTGCCCAAACCCGTTCGCTTTTTGAAAAAAGCGAAACCAAAAACTTCCCACTCGGGTGCAGTGCGAACATTGTGCGTTCGACCGTCGAGCGTAGTTATTACGGCAAAAAAATAAAACCCCAGTTGCAAAGTTCTTGAAGGATAGGGGTGTTGGGTAAGGGAAACTTCTTTCAAGAAGTTTCCTTTCCCCACGTAAAAATAAAAACCACAAAAAAACAAAAAAGGTAACACAATGGCAATAAATATACAAAACGTAACGTTAAAAATAAGTGCGGGCGAGCCGAGGCAGATACTTGGCGACCCTACACCGCAGGTAGCGTTTTCAGGGCGCTCGAACGTAGGGAAAAGCTCGCTTATCAATTCCATACTTAACAGAAAATCGCTTGCGCGCGTAAGCTCCGCACCGGGTAAAACGGTAACGATAAACTTTTACGACGTAGACAAAAAGCTTTATCTCGTTGACCTCCCAGGATACGGATTTGCAAAAAGAAGCCCCGAGGATATGAGAAAATTCTCGGCACTAACCGACGGATATTTTACGTCAAACAAAAACATAGACCGCTTAAAGCTTGTAATTCAGCTCGTAGACAGCCGCATAGGACCGACAAAGGACGACGAGATGATGCTTGCCTTCCTCCGTGAGCTTAATATTCCCTTTTGCGTAGTTGCAACCAAGGTTGATAAGCTTAATGCAACCGAGCGAAAGAAAAATCTTGAGGCGATAAGCAACCATCCGCTTATTAGCGGTAGCGAGGTAATTCCCTTCTCTGCTCTTAAGGGCGAGGGCAAGGAAGACCTTTGGAAAACGATATTCCGCTACGTAAAGATATAAAGGACGCATAATATGACAAGACTTATTTTTATCCGTCACGGTCAAAGCGAGGCAAACAAGCAAAACCGTTTTGCAGGGCAAACCGACGTACCTCTTACCGAGCTTGGCAGAGCGCAAGCGAAATGCGCCGCAGAATATATTACGAAGCGTGAAAAAATAGATAAAATATATTCAAGTGACCTACAAAGAGCCCACAACACTGCACTCCCCACATCCGAAATCACGGGCATCCCGATTATTGATGCAAAAGAGCTTCGCGAAATATGCGCAGGCATTTGGGAGGGGCGACTAGCAAACGAGATTGAGGTTGAATACGAGGCGGAATTTCGCATCTGGCGAAAGGATTACGCCAACGCTCGCCTACCCGGTGGCGAATCGGTTCAGGAGGTTTACGAGCGTGTAGTTCCGTTTGTAAAAAGGGTAGCCAAGGAAAACGACGGCCTTACTCTGCTTTTTGCATCGCACGCATCGCCAATTCGCGCAGTGGAGTGTAATTCACAAGGATTTGGTTGGGAGCAAATGTCAGACGTTCATTTCGTTAACAATTCCGCAATCAGCATATTTGAATATAATCCGCAAAATGACTCTATTATACTTATAGAGCGTAACATAACAGACCACCTCAATCCCGAAATGATGAGCTACATCCCCAAGGGCTTGAGAAATTAAAGGAGAACACAAAAAATGATACTTTATCCTCATTTTGACGTAAACGAAAAGGGACACCTTACAATTGGCGGAGCAGACGCAATTGAGCTTGCCAAGGAGTTTGGTACACCCGCATATATAATTGACGAAAACGTGGTTCGCGCACGTTGCCGTGAATATCTCTCGGCGGCGGCTAAAAGCTTTGGCGCAGACGCACTCCCTCTCTACGCCTCCAAGGCGCTTTGCTTTACCGAAATGTATAGAATTGCAAAGGAGGAGGGCATGGGCATCGACTGCGTTTCAAGCGGAGAGCTTTACACCGCTAAGCGTGCAGGCTTCCCCGCAGAGCGCATCTACTTCCATGGAAACAACAAAACCGACTTCGACATTTCATTTGCTATGGATATGGGCGTTGGCAGAATAGTTGTTGACAACCTCGACGAGCTTGCCGCCGTTTCAGCAGAGGCTTCTCGCCGTGGTGTTACTCAGGGTATTCTTCTCAGAATCACTCCCGGCATCGACCCCCACACTCACAGAGCCGTGGTTACAGGCAACGTAGACTCGAAATTCGGCTCGGCTATTGCAACCGGTCAAGCACTCGAAATAGTTGAAGCGGCTATTAAGGCAGAAAACGTTGACCTTATCGGTCTTCACTGTCATATCGGCTCACAGATTTTTGATATTGAGCCCTTCTCGGATGCGGCAGACATTATGGTTCGCTTTATTGCCGAAATCAAGGAAAAGCTTGGCTTCGAGATTCGTGAGCTTAACCTTGGCGGCGGTCTTGGCGTGGCTTACACCGAGGACGATGCTCAAATTTCCTACGCAGATTCAATTGAAAAGATTGGCGCCATCGTGCGCACCTATTGCTCCGAGCATTCCATCAAAATGCCTCGCGTAATCCTTGAGCCCGGTCGCTCGCTCGTTGCGGCGGCAGGCGCAACCCTCTACACCGTTGGCTCGGTTAAGGAAATAACCGGCTTTAGAAATTACATTTCGGTTGACGGCGGTATGCCCGATAACCCCCGCTACGCTCTCTATCAGTCGCAATACACCGCTCTTATCGCAAACAGAGCCTCCACTCCTCGCGACTACGTAGCAACTCTTGCAGGTCGTTGCTGTGAATCGGGTGACCTCCTTGGCGAGAATATGAAAATTCAAAGAGCTCAGCGTGGAGATATCCTTGCCGTTCTCGTTACCGGTGCCTATAACTACTCTATGGCTTCAAACTACAATCGCATCCCCCGTCCTCCCGTAATTTTGGTTAAGGACGGCAAAGCACGTGTTGCCGTTAAGCGTGAATCCTTTGAGGATATTGTTAGAAACGATATATAATATTTAGTTTATGTTAGGAATTTTTTTGCTACCTTTTTGAAAAAAGGTAGCGCCAAAAACTTTCAAACTGGTTTTTCTTTTGGTTAACATTCTGCGTGCGATGAAGCGTTTATAACTCTAAACTTAAATTTCTTCCCCGCGTAAAAGCATAAAACCTCACAATCCCGCTTTTTCTTTGGCACAAGAGGCGCAAAGAAAAAGCTTGGCAAAAAGAAAACGCCGTTTTATGGGCTCCGCCCAAACCCGCAAGTTTTTTGAAAAAAACTTGACTAAAAACTTTCAAGCTTGGGTGCAGTGCGAACATTGTGCGTTCAACCATTGAGCGCAGAAATTACAACAAATCTCAAACCCCAAGTTTCAAAGTTTTTGAAAGATGGGGTACGGGGAAGAAAAGCTTTTTTTAAAAAGTTTTCTTCCCCGCCTAAAAAACAAACCCCAAAAACCACAAAAAAACAAAATCAGGAGAAAAATATGCTTCTTGACTTACTGTTAACAGGAGATATTCAAGGTGCGATAATATCATTTTTATTATCGGTACCGATAATTATATTAGTTCTTTCGGTTCACGAGTATGCGCACGGAATAGTAGCAAAAAAGCTTGGCGACCCAACGGCGGATAGCCTTGGAAGGCTAACGCTAAATCCGCTTAAGCACATAGACCCAATAGGCTTTCTTATGTTCTTAGTTGTAGGAGTCGGCTATGCAAGACCCGTACCGATAAACTCAAGATACTTTAAAAAGCCAAGGCGTGACATGGCGCTCGTTGGCGCAGCAGGTCCTCTTTCTAACTTGGCGATGGCGCTGATTTTTATGATATTTATAAAGATATTCCACGTGTCGCTCCCATACCTTGCGCAAACAACGGTTGATTGGCTCCCCACGGCGCTCGGATATCTTTACAACATACTCTATCTCGGAGTATTTTACAATTTAGCGTTTATGATATTTAATCTTATACCCGTGCCTCCGCTTGACGGCTCACGCATACTTTACGCATTCCTGCCGTCTAAGGCACTTTTCTGGGTACAACGCAACGAGCAATACTTCTTTTGGGGAGTTCTTGGCATATTCGTTATTTGCAGCTTCTTAAACGTAAGCATTATAGGCTGGATAGTAGATTTACTTATGAATCTGCTCTTTAAGCTTTTCTTTATCGCGTAATTAAAAAAATCAGGAGAAAAAATGGAAAACACGCTTACCTACAAGCTTGAGCAGTTTGAGGGTCCTCTCGACCTTCTTCTGTCGCTGATACAAAAGAACAAAGTAAGCATAACCGATATTCCGATATCGCTTATCTGCGACCAATATCTTGAATATATAACGCAAGCGCAAAAGCTTGATATGGAGCTTGCCTCCGAGTTTATCGTTATGGCAAGCGAGCTTATGCTCATAAAGAGCAAAATGCTCCTACCCAAGGAAGAGGAGGACGAGGAGGACCCCCGTGCCACCCTTACCGATGCCCTTTTGCGTTATCAGCAGGCAAAGGAGGCGGCAACAAAGCTTGCCCCCATGTACGCATTTTACAGCGGACGAATGGTTAAGGACACCGACGAAATATCGGTTGACAAGACCTTCGTTGCCGACCAGGACGTTACCTCGCTTTGTGCGGCGGTGCGCAGAATAGTTGCCTACAACAACGCTCTCGAGCGTGCGGCGACTACGGCGTTTAAGCCTATGATAAGCAAGCCAATAATTCCCGTTGAGGTAAAGATAGTTTCTATTATTAAAGCTGTTGAAAAGCGTGGTGCGGCAACGCTTGAGGATATACTTATAGGCGAGGCAACTCTGCCCGATATGATAGCCTCATTTTTAGGTGTTCTTGAGCTTATTAAGGTTAGAAAGCTTATAGTTGCCGACACTATTGACGGCGAATGGAATAAGGAAAACGCCTTGCTTAATTCAAGCACTCGCTTCGTTATTAACGACAACCCCGACGACATCGAGGAAAGCGAATATCTCGACTCCGAGGGCGATTTGCTCTCGGGCTTAGAGTCCTAAACGATTTTTAAAAGAATATACGAGGATAACTGAATAAATTATGGCTGAAGAAAAGAAAAATATTAAAGAAAAGGCTCCCGTTGACACAAACGGTATCGAGCAGATAAAAAGCATAGAGGGCGCAATTGAGGCAATTCTTTATGCGGCGGGATATCCCGTTAAATACGAAAAGATTGCCGAGGTACTCGGACTCGATTTAAAAAACACAAAAACCTTAATTTCTCATATGGCGGAGGGCTACAACTCCGAAAGCTCAAAGCACGGAATATCACTTCTCACCTTTGACGAAACCTGCCAATTTTGCACTAAGGAGCAATACGCTCCCTACATACGCGAGGCTCTTGGTATTCGCCGTGGCGGAAATCTTTCGGCGTCCTCAATGGAGGTTCTTGCAATCGTTGCCTACAATCAGCCCGTAACCCGTAGCTTTATCGATCAGGTGCGTGGCGTTGACTCCTCCTATGCCGTTAACTCGCTTATCGACAAGGCTCTTATCGCATCCTGCGGTAGGCTTGATGCTCCCGGACGTCCTATGCTCTACGCTACCACCGAAAAATTCCTTCGCGTATTCGGCCTTCGCTCCCTTTCAGAGCTTCCCGAAACCGAGGTTATGCTCCCTCCGAGCGATGCTACCCCTATGGTTCCCGAGAACTCCGACCAAGTGACCATTGACGAAGGGCAGGAGTAGGAGTTAGCTTGTGTTAGGTTTCATGCGGGGCTCCGCCCCAACCCCCGCAAGTTTTTTGAAAAAAACTTGACTAAAAACTTTTATGAAAAAGTTTTTGGATTACATTGTAGCTCGAAATATTATTTGGCGATAATCTAACAAATAGCCTCCCTTGTGTAAAGGGAGGTGCCGAGCTTGCCGAGGCGGAGGGATTGTAAAGCTTTAATATTTGCACAAAACAATCCCTCAGTCGTGTACCACGACAGCTCCCTTTACACAAGGGAGCCTTTGAATGTGCGAACATAATGCGTTCAACCGTTTCATTGATTAACCTCGATGTAAGCGGGCGACAATGTTCGCTCCTACCGTGAAACAATGATGATATGCCGTAGGGACGACCTGCGGTCGCCCGCTTAATAAGCACATCCCCTACAATACCGTTTTTTCTTTGGCACAAGAGGCGCAAAGAAAAAGCTTGGCAAAAAAAACGCCGTTTTTATGGGCGCTGCCCAAACCCGCAAGTTTTTTGAAAAAAACTTGACTAAAAACTTCCCACTCTGGTGCAGTGCGAACACACCACACTCAACCTTCGAGCGCACTAAATATAACAAAAAAACACCCTTACCCCTTTTTCAAAGTTCTTTGAAAGGGGTGCGGGCAAAAGCTTTCTTTTAAGAAAGTTTTCCCCGCAATAAAACAAAAAACAAAAACCAAAAAAAGGAGAATGCAATGATAGCAATAATAGTTATAATATGCATAGCGGCAGTAATTGCGTTTCTTCTTTCGATAAAAATAACACTAGAGATAAGGTACACCGAAAAATTAGAGGTTTATTTAAAGATACTGTTTATAAAAATAAGGATGTACCCATCAAAAAAGAAAAAGAAGCGCTACAAGCACTCAATGAGTAAAAAGGAAGCGCAAAGGATAAAGAATTCGCTAAAAAAGAAGTCTAAAAAGGAAAAGAAAAAGGACGCCAAAAAGAAGAAAAAGGAAGAAGAAAAGAAAAAAGAGGACGAGAGCGTTGACACAATGTCGATAATTTCAATAATCTTTAACTTCGTAAAAAGCTTCGTAGCACTGTTTGCAAAGGCAATACGGCTTAAGGCGTCAAGACTAAAAATAATCGTAGCCGCCGAGGATGCGGCAGAGGCGGCGCTAACATATGCCGCGGTAACGCAATCGATAAACGTGCTTTTTCCTCTGCTTGACGGATTAAAAACGGTAAAAAAGCTACCGCGAGGCAAGGAGCTTTCGGTTGATATCGATTATCTTACCGACGAGCCAAGCCTTGACGTTAACGTCGAGCTATATATTCGAGTCATAGGAGCGCTCGGAGCGCTCTGCAAGGCGGCAATTAGAGCCTTTAAGAAGGCGGTTAAAAATGAAATTAAAAAGCTTGAAAGCAAGTGATAGCTTTAAATTATAAATAATTTTCTTTAAGTAACGAAAGGAATTTTTAATATGGCAAACGAAAACAAAATACCCGAGATAATTAAATCCTCGCTTGAGAACATTCGCTCTATGGTTGATGCAAACACCATCATCGGCGACCCCATTCCCGCAACGGGCGGAACGGTTATTATTCCCGTTTCCAAGGTTTCAGTTGGAATTGCATCGGGCGGTGTTGACTACAACGGCAAGGACGCATCCCCTCGCCAGAACTTTGGCGGTGGCGGTGGAACAGGTCTTACCGTTGTTCCTATGGGATTTTTGGTTTGTAACAAGGACGGCGAGGTTGATTTTATCAACGCAAACGCAAAGTTCAAGCCCGACCCCATCGACCAAATAACCGATTTCGTTGAAAAAACTCCCGATATCATTGCAAAGCTCAAGGATATCTTTAAAAAAGAAGAGGACTAATTTAAAATAAAATACCCTGTGCCCGAATATAGTTATTATAATAATTATAATAACGTAGCATCACTTCGGGAGGGCATTTATGAGGCTTCGCATTATTTTGTCAATTGCGCTAAGTATTATCTTGATTACGGCTACACCGCTAAGGTGTGTTGCCGTCACGCGCGCCGAGCCTATCTCGGTTTCGGCAAGGAGCGCAATACTTATCGACCTTGACGAGAAAAGCATTCTCTACCAAAAGAACGCAAGAGAGCGTATGGCGATGGCGAGCACTACGAAAATCGTTACCGCCCTCGTTGCATGCGAGCTTTTGGAATGTGACGAGGCAATAAAAATCCCTCGTGAAGCAGTTGGAATAGAGGGCTCGTCGGTCTATCTTCAGGAGGGCGAATGGCTCACGGTCGAGCAATTGCTTTATGCGCTATTGCTTGAATCGGCAAACGATGCATCGGTTGCACTTGCGATAGCGGCGGCAGGCAGCGTTGAGGGCTTTGCAAAAAAATGCAACGAAAGAGCATACGGACTTGGGCTTCGAGATACGAGCTTTACAAATCCGCACGGACTTTACGACGAAAATCACTACACGACGGCGTACGATTTGGCAATTTTGAGTGCCGAGGCGCTAAAAAATCCAACGATTGCAAGAATTTCCGCCACAAAGCGAGCAAGCATACCGATAGGCGCTACGCCCGAAAATCCGCTCGGCGAGGGTACTCGGCATCTAAAAAATCACAACAAGATGCTCTCGACCTACGACGGCGCTATCGGCGTAAAAACAGGATTTACCAAAAAGAGCGGACGATGCTTGGTTTCTGCGGCACGGCGAGGCGACCTTACGCTGATTGCGGTTACGTTAAACGCACCCGACGACTGGCGTGACCACACCGCTATGCTCGATTTCGGATTTGAGAATTTTGAGCGCCGTACGGTATTTTCGGAAAACGAATTTTCCTATGCCTTTCCGCTTTCAAACGGAGCGTCGGATTTTGTAAAAATAACAAATCTCTCTCCCATCGCAATAGTCACGCCCAAGGATGCTCCATCGCACACCTACACCGTTGAGGCTTGCTTTCGCTTTGCCGTTGCCCCCGTAAAAAAGGGCGATATCGTCGGCAAGCTTTGCGTTAGTCTAAACGGCAAAAGCTACACCTCGACGCTCGTTTGCGCCGAAGGCGTTGATGCACTGCACAAAAAGCGCTCGCTTTTAAATTAAATTAAGGAATAAAACAAAAAATGGAAACCATAAAGCTCCAAAAATATTTTTCCGATTGCGCAATAATGTCGCGTCGCGCCGCCGAGGAGGAAATTAAAAACGGCAAGGTCACGGTAAACGGCGAGGTTGCATACCTCGGGCTTAGAATCGACCCCAAGCACGACGTTATTATATATAAAGGAAGAAAAATTCTACCGCCTAAGAGGCAAAAGACGTATATTTTACTTAACAAGCCACGCGGAGTGGTTACAACTCTCTCCGACGAAAAGGGTCGACCGACGGTTGTTTCCCTGCTTGGCGGCCTCAGCGCACGAGTGTATCCCGTTGGCAGACTTGACTATAACTCCGACGGCTTATTGCTTTTAACCGACGACGGAGAGCTTACCAACCGTCTAACGCACCCAAAGCATCAAATACCAAAAATCTACCACGTAACCGTCAAGGGCACAGTTAACCCCGAGCAGCACAAAAGGCTCTCCTCCGCCCTCGTTATCGACGGTTATAAAATTCAACCTGTCAGAGTTGAGATAATAAAAAAAGAGCCCTATTCCACAACCCTAAAAATGACTCTTTTTGAGGGCAGAAATAGGCAGATTCGAAAAATGTGCGCTCTTTGCGAGCTTGAAATAAAAACGCTTACCCGAGTTGCGCTTGGCAATATCGAGCTTGGCTCGCTCGCCACGGGAAAATGGCGACATTTGACCTCCACCGAGGTTGCCTACCTAAAGCGTGAAAGCGCTCCGAAATCGCAAAAGAACGATTAAACTACTAAATTAAAGGAAAAGATAAAATGCTTAAAGTATTACCCATTCAAACTAAGGCAGAGCAAGAAGAAATTTGCAGGCTTTGCGGTGTTGAATTTAAACCCGACCTTCTCGCCTATTCAGCAACAGTTGACGGCGAGCTTCGCGGCGTTTCTCAATTCAAGCTTACCGCCGAGGGCGGACTAGTCTATGACGTTGCTCCCGCACTCAACACCTACGATTTTGAGGCTCTCTTTGTTCTCGGCAGAGGAACTCTTAACTTTATCGACCTCTGCGGAGTTCACTACGCAAAATATCTCGGCTCGGTTGACTCCGAGGAAAAGGAGCGACTCCTTAAGGCTATTGGCTTTAAGAGGACCGATAGCGCCTCTCTTGAGGTTGACCTCAACGGCTTCTTTACCGACCATTGTCACGATAAAAATAATAAATAAATTTGTGGGGGAAGAAAACTTTTTTTAAAAAGGTCGGCAGTGCCGACAGCCAATGTCGCCCCTTGTCACATAAAAATTTAAGCTTACACACCCGATTTCATTATTGAGTCGGGTGTGTTTCTTTTACCCCATCTTTCAAAAACTTTGAAGCTTTGGGGCTCATTTTTCACCATAATTTCTGCGCTCGACCGTCGAACGCACAATGTTCGCACCACACCCAATACAGGAAAGTTTTCGTCCACCTTTTTCAAAAGGTGGCGAGGGTTTGGGGCGAGTAGCCCCATCTTTATCGTCCAAAAAAACGCAGGAGAGAGTGAATTTCTTTGCGGAGCAAAGAAAGAGGGAGAACCCTCGTCGGGGGGGTTC
>JAZRAJ010000007.1:0-10929 GCA_045634485.1 Eubacteriales bacterium | reverse complement strand
CAAGTCCACCGTTACGCTCTTTGGGATCTTGGTTTATCTGACCCATTACTATGTGGTAGCCGCCTACGCCTGCGCCGGCAACTGCGAGAATACCGATAAGCCAATTAAATACGGCGCGGATAGTTTGGTTTGCATCAAAGTTCGGGTTGATCTGAATTTGAGGGCTTGCGGTTGTTTCTTCTGCAAATGCAGGGAGAGCGAGAGTTGCAAAAAGCATAACAGCTATTGCGATAAAAGTAAGTGCCTTAAAAATTTTGTTGTTTTTCATTTTGTTTTCCTCTTTCTTATTTTTGTTTTATATTTTGTCTATTGGAGTATCGGGCATAGCCTCTGCTCGCTTTCGGTTTCTTCGGGTTATAAGAAATACAACGAGTAGCGCTATTGCTACGATAACAACTAAGGTAATAAGTACGCCGATTATACGAAGCGTGTTAGGGCTCTGCGTGAGCGGTGCTTCGGTTATTGGCTCGGCACATTTGATTTCAACGTTCTTTTCAACGTCGAAGCTTGAAAGCATAAGTGTAAGCGTTTTTTTGTCCTCGGATAAAGTACCCTCGGAATATTCCTCTATCTCATAGGGCATCGTTACCGTCAAAGATAGACTTGCAAGCTCTAAAAGATCTGCGCCTTGTATAAGGGCTATATCCTTTAGATCTTCGTTTACAAAGGCTTTTGTAGTAAGCGTAAGACTTGTACTACTTGCCGATGCAGAGCTAAAGGCGTTCATACCGTCCTCGCCGTAAAGCTTTATATTGCAGAGCTTTTTCTCAAGAGCACTAAAGCTATGTGCCGTGAAGCTCTCGGAATAAACGTAGCAGAGCCTGCCGTCTATCTCGTCTATCTGACAAGCTTTGATGCCGTCGGGAAGCTCGGCGTTAAAGTATTCGTCGGCGAGCTCCTTGTCAACGTAGTATTTATATGCAACCGTACCGCCTTTTTCGGTTACGTTAACCTTAAGCTCGGCATCGGCGCAGGAAGCGAGGATCAGAGTCGCGCAGATTAGAAGCATAATTAAAACTAATCTTTTCTTCATAGCTTTACCTCTTTTTCTCGTAGTAGTGGTAGGCTTCCTCGGCGGTAAGTTCGTCGGTAGCCCAACTTAAAGCAGTAAGAAGATTATCAAGCGTTTTTTGCGTTATTTGCTCGGTAAGATTTGCTCTATTCCACATAGCAACGGCTTTTAAAATGTAACCTTTCATAACTTGGTTATCGTCGCAGTTCCAATTTGGAATATCGTTTACACCAAATTTTTCTTTTAGTTGCGTAAGCACGTCATTCTTTTTTGACGTTTCTGGCAAGACTTCTTCAACCGTTTCTTCGTCCTCGTCGATCTCGAATTTTTTAGGGAACAGTACACGTTCCGCAGTTTCAAAGGTAAGGAAGCCTGCATTTGAAAGATGCTTAAGCTCGGATGCTTGAGGAAGCTGCGGTGCTTTTTTTATAAGCTCGGACAACATAAGCTGCTTATCTTCGGGAATGTATGAAAGCTCAACGGCTACGGTAAAAGGCAATTTACCGTTATCAAGCATATCGAGAAAATAAGGGATAAGACTTGTAAGGCGTATATAGCGGCGGACTTGCTCACGGCTATCTCCGTTATCTTTTCCTACGGCATCTCCACTTCTCAACTTCGACACAACTTGTGTCGAAGTTAGATCCGAGCGTTTACCTTGACGTTTTATAGCCTCAAGCTTCATTTTGTAAGCAAAGGCTTTTTCACTTGGTAGAATTTTCTCACGTTGCAAATTTGCATCAACCATTCGTATAGTTGCTTCCTCGTCGGTAAGATCCTCGATAATAGCAGGTATATCCGAAAGCCCTGCGAGCGTTGAGGCTCTACGGCGGCGGTGTCCGGAAATAAGCTCGTATCTTCCGCCGTCCTTTTCTCTGACCTCGATCGGTGTAATAACTCCGGTTTGCTTTATACTGTCAATGAGTAATTCCATATCGGTATCGTCTTTTACCGAAAAGGGATGTCCGGGGAAATCGTCTATAAGATCTAACGGTATTCTCTTGACAACGCGTGAGGATGTGTCGATCATTTCTTTTATGTATGCCTTGCCGCTTCCTTTTGTATTAACCTTAACCGAGGAAACGGCGGCACTAACGTCGAATTTAGCCATTGTCTTTTGTCCTTTCTAAAAATTCATTGAGCAGCGCTCGGTAGTCCTCGGCTACCGAGGATCTTGGAGCTGATATAATAAGCGGATCTGCAAAGGTGCTCTCTCCGACCTTTGTGCTATTTCGTATGTACGAGATCATTTCATACTCTCCGACTTGTGAGAGCGAGGCTCTTGCCGCTATCGCAAGCAAGGTGTTTGATTGAAGCATCGTAAGAAAGCATCCTGCTATCTTAAGGTCGGGGTTTATTTCTTGTGCTTCTTGAACCGCATCAAAGGTATAGTTTAAACCGTTAAAGCCGTAGCTGTCGGCGCGAATGGGAATAAGTACGTAGTCAGAAGCGGCGAGCGCATTGGTAACGCCTATGTTTACGTCCGGGGGGCAATCTATAATGCAATAGTCGTATTCCTCGGATATTCGCTCAAGCTGTCGCTTGAGGCGAAGCTCGCGCGACGTTGTTTCAAAAAGTACCTTTCGGTTAGCCTCAAGCAAGTTGAAGTCTGCCGGGATAAGATCTATACCGTATTCGGTGCTTATAATTGCATCGTGAATGTCGGCACTTTTATCAAGCAGAAGATCCGCAGTAGTGAGCTCCGATATTTCCGCGTTCTTAATAAGAGCTGTGGTAGCGTTCCCTTGCTTGTCGCAATCGAGAACCACAACACGCTTTCCGTGCTCGCGAACGAGCAGAGTTGCAAAGGCGATAGCTGACGTCGTTTTTGCGACACCGCCTTTAATGTTGATGAATGAGATAGTTTTCATTTGTTTTTCCTTTCTTTTTTTACTTTGTTTTTGATTTTCCTTTCATTTTTATATATACTTCCGCTTTGGGTAGTGCGAAGGAGACAAGTGCGCTACCCAAAGGGAAGCCTCGGCAAAGACGTGAAAGGAAAAAATAAACGTCAACGGTCGCGACCCGCGCCGAGTAAACAAAGGCAATAGCCTTATGTTTTAATGTGTTATAATATAAGAACACAAATCTAAAAAAATGAGGTGTTCTTATGGCTTCTTATGAAAAAAGAAATAATACTTGGTCTGTACGTTTTCGAATATCTATTAACGGTCAAAAAGTTAATAAACGCTTATCGGGATTTAAAACAAGAAAAGAGGCTGAAAATGCATATAAGGAATATGTAGCATCAGATCACAACCGACAAAACGATGATGTCCTTCTTCCAAATCTTTTTTTCGAGCTTGTGCAGCTTTATATTGATTACTCCAAGCCGAGAATGAAAGAGAGTTCTTTTTATTCAATGATGTCAAAAATAAAGTTGCATATTCTTCCTACGTTCAATACGTTGAAAATAGCAAAAATAACTCCGCCGATAATTCTAAAATGGCAAAATTCATTGTCAGAGTATTCTTATAAATACCGTTCGTCATTGAATACTTTGCTATCGTCAATTTTTAAGTTTGGTAATAGGTATTATGATTTGCAAAATCCTATGGTCAAAGTAGAACCCATTCGCAATCTTGAACGCAAAAAGGAAATGTCGGTATGGACGCCGATAGAATTTGAGCAGTTTCTTAAAACTGTTGATGATTGTTCGTATAAGCTCTTTTTTAGGTTTCTTTATATATCCGGTTGTCGTAAGGGCGAGGGACTCGCACTTTCTTGTGATGATATTGATATAGAAAAGTCAACGGTTAGAATAAATAAGAGCATAACTCGAAAAGGCAAGCAAAGACCATTTGAGGTTACTACAACGAAAAATAAATATAGCGATAGAACGTTAAGTATGCCTCGTGAATTTTTGCAAGAGCTTTTAGATCAAGCGAAGCTGCAAAAAGGAGATTTTATTTTTGGTGGTGAAAAGCCTTTTGCCGATAATACGCTTACTCGAAAATTTAATAATTGGTGTCGCTTGGCAGAAGTAGTAAAAATTCGTATTCACGATCTGCGACACAGTAGTGCATCTTTTTTAATTTCAAAAGGTATATCAATAGTGGCAGTTAGCCGTAGGCTTGGACACGCTTCTATCTCTCAAACATTAGATACATACTTACATTTAATGCCGTCTGATACATCAAAAATAGTAGAAGCATTTACCGATTTTTGAGCGTGGGAACAAAAAAATGGGTACATTTGGGAACGACGTGCTTTTTTAAAAAGAAAAAAAGGCTAAAAAACATATCGTTTTAGCCTTTTTGGGTTGCGGTTTAAAATCCCATATCTCACCCCAAACAAAAATCCGCTTTCGTAAGAAGGCGGATTTTTGTTTGTATTATTCATTTTTCATTATTCATCATTCATTATTCATTTGACATCAATCGGATTTTTAATGAATAATGAATAATGAAATCGCTTCGCTGATGAATAATGAATAATTAAGGTAGCTTTTCTCCCATTGGTCGAAAAGCGTTTTTTATATTGAAAAGTGAAGTAGTTTGTGGTATAATTAAAGTGAAGTAATTTGTGGTATAATTAATTCAAGAAAGGTAGTGCAACTATGAAAGAGAATTTATTGATTGATAAATCTATTATTTTTGCTTCGCGTATAATAAAATTAAATCAATATTTGACTAAAACTAAGAAAGAAACGATAATTTCAAAACAAATAGTTCGTAGTGGCACAAGTATTGGTGCAAATATTAATGAAGCCAATTATGGACAGAGCAAAGCTGATTTTGTTTCTAAAATGCATATTGCATTAAAGGAAACAGCCGAAACAGAATATTGGTTGAAGTTGCTTATTATGTCTGAATACATAACCGAAGATATGGGGAAATCTTTACTAAATGATTGTTTGGAAATAAAGAGAATTTTGATTGCCACCATCAACACTGCAAAGGAAAACAAGTAATGAAAATATAAAAAGGTTACCAAACAAAAATCCGCTTTCGTAAGAAGGCGGATTTTTGTTTGTATTATTCATTTTTCATTATTCATCATTCATTATTCATTTGACATCAATCGGATTTTTAATGAATAATGAAATCGCTTCGCTGATGAATAATGAATAATTAAGGTAGCTTTTCTCATATTGGTCGAAAAGCGTTTTTTTATAAAAATATGTGATAATATATTATAGCGAAAGATGAAAAGTAATTTATGACTACTTTGAGGTTTATTTTTCACAAATATTCTATTTTTCTCTTTAAAAATCTTGAAAAAATAATACATATATGCTATAATATTTTTAGTATAATTTTGTCGAGGTGTTTTTACTATGGTAAATAAAAATAAAAGCTTTTTGCGCACGCTTGTAAGGGCGTTTGCTCTTGTTTTGGTGCTTTCTATGATGCTTATTTCCTGCGAGGAGGAGGCTCCCAAGCGAGTGTTTCCGGACTATAACAATTCTAATAGCTCTAACAATTCTAATAGCTCGAACAAAAACAATTCAAATAAAAATACGTCTAAGCCGAATAATAGCTCAAGCAATAATTCAAATAATTCAAATAATTCCAATTCGAACAACAGCTCTAACTCAAATTCGAGTAGCTCCGGTAAGAAGCGTGTTGCTATAACCTATGACGACGGACCTCATAACGTTCGTACCGAGGCTATCGTTGACGAGCTTGCTAAATACGGTTATCACGCTACCTTTTTTGTGGTTGGAAACCGTGTTGACGGTAAGGCGTACAACGGTGCAAAGGCAGTAAAATACGCCGCAAGCAAGGGTAACGAGATAGCTATTCACGCATACACGCACGATAATTATTACGATACTTGCTCCAAATCCGTATACGAGGACGAGCTTGAAAAGACCTACGATGCTATTAAGGACGTTGTTCCGAGCGCAAAGGTTAAGCTTATGCGACCCGTAGGCGGGCGTATTACAGAGGATAGAACCGAGAGCTGTGATTACTCTGTTATTATGTGGAGCGTTGATTCAAACGACTGGAAATATAAGAACGACGGCGATTCCGGTGTTAATTCTATAGTTAACAACGTAATGTCGCAGGTTCAAAACGGAAGCATAATTCTTATGCACGATATTTACGAGAATACATATCTTGCCACAAAGGAAATACTTAAGCAGCTTAATGCGCAGGGCTACGAGGTAGTAACCGTTAGCGAGCTTCTCGGTAATCCAAGGGCGGGAGTTAAATACAGTAAGGCATCGTAAAAATATAGGCGGCTTTTTTGGTCGCCTATTTGAATTTTAATACGGAGATAAAAATGAAAAAAAGACACGTAAATATACCGATATTTATTCCGCACTTGGGTTGCCCAAACAATTGCGTATTTTGCAATCAGCGGACAATATCGGGGCACGGAGATTTTAAAATAGAAAGCGTTCGTGACGAGATTGAGGCGGCGCTCTCCACGCTTGATTTTGATTGCGAGCGAGAGATTGCCTTTTTCGGCGGCTCGTTTACCGGAATCGACCGAGATTTAATGATAGACCTACTTGATTTAGCGCAGAGCTACGTTGAGCGTGGACTCGTTGGCGAGATAAGGCTTTCAACTCGCCCCGACTATATAAACGAGGAAATTCTTGATATACTTTCACGCTATTCGGTTAAAACCGTTGAGCTTGGACTGCAGAGCATGTGTGACGAGGTTCTTTGTGCCTCCAAGAGAGGGCATAGCGCCGAGTGCGCTCTTAGGGCGTGCCGACTTATCAAGGAGCGAGGCTTTGCTCTTATAGGTCAGATGATGATAGGATTACCAAAATCAAGCGCAGAGGATGAAATTTACACCGCCGAGCTTATTTGCAGGTCGGGTGCCGACGGCGCAAGAGTGTATCCAACCGTGGTTTTTGCCGAAACCGAGCTTGCCGAAATGATGAGGCGCGGAGAATATCTGCCGCTTGACACCGATGTGGCGGTTGAACGCACCAAAAATGCGCTTGCGGTATTTGATTCCTACGGCGTGCCCTGCATTAGAGTGGGGCTTTGCGCATCGGAAAATCTGCGTGATGCATCGCTTGCGATAGCGGGTGCAACTCACGCCGCAATAGGCGAGATGGCTATGAGTGCGCTCTATTACGAGCGTATTTGCAAATTGCTTGACGAGCGCAAAATAAAGGGTGGCTCGCTTACTGTATATGTGGCAAAGGGGGCAACCTCTAAGGCGATTGGTCAAAAAAAGAAAAATAAGGAAAATATTTGCAAAAAATATTGCCTTGAATCGCTAAAAGTGCTTGAAAAAAATGAGATTTTAGGTTATAATATAATATTGGAGTATTTTAATTAATATAGTATAAAATATTATAAAACAGTAGAATATATATGGTCGAACGCTTGCGCACAGATTTTTGCGGCAAGCATTTCGGCTTATTTGAAAGGAGAAAAAAGTGTATCTTAAATCGCTTGAGGTGCAGGGCTTTAAGTCCTTCCCGGATAAGACGAAGCTTACCTTTGAGGGCGGTACAACCGTTATCGTAGGTCCTAACGGAAGCGGAAAATCGAATATTTCCGATGCTATGCGTTGGGTTCTTGGCGAGCTTTCCTCTAAGAGCCTGCGAAGCACGAAGATGGAGGATATAATTTTCGGCGGAGCAGATAGCCGTCGACCCATGGGATACGCCGAGGTTTCGGTTACCTTTGACAATACGGGTATGATAGGCAGACTTGATTGCCCCTACGATGAGGTTACCGTTACACGTCGCTATTATCGCTCGGGAGAAAGTGAATATTACATAAACCGTCGCTCGGTAAGGCTTCGCGATATATACGAGCTTTTTATGAATACCGGTGTTGGACGTGACGGATATTCGGTTATCGGTCAGGGAAGAATTGCCGACATAATTTCTAAAAAGAGTGACGAGCGCAGAGGCATATTTGAGGATGCCTCGGGTATTGCAAAATACAGACATAAAAAGAGCGAGTGCGAGCGTAAGCTTGCCGCAACCGAGGATAATATGACTCGTATCAACGATATTTTTGCCGAGGTCGAGTCACAGGTTATTCCGCTTGAAAAGGAGGCGGCAAAGGCTAAAAGAGCTATTGAGCTTATCGAGGCAAAAAAGCAGGTTGACGTTCAGCTTTGGCTTTACGACACCGAGAAGCTTCGTGCCGATATAGATAAGGCGGAGGGGCTTTTTGCAGAGGCAGAGTTTGAGCTTAACACGGTTGACGATTCTATTGCCGCGCTTGAAAAGCAGAATGACAGACTCTTTGAAATATCGCAGTCGAATAAGGCAGAGTCCGAGAGCCTGCTTTTGCAGATACGCTCACAAACCGAGATAATACACCGTCTTGAAAGCGAGTACGGTATTGCCGACAATAATATCTCCTACACTAAGGAGATGATAGCCTCCGCAGAGGGCTCGCGTGAGTCGTCTAAGCGCTCACTTGAGGTAGAGGAGCAGGCAGAGCTTGCGAGAGCACAAAAAATTGCTGAGCTTAACGAGTCGCTCGTTGCAAAAAATACCGAGAAGGAAGAGCGTGAGGCAGAGCGCCTTTCACTTGCCTCTAAGGCTGATTCGCTTGGCGACGATATAGCAACCGCACTTGACGAGATACATTCGCTTGAGGCGGAGAAGGCGGCGGTAAGTGCAAGAATTGCCTTTATAGATAACTCCAAAAACGGAGATAGTGACAAAAATGCCGCTATGCTTAAGGAGATAGCCGACTACGAGGAGCTTTCGGCAACCTTTAATAAGCAGGCGCAAATGATAAAGTCAAATATTGATGATTACGATAAGGCAAGCGCAGAGGCGCAGGCAGAGATTGATAAAACGAGCGATGTGCTTGACAAGCTTTACGCCGAGCAGGACTCCTGCGAGGACGAGAGAGATGCACTTTCTCTTAAGGCAGACTCCACTCAGCAGAGAATAGATACTATTAAGTCTATGGAGCAGCAGCTTGAGGGATATTCGGGTACGGTTCGCTACGTTATGAATAGATATGCCGAGGGCGGTATTACCGACAGATACGGCAACAAGGTAGGCAAAATTTACGGACCTCTCTCTCAGCTTATAAGCGTTGACGATAAGTACGTAACGGCAATTGAAACGGCGCTTGGCGCAAATATTCAGTATATCGTGGTTGAGGATGATGACGTTGCGAAGGCGGCAATTGCTACCTTGAAGCGTGAAAACGCAGGCAGAACAACCTTCTTCCCGCTTTCCTCTATGAACGGTCAAAGCGTTACCGCAGAGATGCGTGAGGCATCGGGATACGTTGGATATATCGGTATTGCCGACGAGCTTGTTACGGCGGATAAGAAATTTTCAAGCGTGCTTTCCTCCTTGCTTGGCAGAACTCTTGTGTTTGACACTCTTGATAACGCAAGCGTTATGTCAAAAAGGGTTGGAAATAAGGTTAAGGTCGTAACGCTTGACGGACAGATTATCAATGCGGGCGGCTCTTACACCGGAGGATCGGTTAAGAGAGGCTCCAACATTCTCGGCAGAGCGGGAGAAATAAAGCGACTCGAGAGCGAAAAGGCAGAGCTTGACTCTAAAATTTCAAGTCTTGATAAAAAGCTTTCCGCACTCCAAAGGGATATAGAGTCGGCAGAGGACGTTTCATCCTCGGCGCAGCAAAGGATAAGCCTTATCAAGGTTATGCGTGACAGTGAGAACACTCGCTACGAGCAGCTTTTGGCAAAGCTTGATGCAAACGAAACCTTGATATCGAAGATAAAATTAGATTACGAGGAGCTAAAAAAGGAGCGTGAGCGCTTTGAAATCGACCGCCAGGACCTCGAGGTAAAGCTTTTCGAAATCGAAAACAGAATAAAGGAAATTGGTGCGGCTCGCGCATCAATGGACGTAAAGCGAAACGAGCTTCTTGACAAAAAGCAGGAGGCGGAGGAGGGCATTACCTCGCTTCTCATTCTTATAAGCGAGATTCGTAAGGATATCGAAACCGAGGAGCGACTTTCCGAGGAAGCACTTTTGCGTATCGACGGATTTGCTAAGGCGGTTGAGGCGCAGAGCGCAAGAATAGACGAGCTTCACGCAAGAATTGAGGGCTACCACACATCTCAGGCGGAAAACCGTAAAAAATATGCCGAGGGCACTGAAAGGCTTAACGAGCTTAACGCAAAGCGCTCCAAGGTTGAGGAGGGTAACTCCGAGTTTGAGAGCAAGCTTGCCGAGGTAAACGCAAGAATGCGTGATAAGCGTCAGCACAAGGAGAACATCTTTAAGGATTACACAAGGCTTGAAAATCGACTCCAAAACCTACGCGCCGAGCAGGATAAGCTTTCTTCAAGGCTTTGGGAGGATTACGAGCTTACAAGAAACGATGCGGCAGGGCTTGGCTATCCCGCACTTACTCCCGAAACGAGAGCAGAGGCGGCGGCAAAGCAGACCGAGTGCCGAAATAAGCTTCGTGTGCTTGGCAACGTTGACCTTGATGCGGTAAATAAATATACCGAGGTTAAGCGCCGTTACGATGAGATGATGGTGCAGATAACCGACCTAAATGCGGCTCGTGACGAGCTTTTGTCGGTAATCGATAAGCTTGAGGGCGAGATGAAGGTTTCCTTCGTTGAGGCGTTTAACAAGATAAACGAGAACTTCAACCGTACCTTCTCCGAGCTGTTTGGCGGCGGAGCGGCAGAGATATCGCTTACCGACCCCGACAACGTGCTTGAAAGCGGAATAGAGATAAAGGCGGCACCTCCCGGAAAGATAATTAAGAACATGGTTCAGCTTTCGGGTGGAGAGCAGGCGTTTATTGCAATAGCGCTCTTCTTTGCAACCCTTCAGGTAAACCCCACGCCGTTCTGTATTCCTGACGAGATAGAGGCGGCGCTCGACGAGGTAAACGTTGTTCGCCTTGCCGAGTATATAAAGAGATATTCGGGCGGTACGCAGTTCGTTATGATAACTCCCCGCCGAGGCACGATGGAGGCGGCTAACCGTCTTTACGGCGTAACGATGCCCGAGCGAGGCATTTCAAAGG
>JAZRAJ010000006.1:0-8340 GCA_045634485.1 Eubacteriales bacterium | reverse complement strand
AATAAATTTTCTTAAAAAAACTTAAAAAAATATATTGACAAACAAATTCTTTCGTGGTATAATGTGTAACGTTCCGTGCAAAACTTGTACCGAACAAGCTTAATATTTGCTGGTGTGGCTCAATGGCAGAGCAGCTGATTTGTAATCAGCAGGTTGTTGGTTCGACTCCGATCACCAGCTCCAAAGGCTTTACACCAAGTAAAGCCTAACTAAATAGGGGGGATTTCCCGAGCGGCCAAAGGGGGCAGACTGTAAATCTGTTGTCACTGACTTCGGTGGTCCGAATCCACCATCCCCCACCAGAAAACCACCATTTTGCTTGCAAAATGGTGGTTTTCAGTTATATTCGCCTTTGGCGAGTTATATGCACTTCGTGCGTGATATTGCCTTCGGCAGTGATATGCGCTTCGCGCGTTGGAAGTGACCAGGCGAATATAATATCACTGTGAGCAAAGCGAACAATATCACTTTTGCAAAGCAAAAATATCACGCTGAGCGCAAGCGAAGCATATAACTAAAAATATTTACAATTTATAATCTATTAAAAGCAAAAAACCACAAACGCTCTCGTTTGTGGTTTTTTTATATTCATTTATTTACTTCTTCAAGCTGATTGCAAGCTTTGCTTTAGCAACTATATTCTCAGCGGTAAGACCGTACATTTCGAGCAACGGAGGAACCTTACCCGAGCGACCGAATACGTCATTTGTTCCAACTCTCAAAACGGGAACGGGGCAGGACTCACAAACCGCCTCTGTAACTGCGCTTCCAAGACCGCCGATTATATTATGCTCCTCGGCAACTACGATAGCACCTGTTTCACGAGCCGCCTTGCAAATAATTTCGGTGTCAAGAGGCTTAATTGTGTGAATGTTGATAACTCTTGCATTAATACCCTCATCTGCAAGCGCCTTTGCCGCATTGTTGGCGATGTCAACCATAAGTCCTGTTGCAACTATCGTTACGTCAGTGCCTTCCTTTAAGCAAATACCCTTGCCAAGCTCAAACTTGTACGTTGAAGCATCATTATATACCGGAACGGCAAGACGTCCCAAGCGAATATACATAGGACCGTTGTATTCAAGAGCCGCCTTGATAGCCGCCTTAGCCTCAACGTCGTCCGCAGGGTTTACAATTACCATACCGGGGATAGTACGCATAAGAGCGATATCCTCAAGGCACTGGTGAGTAGCACCGTCCTCGCCTACCGAAATACCTGCGTGAGTTGCGCAAATCTTTACGTTTAAGTGGGGGTAACCTATAGAGTTTCTAATCTGCTCAAAGGCTCTTCCTGCCGCAAACATAGCAAAGGAGGATGCAAACACCTTTTTACCTGTAGCCGCAATACCTGCCGCAACGCTTATCATATTACCCTCGGCAATTCCACAGTTGAAAAATCTTTCGGGGTATTTCTTTTTAAATATACCGGTTTTCGTAGCCGCCGCAAGGTCTGCGTCGAGTACGACAAAATCATAGTCAGGGGCAAATTCTACGAGTGCGTTACCGTAGCTTTCTCTTGTTGCAATTTTTTCTGCCATTTCTATATCCTCCTTGACTTATGCGTTAGCAGAAAGCTCTGCAACCGCTTTTTCATACTGTTCGTCGTTTGGCGCACTTCCGTGCCAGCTTACTTGCTTTTCCATAAAGGAAACGCCCTTACCCTTAACGGTCTTTGCGATTATTGCGGTGGGCTTACCCTTGGTAGCGCGAGCCGCCTTGAACGCCGCATCAATCTGCTCAAAATCGTGACCGTCGATTGAAATTACGTTAAATCCGAATGCCTCAAGCTTTTTATCGTGAGGTGTGGGGTTCATTACCTCTGCAACGGGACCGTCTATCTGCAAGCCATTCCAGTCGATAATAAGACAAAGGTTGTCAAGCTTGTAGTGAGCGGCAAACATGCACGCCTCCCAAATCTGTCCCTCTTGGCTTTCTCCGTCGCCAACCGCAGAGTAAACTCTGTAGTCCTTGCCGTCTATCTTTGCCGAAAGAGCCATTCCGCAAGCGGCGGAAAATCCGAGTCCGAGCGAGCCCGTGGTCATATCAACACCAGGAGTACCCTTCATATCGGGGTGACCTTGAAGAAATGAATTTACGTTTCTTAATGTTTTTAATTCATCGGGGCTAAAAAATCCCTTTTGAGCGAGAACAGAGTAGAGTGCAGGAGCGGTGTGACCCTTTGAAAGCACGAAGCGATCGCGCTCGTCCCACTTGGGATTTTTGGGATCTACGTTCATTTCCTCAAAATAAAGATAAGTGAGAATGTCGGTTATCGAAAGAGAACCGCCGGGATGTCCCGAGCTTGCTGCGTGAGTTGCCTCAAGAATGCCAAGACGCACCTTGGTGGCAATCTGCTTTAATTCGTTGATTTTTGTCTGTTCCATAGCATTAAACCTTTCTTAGTTTTGTATATTGTAAGAAAAATAATTTATATTTTTACAAATCCGAGCTTCTTTTGAACCTTGCCAAGAGTTCTTCTTGCGTAGTAGGATGCCTCCTCAGCGCCTCTCTTCATTTGAGCCTCAAGGAACGCCTTGTCGGATGCAAGCTCCTTAAATCTTGCCTGAACGGGAGCAAGCGCATCTGCGCATACCTCTCCAACCGCAAGCTTAAAGTCGCCGTAGCCCTTACCCTCAAACTCACGCTCTATCTCTGCAAAATCCTTACCGGTAAAGCAGGAGTATATAGTCATAAGGTTGTTAATTCCGTCCTTACCCTCGGCAAAGCGAACGCAGGTTTCGGAGTCGGTAACGGCTCTCTTGAATTTACGGATTATGGTATCCTTGTCATCAAGAATGTAAACTATTGCGTTGGGATTCTCGTCGGATTTAGACATTTTTTTAGTCGGCTCTGCAAGCGACATAATCTTCATACCCGACTTCGAAATTATCGGCTCGGGAATAGTAAAGGTGTCGGGATAAAGCTGATTAAAGCGAGTAGCGATATCACGGCAAAGCTCAACGTGCTGCTTTTGGTCGATACCTACGGGAACGACGTCGGTTTGATAAAGAAGAATATCAGCCGCCATAAGAGTGGGGTAGGTAAAGAGTCCTGCGTTTACGTTGTCTGCGTGCTTGGAGCTTTTGTCCTTAAACTGAGTCATTCTTGAAAGCTCGCCAAACATAGTAAAGCAATTAAGAATCCATGCAAGCTCGGCGTGCTCGTGAACGTGTGACTGAACGTAAAGAGTGTTCTTTTCGGGGTCAAGACCGCAAGCCATATATAGCGCAAGCGTTTCATAGGTGCGCTTGCGAAGCTCTGCGGGAACCTGACGAACGGTTATTGCGTGCTGGTCAACAACGCAATAGAAGCATTTGTATTGATCTGAATAGGTCGAGAAATTACGGATAGCTCCGAGGTAATTTCCGATAGTGAGATTTCCACTCGGCTGAACGCCCGAGTAGGAGATTTTTTTATCCTGAAACATTGTGTGTCCTCCAAAATACGTTGGGTAAAATTTATATTAAAGCTCTGCAAAAACTTCGCCAAGACGCTTGATACCCTCAACTATCTGCTCGTCGGAGGGAGTAGAGTAGTTAAGACGGAATGCGTTCGAGGGAGCCTCGGTGTCACAGTTGAAGGCGGAGCCGGGAACAACGGCAACCTTCTTTTCAATAGCCTTCTTTACAACGAAGGATGCATCCTCACAGTTCTTAACGATACCCCAAATAAACAATCCGCCCTCGGGACGTGTAAAGGTTACCTTGTCAGAGGGGATGTACTTGTCGATACATTCAAGCATAAGGTTGCACTTGTGACGGTAGAGATCGTTGATTTTTGCAATGTGACCGTCAAGGTCGCAGGTGGTCATATACTTGTGGCAAAGCATCTGGAAGAAGAGATTGGTGTGAACGTCCTCAACCTGCTTTGCAACCGTCATCTTGGTTGCTATCTCGGAGGGAGCGATAACAAATCCTACGCGCATACCCGCCGAAAGAATTTTAGAAAAGGAGGAGCAGTAGATAACGAGTCCGTCGGAGTCAAGGCTCTTCATTGTGGGGATGTCCTCGCCTGCAAAGCGAAGCTCGCCGTAGGGGTTGTCCTCAAGAATAACTATGCCGTATTTTTTAGCAAGCTTAAGAACGGCAATACGCTTTTCAAGGCTCATACAGGTTCCCGAGGGATTCTGGAAGGTGGGAATGAGGTAGAGGAGCTTTGCGTTCTTAGTGTTCTTCAAGGCTTCCTCAAGCTTTTCAAGTGAAATTCCGTCCTCCTCCATTTCAACGCCAATAGGCTGAACGCCGTTTGAGCGGAATGCGTTAAGCGCACCGATAAAGCTCGGATTTTCACAAATAACAGAATCGCCCTCGTTGCAGAACGCCTTGCAAGCAAGCTCAATTCCTTGCTGACCGCCAGTTACGATAAGCGTGGTGTCGGTATCTCTAACCATCGTTTCGCCAAAGCGTGCCTTTTGGCGAGCCGCAATAGCCTCGCGCAAGGGAGTGTAACCCTCGGTAATGCCGTATTGAAGCGCAAACGATGCTTGATTTTCAAATATTTCTGCGGAAAGTCTGGAGAGGTCCTCAACGGGAAATGACTCGGGAGAGGGGTTGCCCGCCGCAAAAGAAATTATAGTTGGGTCCGAAAGACTTTTAAATATCTCACGGATAGCCGAGGGCTTAAGCTCGGCAAGCTTTTTAGAAAAATTATATTCCATAATCTGTTCTCCTAAAAATAAATAATATATCTATTATATATTATCACAATATATAAAAATTGTCAATTGACAATTCAAATAAAATGTGATATATTATTTATATTATAGTTGAAATTTGTAAAAAAATGACTTTTTATTGATAAATACAGAGGGAGAAGAGAAAAATGATTAAGATAGAGCGTTTTTCGGTAATGAATTTTGATAATGCTATCAGAGGGGCAAGGAACCCGATGAATAGCTGGGATAGAATGGATAGCTACTACGATGAGAACGGAGGCTTCGTTTTTGGAGAGAACGATCTCACGCTTGCCAAAAAGCTTGCCCGCGCAGGTAGCGACCATAGAAAGTTTTTGCGTCAGATATTCGTATCGGTTGATTTAACCGCACCGTTATATTGGTGGAAGGAGTTTGACACCTATAAGGTGGGAACCGTTGCAAACTCCTGCTCGACAATGCATAAAATTCACGCAAAGTCATTTGAGCGTGACGATTTTTCTCACGATAAGCTTGACGAGGGCGGACTTGCTATGCTTGACGCTATTATCGAGTATCTTGAGGTTGAGAGAGTTAAATTCTGCGAGGATAAAAGCAATAAGCAGGCGTGGATAAATATGATTCAAACGCTTCCGTCAAGCTATAATCAAATGCGCACCGTGTCGCTTAATTATGAAAATCTTATCAATATTTATTATGCAAGAAGAACGCATAAGCTTGACGAGTGGAAAACGCTTTGCAATTGGATAATGACCTTGCCTTATGCAAGCGAGCTAATTGCAATAAAGTCGGAAAAAGAGAAAAATTAAACAGCTTAAGCATATTTTAATAAAGAGGCTATCTTAAATGCAAAATTTGGATAGCTCGATTTAGGGGTTTGCCAAATATGACAGCCCCTTTTTGTATTTTTTTGGGAGTAGACAATATTTTTTTGAAAAAACTATTGACATTTTACTCTAATAAAGTATAATTAAAGTATGTTTTATATTTTTAAAAACATAATTATTTATATAACGGAGGCTTTAAACTATGAACAGAGTTTACAATTTTTCGGCGGGCCCTTCCATGCTACCCCTTGACGTTCTCAACAAAGCAGCGGCAGAGCTCGTTTGTTATGGCGAATCGGGAATGTCGGTAATGGAGATGTCGCACCGTTCTCCGGAATACGAGGCTATTATAAAGGATGCCGAGGCTATGCTTCGCACCCTTATGAATATTCCCGATAACTACAAGGTGCTTTTCCTTCAGGGCGGAGCATCCACACAGTTTGCCGCAGTTCCGCTTAACCTCATTAAGAGAACGGGTAAGGCAGATTATGCGGTTACAGGTCAGTTTTCGGGTAAGTCCTTTAAGGAGGCTCAAAAGCTTGGCTATGACGTTAAGTGCGTAGCAACCACAAAGGATGATAATTTTGACCATATTCCAATGATTACCAAGGATACCGTAAGAGAGGATGCGGCATATCTTCACATTTGCTTTAACAACACTATTTACGGTACAAAATATCCGTATATCCCCGAAATAGGAGATATTCCGATAGTTGCGGATATGTCGTCCTGCATTATATCCGAGCCCGTTGACGTAAGCAAATTCGGCGTTATTTACGCAGGAGCGCAGAAGAATATGGCGCCTGCGGGACTTACGCTCGTTATCGTTCGCGAGGACCTTCTCGACTACGCAGAGGAAAAGATGCCTACTATGCTTGAGTGGAAGACTATGGCAGAGAACGGCTCTATGTATAACACACCTCCTTGCTACACCATTTATATGGCAAAGCTCGTTTACGAATGGATTCTTTCTATTGGCGGTCTTGATGAAATGAAGAAGAGAAACGAGGCAAAGGCTGCAATCCTTTACGATTACCTCGACTCTCAGAATTATTATATTTCACCGGTTAAAAAGGAGAGCCGTTCTATGATGAACGTAACCTTTGTAACGGGCGATGCAGACCTTGATAAGAAATTTGCAAGCGAGGCGGCAAAGGCGGGACTTAAGAACCTTAAGGGACACCGCTCTGTTGGCGGTATGAGAGCGTCTATTTATAACGCAATGCCTAAGGAGGGCGTTGAGGCTCTCGTTGCCTTTATGAAAAAATTTGCCGAGGAAAATCCCAAGGCGTAATTATCATTTTAAATCATTTTTAAAATTCGAAAGAGGTTTTTATGAAAAACGTACTTTGTCTTAATAAAATTGCCGCAATAGGCACAAATCTTCTTGATAAAAACGAATATAACGTTGGAACCGACGTTGAGGCTCCCGATGCTATAATGGTTCGCTCTGCGGCTATGCACGAGATGACCTTTGGCCCCGAGCTTAAGGCAATTGCAAGAGCGGGAGCGGGCGTTAATAATATTCCCGTTGAGCGTTGCGCAAAGGAGGGAATAGTTGTTTTCAATACTCCGGGTGCAAACGCAAATGGCGTTAAGGAGCTTGCTATCTGCGCTCTTATGCTTGCTTCGCGTGATATAGCGGGCGCTATGAAATGGGCAGAGAGCCTTGCGGGCACCGAGGGTGTTGCTAAGGCGGTTGAGGCAGGAAAATCAAAGTTTGCAGGCGTTGAGGTGAAAGGGAAAACTCTTGGAGTTATCGGTCTTGGCGCAATCGGTGCGCTCGTTGCAAACGCAGGTGTTGCTCTTGGAATGAAGGTTGTTGGATGCGACCCCTTTATGAGTGTTGATGCGGCTTGGAAGCTTGATCCCAAGGTGGAGAAGGCGGCAACCTTTGCAGAGGTATTTGAGAAGGCTGACTACATTTCTCTCCACGTTCCCGCAACAAAGGATACAAAGGGAATGATAAACGCAGATACGATTTCAACGATGAAGAACGGCGTAAGAGTTATCAATCTTGCTCGTGCAGACCTCGTTAACAATGCCGACATTAAAGCGGCAATTGCCGACGGCAATGTTGCAAAATACGTTACCGATTTCCCAACCGAGGAAACCGTTGGTGTAGATGGAATAGTTGCTATACCTCATCTCGGCGCATCGACCGCCGAGTCCGAGGATAACTGTGCGGTTATGGCGGCGCTACAGCTTGACGATTTCCTTCGCAACGGAAATATCAAGAATAGCGTAAATTTTGCAAACGTATCTATGGCTCGAAGCGGAGAGGCAAGAATTTGCGTGCTTTCTGCGGCAACCGATACGCTCGTTGCGGACATTACCGCGGCGGCAGGAGTTGCAATAGTAGGTATTGCAAGCAAGGCAAGAGGGGAGAATGCATATACTATTCTCGACGTTAACGGCGATGCAAGCACTGCGGCTGCTAACATTTCCGCTCTTGACTCTGTTTACAGAGCGTATGTGATTTGAGTTGAATTGAATTAAGATATTATGTTATGTGGGGGGAAGAAAACTTCTTGAAAGAAGCTTTTCTTCCCCCCACACCCCCTTTCTTTCAAGAACCTTGAAAAATGGGGTTTGTTTTTTTGTCGTGATAAGTGCGCTGAACTTTTTTAAAAATATTTTTTAATTTTTTAAAAAAAGGTATTGACATAGTGAAAATGATGTGATATAATAAACAAGTCGCCGAAAGTTGAAGGTCGACAGATGGGAGCATAGCTCAGTTGGGAGAGCATCTGCCTTACAAGCAGAGGGTCATAGGTTCGAGCCCTATTGTTCCCACCATTTTTTTGGCCCGGTAGTTCAGTTGGTTAGAACGCTAGCCTGTCACGCTAGAGGTCAGGGGTT
>JAZRAJ010000005.1:0-5498 GCA_045634485.1 Eubacteriales bacterium | reverse complement strand
GGGAGCGATGTAATCGGTTCTTGTAATAGCGTCCGCAGGACACTGCTTTGCGCACATTCCGCAACCGATACACTTATCAAGGTCAATCTTGAACTGAAGCAAGCTCTTACATACACCTGCGGGACACTTCTTATCAACGATATGAGCAACGTACTCATCTCTAAAGTAACGAAGTGTTGAAAGAACAGGGTTAGGAGCGGTCTGACCAAGTCCGCAAAGAGATGCGCTCTTGATGTAGTTGGAAAGCTCCTCAAGTCTGTCAAGGTCCTCAAGCTCTCCCTTACCCTCGATAATCTTATCAAGAATTTCAAGAAGACGCTTTGTACCGATACGGCAGGGTGTGCACTTACCGCAAGACTCGTCAACCGTAAAGTCAAGGAAGAAGCGAGCCAAGTCAACCATACAAGTATCCTCATCCATTACGATAAGTCCGCCCGAGCCCATCATAGAGCCGATTGCGATAAGGTTATCGTAGTCGATAGGAGTATCAATAAGAGATGCGGGGATACATCCACCGGAAGGACCACCTGTCTGAGCAGCCTTAAAGGTCTTGCCATTAGGAATACCGCCACCGATTTCCTCAATTACCTCGCGGAGAGTTGTTCCCATAGGAACCTCAACAAGACCTGTGTTAACGATCTTACCGCCGAGAGCGAATACCTTAGTTCCCTTAGACTTCTCTGTACCCATAGACTTGAACCAATCTGCGCCATTGAGAATGATCTGAGGAATATTTGCATATGTTTCTACATTATTAAGAATGGTAGGCTGACCGAAAAGACCCTTAACTGCAGGGAAAGGAGGACGGGGACGAGGCTCGCCTCTGTTACCCTCAATAGAGGTCATAAGAGCGGTTTCCTCTCCGCACACGAATGCACCTGCGCCAAAGCGAAGCTGAATATCAAAGTCAAAGCCTGTACCAAATATATTCTTACCCAAAACGCCATACTCACGAGCCTGCTTAATAGCTATCTCAAGACGATGAATAGCGATAGGATACTCAGCACGAACGTAAATATAACCCTCGTTTGCGCCAATAGCATATCCTGCGATTGCCATTGCCTCAAGAACTGCATGGGGGTCGCCCTCAAGAATAGAACGGTCCATAAACGCACCGGGGTCGCCCTCGTCTGCGTTACATCCAACGTACTTAACTACGTTGCCTCTGTTACCGGAAGCAAACTTCCACTTAAGACCTGTGGGGAATCCACCGCCTCCGCGTCCGCGAAGTCCTGACTCAAGAATAAGATTAATAACCTCGTCGGGATCCATCTTGGTAATAACCTTAGCAAGAGCCTCATAACCGTCCATTGCTATGTACTCATCGATATTTTCGGGGTCGATAACGCCGCAGTTACGAAGTGCAACTCTCTTTTGCTTCTTATAGAAAGCAGTTTCGGAAAGTGCCATAGCATGAGAAACGTTTTCCTTAACCTCGTGATATACGAGTCTATCAACAGGACGACCGTTAAGAAGATGCTCAGAGGCAAACTCGGGCATATCCTCTATGCTTACATTGTGGTAGAATGTTCCCTCGGGGTAAACTATCATAATCGGACCGAGTGCGCAAAGACCAAAGCATCCTGTTAAAACCACCTTTACCTGATCCTTAAGACCAAGCTTGTCTATTTCAGCCTCAAGTGCCTTCTTTATCTCAACACTCTTTGAAGATGTACAGCCTGTACCGCCGCAAATCAAAACGTGATTTTTAACAGTCGACTCAACGCCTTCTTTTCCCTCGCGGATTGCAACACTATTCTGCATAGTATCTTTTATTGTTGCAAGTTCTGCTAAAGATTTCATATTTTTTCCTCCGTTATATTTTAAACTATATTTTTAAACTGATTTGAAACTGTCTTTAAACCAAATAGAATACAGCCTTTATTATTTGTACTTTTCAAGAATAGCGGGCATATCTGCGGGAACGAGCTTTCCGTAAACCTCATTGTTTATTGTGAGAACGGGAGCAAGTCCACAAGCACCTATACATCTTGTAGCCTCAAGCGAATACTTACCGTCAGGAGATGTTGCGCCTGCGGGAAGACCGAGAATTTCGGTTATCTTATCAAGAAGCGCACCGCTTCCCTTTACGTAGCACGCAGTACCCATACAAACGGCAATAGCAACGTCACCCTTGGGGTTAAGAACGAACTGCGAGTAGAATGTGGAAACACCGTAAACCTCTTCAACGGAAATTCCCATTCTGAGTGCAATCATTCTTTGAACTTCGAGTGGTAAATACCCATAGATGTCCTGTGCCTTTTGAAGAATGGGCATCAACGCGCCGGGAACTTCCTTGAGCTCGTCGATAACAGCGTAAAGCTGCTTTTCCTGCTCCTCTGTGCCACGGAACGCTACTGTGGTCAAAGTCTTTTTCATTTTTAATCCTCCATAGATTTTTTATTTATTTATTTTTTAAAATTTAAAATAAATCATTACCCTATCGGCTATAAAATAGCCACCTTGCTTTTATTCAATATTGCTTCGACAAAAACTTTGTTTAAAACTTAACAAAGTTTTGCCGCAACTATACCTTCCAAAAACATACATATATATTATACAATATTTTTTTCGAATTGTCTATACCTTTTTTAACATTTACATCAAAATAAAACAAAAAGACCGTAAAATTTTTCATACGGTCTTTATTATTTTTTGACATATTCTATAAAACTCGGATTTTTTATGACAATATTTACCGAATAAATAAAAATTAATTACTTTGCCTCAAACCAACTGCTGCCCATATGAGCCTCAACGTCAAGAGGAACTGAAAGCTTTATTACGTTTTCCATACATTCGGTTAAAATTCTGTAAGCCTCGTCGGCGCAATCCTTATGCGCCTCAACTATAAGCTCGTCGTGAACCTGAAGTATTATTTTGGCATCGATTTTTGCATCCTTTAATGCGCGGGAGGTATTTACCATAGCAAGCTTTATTATATCGGCGGCGGTGCCCTGAATAGGGCTGTTCATAGCCACCCTCTCGCCAAAATGCTGAACGTTTTTATTTGACGCCGCAAGCTCGGCAATCCTTCTCCTTCTGCCAAAAAGCGTGGTAACGTAGCCATCTCTTTTAGCAGTTTTTTTGATATTATCAAGGTATTCCTTAACGCTCGGGAAGCCCTCGAGATAGCTTGCGATATAGCGTTTTGCCTGCGCCATTGATATACCAAGGTCCTCGGAAAGCGAGTATTCGCCCATTCCGTAAAGAATACCGAAATTTCCCGCCTTTGCACGCTTTCTCTGCTCTGCCGTTACCTCGTCCGCAGGAATTGAAAATACCTTTGCCGCCGTTGCCGTGTGAATATCCGCACCCGACAAGAATGCGTTTATCATAGCCTCATCGTTTGCGATATGAGCCAAAATTCTAAGCTCAATCTGCGAATAGTCGGCATCGATTATAACATGTGAATCATCCTGAGGAATAAAATATTTTCTAAATTCTCTGCCCTCCGCCGTACGCACGGGGATATTTTGAAGGTTAGGCTCTGCCGAGGAAAGTCTGCCCGTTGCCGTGCCTGTTTGATTAAACACGCTATGAATTCTTCCGTTCCCGTCCGTCGCCTTGGGGAGTCCGTCGGCGTAGGTCGATTTAAGCTTTGTCATTTGTCTGTAATCAAGTATATCCTCAATAATAGGATGATATGGCATAAGCTTTTTTAGTACGTCGGCATCGGTTGAATATCCTGTCTTGTTCTTCTTTATTACAGGGAGCATCATTCGCTCAAAAAGAACCTCTCCAAGCTGCTTTGGCGACGAAATATTAAACTCCTCGCCCGCAAAGCCGTATATGCGCTCCTTAAGCTCATCAGCGCGTGCCGCAAGCTCCAAGCCGTAGCTTTTTATGCCATCAACGTCAACGCAAAAGCCCGCAAGCTCCATCTCGGCAAGCACTAAGGATAGTGGCATTTCTATATCAAAAAGCAGGCTCTCGCATCCCTCGCTTGCAACTGATTTTTCATATACCCTTGCAAGCCTAAAAATCGTTACGTCAAGCGCCGTAGCGTCGTTTATGGCTTCGCCAAGCTGAGAGAACGCAAGCCTTTCAAGCGAAAAGCTACCCTCGGTCGAATCCAATGCGTACGCCGCAAGCATAACATCAAGATATATTCGGGGCGCAGAATATCCGCATAGCAAAAAGCGCTTATAAATAGCCTTTGCATCGTAGCAGGACACTCTTGCCACGTCAAATATTTTAAGGCACTCCTCACTAAAATTACAGTAAAGCCTTTGCTCGCCATCAAAAAAGGTAAGCATGCCCTGCTCACTAAGATATACCGATATATCCCTTTCCTTAAACGCATCGGCTATTTCGCAAGGGGATTTTTCAATTACCGAAATATCCGCAAAGCTTTTTATATTAAGTGGCTCGTCCGATTTTTCCAAATTGTCGGATGCTACCTCAGAGGCAACCTCCTCAAGTCCGAATCTCTTAATCAGAGCCAAAAATTCAAGCTCGACAAAAAGCGAGTAAAGCTCCTTCTTTAAAAATCCCGAATAAGCACAATCCTCAAGCGAAACGCCCACGGGAGCATCACAGTCTATACGCGCAAGCATTTGAGAAAGGTATGCGTTTTCCTTGCCCGAAATAAGCTTTTCCTTTGCAGAGGCACTCATTTTTGCCTCGTCTATCGCCTCATACATAGCATCAAGGCTACCAAATTCCGAAATAAGCTTTAGCGCCGTTTTCTCTCCTATTCCCGCAACGCCGGGAATGTTATCCGAGGTGTCGCCCATAAGAGCCTTTACGTCCACGAATTGCTCGGGCTCAACTCCGTAGGTTTCCTTAAACAACGCTCTGTCAAAGCACGGAGTATCCTTGGTTTTTACCAAAAGCACCTTAATGTTATCTCTTATAAGCTGAAGCGAATCACGGTCGCCCGTAAGAATATAGGCTTCAACGCCCTCGTTTGCCGCCATCATCGCAAGAGTTCCAAGAATATCGTCCGCCTCGTAGCCCTCAACCGAGAGAACCCTGCATCCCATATAAGACATACATTTTTTTGCATAAGGAAGCTGAACGGCAAGCTCCTCGGGCATTCCCTTTCGGGTTGCCTTGTAGCCATCGTATGCCTTATGCCTAAAGGTGGGCGCCTTAAGGTCAAACGCAACCACACAGTAGTCGGGCTTTACGCTCTCTATTTGATGCTCGATTATATTTGCCATTCCGTAAACGGCGTTAGTATAAAGTCCGTTCTTATTCGTAAGAAGTCTTATGCCGTAAAATGCACGGTTTAGTATACTGTTACCGTCTATAACGAGAAGCTTTTTCATATTTTTATGCTCCTATTTACTGTTTTAATCTTTTTAGATTTTTTCAAAAAAGCTATCCCACATAGGCTCTTTGCCAAGTAAGATAGCTTTTAGTTAGGTAATATTCGCTATTACTTTTTAAGCTCGTGCTCGTACCAACGAAGTCCGATTTCAAGAGCCTCAAAGAGTCCCTTTTCTGAGCCTTGACGTAAAATCTTAGACTGATCCTTGGGGTCTAACACC
>JAZRAJ010000004.1:0-18897 GCA_045634485.1 Eubacteriales bacterium | reverse complement strand
GATTGATGACGATACCTATCAGGTACAGGTAGTTTCTTGGTACGATAACGAGAACTCCTACACCAGCCAGATGGTTCGTACAATCAAGTACTTCGCAGAGCTCAACTGATTTTTATATAATAATAAAGCCTATCGCTTCGGTGATGGGCTTTTTATTTTTTTAAATATATAATAATAATTATAATAATATATCGTTTAAATTGTAAATAGGTATTGACAAAAGAGCTTTTTTGTGTTATTATATTAATGCTTTACTACGATAAAGTGATAAAATACAATTTTAGGAGAATTTTGAAATGAAAAAGCTTTTAGCAATCATTCTTGCGCTTGTAATGACAGTAGGCGCAAGCCTTACAATGTCATCCTGCACAAAGGAAGACGACACCCTCGTTTGCGGTGTAACTATTTTTGAGAATATGAACGAGCAGAACCCCGACGGCACTTGGACAGGCTTTGAGTCCGAGTTCGCTATGGAGGTTGGTAAGATTATTGGTATGGAGGTTAAGTTCCAGGAAATCGACTGGGCAGAAAAGTACAATGAGCTTAACTCCGGTGCTATCGACTGTATCTGGAACGGCTTTACCGCTAACTCATCTGATAACGGTGTTAAGAGAAGCGAGCTTGTTGACTTCTCTTACGGCTATATGCTTAATCAGCAGTGCATCGTTGTAAAAAAGGACAACGTAGCTAACTACACCAGCGAGGAAAGCCTTAAGGGCAAGACCGCTTGTGCAGAGGGCGGCAGTGCAGGCGAGTCCTATGCAAAGGGCGCAACCGATGCAGATAAGGTTCTTGCGGCAACCGCACAGATTGATGCATTTAGAGAGGTTAAGGCAGGCGCCGTTGACTTCATAGTAGTTGATATCATTCTTGCGCAGAACATCTGCGGTCAGGGTGACTACACCGACCTCGCAATCGTTGAGGCTATCGAGCTTGAGTCCGAGATTTATGCAATCGGATTTAAGAAGGGTAGCGATCTTACCGCAAAGGTAAACGCTGCTATTAAGGAGCTTGAGGCTAACGGAAAGCTTATGGAGCTTGCAACTAAGTACGGCTTTGAGAACGTTCTTAAGATTAGCGAAACCATCGAATAATAAAAAATACTTATAAGGATAAGATAAAGGAAATATAATGGGGTTTTGGGATGTTACGTTAAGCTTGCTTAACGGACTCAAGGAAACCTGCCTAATATTTGCGCTGACACTTGTGTTGGCGCTTCCTTTAGGTTTGGTCATTTCCCTCGGGTCAATGTCAAGGTTTAAGCCGCTCGCCGCAGTTACAAAGGTTTTCGTTTGGATAATTCGCGGTGTACCGCTTATGCTTCAAGTAATAATAGTCTTTTACGTTCCGGGCTTTTTGTTTGGAACACCGCTTATGACTCGATTTGCGTCGGTTATAGTAGCGTTTGTAATTAACTATGCGTGCTATTTTTCCGAGATATATCGAGGAGGAATAGAGAGCATATCAAAGGGGCAGTACGAGGCAGGACAGGTCTTGGGAATGACCAAGACACAGGTATTCTTTAAGGTAATATTGCTTCAGGTAATCAAGCGCATATTAGCGCCTATGTCTAACGAGGTAATAACGCTTATAAAGGATACGGCGCTCGCTCGAGTTGTTATGGTTATAGAGCTTATTAAGGCGGCGGAAAGATTTGCGTCGTCGGGTCTTATGTGGCCGTTGTTCTATACCGCAGTATTCTATCTCGTGCTTGTAGGAATACTCACACTCTTGTTTGGCTTCTTTGAAAAGAAGTTAAGCTATTTTAAGGCTTAAGGGGGGTATCGGTATGTCATTACTTGAGGTAAGAGATATAAAAAAGAGCTTCGGTAAAACCGACGTTTTAAAGGGAATAAGCTTTGATTTAAACGAGGGCAACGTGCTTTCGATAATTGGTTCATCGGGAAGCGGTAAGACCACGCTTTTGCGTTGTATTAACTTTTTGGAGAGCGCAGACAGTGGCACGGTTTCGATAAACGGAGAAACGGTTTACGATGCTTCGTGGGATAAAAAGACGAAGAAAATTGCTATGCGAAATAACTGTAAGTATTTTGGAATGGTATTTCAAAACTTCAATTTGTTTCCGCAATATAACGTTCTTGACAATATAACCCTTGCTCCTATTCTTCACGAAAAGGATTTGATAAAGGCGGGTAAGAGTCAGTATACAAGCGTTAAGGAGGCAACCGAGGCAATAGAGAAGAGCGCTCTCGAGCTTATAGCAACGGTTGGACTTTCCGAGAAGGTAAGGAACTATCCCTGCGAGCTTTCGGGCGGTCAGCAACAAAGAGTTGCGATTGCGCGCGCACTTGCTATGCAACCCGATATTCTTTGCTTTGACGAGCCGACCTCGGCGCTCGACCCCGAGCTTACGGGCGAGGTTTTAAAGGTAATTCGTGAGCTTTCCGAGCGTGGACGAACAATGATAGTCGTAACGCACGAAATGGAGTTTGCTCGTCAGGTTTCCGACGAGGTTATCTTTATGGCAGACGGTATCATCGAAGAGCACGGCGCTCCCAATGAGCTTTTCGGCAATCCCAAGAGCGAGATATTGAAGAGCTTTTTAAGCGGAATAAGTAAATAATACAATAACAAAAGAGGCTATCTCAAATGTAAAATTTGGGACAGCCTCTTGCTTTTTTATTTATTATATTTTGCCAAATATTCATCCATTAGTGCTTGAAGTCCACGCATATCGCTTGGCGAATTGAACACCTCAATAAAATTACTCGTTTGATTTTTGCCGTATTGATAGGTAAGAAAGTTTTGTAAATCGTACTGCGGAGCAATAGTTTTATCCCAACAAAAATCGTATTTTTGACCGACTGCGGACTCTCCGCTAATAGCAGAGAAGCACATTTGAGCCGTTATATAGCCCGAAAGCGGATTTTGATGGAAGCTATCGCCGTAGCCACTTATCGAAATTACCGCCGCATTGGAGTTCATTTTTTCAGAGCTTGAAGCGTTTTTAATAAAGGTGTTTTTGTTATAACTCAGAGCTGCATTTGGCACGCTGACCTTACCGTTGTAAACGTCGTTAACAAGCTCGCCCCACGCAACTATTTTATAGCCCCTGCTTGCAAGATCGTCAAGCGAATTAATTATGTAAGTTGCGTTTTGCGCAAAGGTGTATTCGTGCGCAAGATAAACGATTTCCTCGGCATTTTTAAATAGATTTGCAACCTTAGTTACGGTTGATACGAAGTCGGATTTGTTTTGTCCCGCCTCGGAAATAAATACGTAATCAAAGGAATTTAAAAACTCGGAGCTCTTATTTTTAAGCTTGTTTTTATAAATCCATTCAAGGTTTTCACCGCCGTAGGTGTAGTTATAAACGTCAACGCTCCAACTGTTAGCCTTGCATATCTCGTTAAAATATCCCTTGTCGCCACCGCTTGCTCGGATAGATTCATTAGCGTCATCGTTGGTTATAAAGGTAACGCATCCTCCCCAATAAATAAAGGAGTTTCCAATAAATATTGCTTTTTTAGGCGTTGGGTCGGGAGTGGGTGTAGGCGTTGGATCGGGCGTTGGCGTGGGATTTTCTTGCTCTCCGCCTTGCTCCTCCTCTGCCTTTTTATATTTTACGTCTAAGGTGCTTAAATCGCCTTTAGCGTATTCTATGTTGTTGATAAATGCGTTAATCGCTAAATTGTACGAGCCCGACACGGTTGAATATATCATAAGCCTTTTATTCTTGATAAATGCCGAGCAGATAATGCCTTGCGAGCCGTATGATGCGTATTCCGCACACTCATCTCTCTCAGCGTTTCCAATTATTATTTCGTATTCCTTGGAAGCAACGCTGTCAAAGGTAATTGAAGGCTTATATCCGCTATTTTCCGCTATCCATTTTGAAACAGTATCCGCAACGCTCTTTTCCTTTGCCGTAGCGTTTAAGGGAATAACGATTGAAAATTTATTTATATCTACGCCTGCAATTCTTAAATTAGCGTACGGATAACTTTTATACACCTCTAAGTAGGGTTCGCTCGTAGGGTAGGCAAGCATACCGTTTTTATCAAAGGTAAGCACGGAGGCAAAATATTCGATAGCCTCGTCAATACGGCTTTGCGTGCTTGCGTATATTGCAATCTTATTATCTGCTACAATAATGGAAAAATCAAGATAGGTGGAAAGACTTGACATTGCCGTTGTCGAAGCCTCGCGGTTGGTAAGCCCTATAAGAATTTCGGGCGAGCCGTCGTCAATTACCGAGTCAGAGCTTGCCGTGTAGGTCGACTCCTTGTCAAAATTATTTAAATATCCAAGTAGCTTGTTAGCAGAGGTAAGATAACCCGTTTCATAGATTACTCGGTAAGGCTTGTCGCCACCTATAGTTATATATCCGTTCTTAATGCTGGGCATATTTTCCTCGGACTCTGAGGAGGCATTTGAATTGCTTGAACTGTTAGAGCTTGTTGCTTTATCGCCTTGATTGTCGGCGCTATCCGACGTGCTGCTTGGCTTTGGTGTCGCATCGGTTGGCGATTCATCGTCCGAGTCAACGCACGAAGAGTAACTAAATATCATAAGAGCGATAAGCATAAAGCAAATGATTTTCTTAAACATAATATTCCTTAAAAACCGCCGCTAAATATTTTTAACGGCGGAGATTTTTTATATATTGATATATTAATTGTGCTTTATCATATATTCGTCCATAAGCTTTTGGATTCCAAGCATATCTGCGGGCGAATTAAATATTTCAACGAAGTTTGTGGTTTCGCCGTTGTTGTACTGACATTCAACGAAGTTGTCAAAATCATACTGCGGAGCGATTGTTTTATCCCAACAGAAGTCGTACTTTTGCCCCTCGCAAAGGCTTCCCGAAATTGCAGAGAAGCACATTTGAGCAGTAATATATCCTGCAAGAGGATTTTGATGGAAGTTATCTCCCTCGCCGTTCGTTCTCGTAACTGCGGCGTGCTCAGGCATTTGACCCGTAGAATTTTTAATAAAGGAATTCTTGTTGTAGGTAAGTGTAGCGTTTGGAACCTTTGCCTCGCCCGTGTATATATCGTAAACGAGGTCGCCCCACGCAACAATTTTAACGCCGTTCTCCGCAAGCGTAGGGAGTGCGTTAATTATGTTGTTTGAGTTGGTACGGAATGTGTACTCGTGCGCAAGGTAAACTATTTCCTCGGCGTTGGGGAAGAGGGAGGCAACCTTGTTAAAGGTGTTCACAAATCCGGCTTCATTTTGACCCGCCTCTGAGATAAATACGTAGTCGATAGATTCTAAGAATGCTTTGTCCTTATCCTTTAAGGTGTTTTCGTAAATTTGTTCAAGGTTTTGAGCGCCGTAGGTGTAGTTGTAAACGTCCATATCAATGCCGTTTGCCTTGCAAATTTCGTTAAAATAGCCCTTATCGCCACCCGCTGCGCGGATAGGCTCGTTTATTCCGTGGTTTTCTATAAAGGTAACGCATCCACCCCAAAAGATAAAGGAGTTACCAATAAATATAGCCTTTTTGTTGTCAAGAGTTCCGGGTGCGCTTATCTCGTCAAGCTCACTAAGGCTTTCGTTTGCTATTTCGGCAATTTTTTCCTTAAACGAGCTTGCCGACGCAAATATAGAGCCGTTGTTGCCTGCATATATTAAGAGCTTTGAGCCCGACAAGCTGTTAGAGTAGTAAACGTCCTTTGCGTAAGCCTCACTAAATATATCACATTCCGAGCGTGTTGTCTTGCCAATAATTATCTCGTTAGCCGATGCCGCATCTGCGTCGGTCTTAATGGGCAGGAGGCTACCGGTTCTTTCGGCAAACCAAAGCTGAAGATCGTCAGCAACCGTCTTTTCGTTATCCGTTGCCGAGGCGGAAAGCACGATAGAGTACTTGGAAATAGGAGTGTTGGCAATCTTTAAGGATGCCGCAGGGTACTTGTCGTAGGTGTCAACGTAGGGCTGAGAGGTGGGGTAATATACAAATCCTGCCTCCGCCTTAACAAGCTCGCCTGTGAAATATTTTATAGCGTCTGAAATTCTTTGCTCGTTGTTTGCAAAAATAACTATCTTGTTTTCCAAAACGGTAACCGAGAAGTCAAGATAAGTAGCAAGTGCCGCCTTTGCTTCAGCTGATTCCGCTCTGTTGGTAAGCCCAACGAGAATTTCGGGAGTACCGTCCTCGGGGGTATCGTCGGTTGTAAGAACGTAATAATCATCCTCTAATGCATTTTTGTCAAGTGCCTTAAGGCGGTTATATATTCTTTTTGCGGGAGCGGGGTCGGCGTCCTTAGCGTAAACTATTCTGTAGCGTGTATCGCCTGAGAGAACAACCTTGTCCGCAGGAGTGTTATCAATCGTTTCCGATTCGGTTTCTTGATTGTTATTGGGGTTGCAGGAGCAAGCGCCGAGTATCAAGAACATCGAAAGAGCTATTAGTAAAATTCTTTTTAGCATACTATCCTCCATGATAATATTTATCACTTATTACAATTAATATAATTATATCATATTTTATATCAATAGTCAAGGAAAAAGGGCGCTTGCACGCTATTGCTTTTTTCACAAAAATATGATATAATTTTTATATAAAATAATATAATTACCGCGTAAAATAACTGTTTTATTATGTTATTTTTAGCGAAGATAAGTTTGCTAAAATAAGATTAGACTTATTCTTGACAAATTCGAAAAAATGTGTTACAATTGTGATAATATATAGCGATAAAGGAGAGAATAATATGAGAAAAATATTTTCACTTATGCTTGCAATAGCTTTGTTAGCGGCGCTGTCTTTGCCGATTTTTGCTAATTCTGCACCGAAGGATTGGAATGGCTCGGATTTTATAGGCGCGGTAGCATTTGATAAGGAATGTCCTATTGAGGTCGAGCGTGAGGTTCTTACCTTTGATATTTCTGAATTTCCGAACGATTATTACGATAATCAGGAGGAGTATTTAAAGTATAGCGCTAAGGTTACGGCAGAATATAAATTTTATAATCCTACCGATACAGAGGTTACGGCAACGCTTGTTTTTCCGTTCGGCAGTAAACCGGATTATGGATATTTTTATCTTGATAATAACGGTGATTACAACGTAAGCGAGGATACGGATAAGTATGGTATAACCGTTGATGGCAAATCGGTGAAAAGGAATGTTCGATATACTTTGTCGGATTATAATTTTGATTTAGATAAAGGACTTTCGAGATTGCGCAACGGGTATGTATCTCATAGCTTTTATTCGCCTGATACGGTTGTTACAAAATATACCTATAAGATTGACGGAGTTAATGAAAAGGTATATCCAAATGCTACGGTTGCTTTCGATTGGAACGGAAAAAATGGTGAAAGTAAGCTCTTATATCCCGCAAATCGCGAATATAGCTATTTAGACGACGAAAAAGTTAGATTTAGCACATGGGCAGAGAATGATAAAACTGTTATTTTTTATGTAATAGGTCAACCGCTTACTCAAGAGCCGGAATGGGCATTTTACAGTAACGGTCATACAAGCGATTTTTATAAAATAAAAAACGGTAATATAGAGCTACTCGAAACCGAAACCTTGACCTTTGAGGAGCTTGCGCTTAAAGATTGGAAAGAGAATATAGGAATATCAAGAATAGATTGGTATAATGCGATTGTCGATTCCTTTGATGAGGGGAGCGATGATGAGCATAATTTTATCCATGAACATTTTTGGGGGGATAGCGAAGAGTTTGATTTGAATACCGCCGATTATATGACGAGCTGTATGCGCTGGTACGAGTATGAAATTACAATACCGCCCAAGGCAAGCATAGTAAATACCGTGACCGCTCCGATATATCCTTGGATTGACCTTAGTTATACGCCGGGAGTTTACAGTTACAGATATCTTATTTCTCCCGCAAGTAAATGGGCAAGCTTTAATGAAATCGAAATCAATATAAATACACCGTTTTATCTTACAGAAAGTAATATAGAAGGGTTTGAAAAAGATGAAAACCGATATATTTATAGTCAGAGAGGGCTTCCAAGTGGAGAGCTTGAATTTTCTCTTTGCGAGTCGGAATATCCTGAAAAGGAATGGAATATATTTTTTCCGCTTTTCATGCTTATCTTCGGCGCAGTATCTCTCTCAGGCATAGTTATTATATTTTTGGTTGCCGCTTTTATTATTGGGATAGTCTGCGCGGTTATTTTAATTGTTAATCGTAATAAGAAAAGGAAATGCTGATTTTTAAAAACTTAATATAAAAAAGAGCTGACATTTGTTAGCTCTTTTTTATAAATTGGGATAAGATTAGTCAAGAAAAAAGGAAACTCTCGCACTATTGCTTTTTCCGCAGAAATATGATATAATTCTTATATAAAATCATAGGAGGAAGTCTTATGTCTATCAGAAAAGTTAAGGATAAAATTATTATAAAAACAAAAAACACAATGTATGCCATAGGTATTCTTAATAAAAAAGTTCCGATTCATCTTTATTACGGTAAAAAAATAAGGGAAAACGAGCTTTGGAATGAGTATAAGTACGTGCCGTTTTCTCCGTATTATGAAAAGACCGACGAATATTATTCTCTGGATAATTTAAAGCAGGAGTTTTCTTATTACGGATACGGAGATCTTCGTGCTACCGCTCTGCGTGTGTTGGATTTAAAAAGTGGCTCGGACGTAACTAATTATGTTTTTAAGAGCGCCAAAATTTTTGTGGGAAGAAAAGCGATATCCGGACTTCCGTATGCCGAGGGAGATTGTGAAACGCTTGAGATCGTTTGCGAGGATAAGGTAACTAAAAGCGAGCTTTGCTTGTATTATACCGTTTTTTATGACACCGACGTTATAACGCGTTATTTCGCTTTGAAAAATAACGGTACGAGCGATCTTAAAATACTTAAGGCTATGAGCATTTCTCTTGATCTGCCAAAAGGCGACTATGATTTGATATCACTTCGTGGAAAATATGCGCAGGAGCGTTATGCGCAAAGAAATCCTATATATGGAGGGGTTCATCGTATAACGAGCAGGAGAGGAGCTTCGTCACATCAGTTTAATCCATTTATTATGGTAACAGATAGAAAATCAACCGAGGAAAAGGGCGACACGTACGCATTTAATTTTGTTTATAGCGGAAGCTTTTTAGATGAGCTTGAGCTTGAGCAGAGCGGCTTGCGCGTAATGGTTGGACTTGGCGATGAGTGCTTTTCTTATTTGTTAAAGCCAAATGAATGCTTTTATTCGCCCGAGGCGGTTATGACATATAGCCAAAAGGGTATAGGTGGCGCATCAAGAAATATGCATAGCTTCGTGCGCTCTGCAATCTTGCCTAAAAATAAGGAGCATCCTATCGTTCTAAACTCTTGGGAAGCGTTTTATTTTGATATTGATGAAAATGTAATGCTTGATTTTGCCGAGGCGGCACATTCGGTTGGAATTGATACCGTTGTTATGGATGACGGATGGTTTGGAGCGCGCAGAAATGATAAGGCAGGACTTGGAGATTGGGTTCCCACCAAGGAAATATTTTCCGACGGGCTTGCAAGATTTGTTGAAAGAGTGAAAGCAAAAGGTATAAAATTCGGTATATGGATAGAGCCCGAAATGGTAAATCCCGATAGCGACCTATACCGTGCGCATCCCAATTGGGTAATGCGTGACCCTAACAGAGAGGTGCTTTTGTCAAGAGATCAGCTTGTTTTGGATATGGCAAATCCCGAGGTCGTTGAATATTTAAAGCAAAGCCTTGACAAATGCTTTGCCGACATTCAAATTGATTATTTTAAGTGGGATATGAACAGAAATATCACTCACGCAATTTCGCCTTATCTACCGATAGAGCGCAAGGGAGAAACACAATTTCGCTACATGCTCGGAGTGTACGAGCTTTACCGTTGGTTTATAGAGCGTTTTCCAAATGCGGTTTTGGAGAATTGCAGTGGAGGCGGCGGCAGGTACGACCTCGGAATGATGAAATACTCAACGCAGATTTGGACGAGTGATAATACCGAGGCAAAGTACAGAGCGCACATTCAACACGGTAGCAGCTACGGATATCCTATGGATACGATGAGCTGTCACGTTTCAAACTGTCACGGTCAGTGTGAGGATGCGAGAATGCTTGATTATAGCTTTCGTATGGCAATTAACGGACCTCTTGGATATGAATTTAATATTCTTCAGGCAGATGAAAGCACTAAGAATATTATAAGGGCACAGATTAATGAGTATAAAAAATATGAAAATCTCATTTTGAACGGCGATTTTTATAGATTGAAAAATCCATCTATTGACGGTTGCTATGCTTACTATATTACAAACGTTGATAAAAGTGAGATATTTGTTGCATATTTACAAAATAATGCCGACGAAAAGCAAAAGCTCCATAAGCTTAAAATAAGTTCGGCAAGAGCTGATTTGAATTATAAGAATATTTCCACAGGCGAAATTATAAGCGGAAAAGAGCTTAAGTCGGGAATTGTTATTAAAGCGGACGATAAGGAAAGATACGCTAAAACCTTTTATTTTGTAGCGGAGAAATGATATAACACTCTTGCAACCTAATGGCTCGTGGTGCTGGCAGTTTGCGCAAACGCCGCATGATCTTGAACCTTGAATAGCAAAATATCATTGAAAAAGAGATAACATTTCGGTAAATAACCGATTTGTTATCTCTTTGATTTTTATTAATTATAGTTTGGTGCGTACGTTGATACTGAAATTTTGGATGTTCCGCCAACGAATTTCAAAATTTCTATATCCCCGTCGCCAACATAGCAGATAGAATTATTGCGCGCCCATTTATTTTGTGATTGAGCGTTTCCTATTCCACCACCCGTAGTTCTTTCTTCAAAGCAGGTCTGGTTTGTCGGCCAAAGCGTCCAACTTGGGTCTACGTTTTGGTAAAGCGCTGTAGAGCCTCCGCTATATCCGTGGTGCGCTATCTGCATAATATCACTTTTAAGTGTGCTTCCGTACATATTAAGGAGCAGATTTGTGGTTTGCGCCTCTGCATCGGCAAGAAATAGAGTTTTAACACCGTTAGAGTTCATTCTTAAAATAATCGATGCATCATTTACCCACTCGATTTTGTTTGGTACGTGGCTCTCTTGTGTAGAAATTATCTCAAATGTGGTATTGCAGAAGGTAATCTTTTGTCCCGTGTGGGGAACTATTTTCTTTGCATCCTTAAAGTATCCCGCAATAAGTGTATTTGGAATACCATCGTTAAGCCAACCGCTTGGCTGTTGCTTATAGTTGGATTTATCTCCAAAGTTTTGAATGTAATATTGAAGCTCGACCTTTGATGAGTAATCCTGACAGAATGCTGTGAATACTCCATGATGGTCGGAATGGTCGTGTGTGAATATCCAAGCTGCAATTACAATTTTTCCGTCCTTGCGCTTGTTATTGTCCTTGAGAAAATTGTAAATGATCTTGTGGTCATTTGTACCCTTGTTCTTGTTATATCCACCGTCGATAATTATGTATCTTCCGTCCTCGAGCGTTATAATATAAGACATTCCGCTCGCATCACTTTTGTCGCTTAATTTTGAGTAGTCCACCGACATAACGGCAAGCGCTTGGTCGGTAACCTTGGTATAAGTGGGTTCGGAAGCCTTATATACCGAGCCGTTTAAGGAGTCGAGTATTACCGAAAGCGATTTATTATGATTGAGATATGAGATGTGAACAATTCCGTTTTTGCCGTAGCAGGTAACAAAGCGGTTATTGTTTATCGAATTATCCTCAACCTTTCTGTATCCAAGATCTGCAAGCTGTGTTACGTATGCATTTATCTTGCTTGGATCGGCATTTGTGTAATAAAGCTGTTCTATACCGTTACCCGAGGGATATGTTGTAGAATACGTAGCGCCTGTGAATTTGGGAATCGAATCAAGGCTTACGCATTGAGTGTCTATTATTGACTTACTTACCGATATTGCGTAATTTCCTTTTTTAGTATTGCTTTCATCAGCGTCTTCGATCATTTGAGTAAAAGCGTCTATCGCAAAAATCGTTGATGTGTCATCCTTGCCTGCAATTACTATTTTGTTTCCCACCTTGGTTACAATTCCTTTATCGTCTGAAAGTGATTTGATTGAGGAGGAGGTTTCGCTAAATTCTGCAGGACCTATAAGTATTTGATTTTTGGATTTATTATATTTAGCGTCGGATTTTACCGAGGATACGCCACACTTTGTTTTTATAAAGGCGGCAAGCTCGGTTACTCTTGCCTTTACGTCAGCCGAAACGTTACCCAAAACAATTTCGTATTGCGCAATTCCGTCGTAGGCAATAGTGGTAAGATTTTTTGATAAACCGAGAGTAGCCGCTCCGTCCTTAAATTCTAATGTGTTATTTTTCATATTCTTGATGTATGTTTCAAAGAACATATCACAAGCCTCGGGCAAAATAAGGTCATTTTTAGCAACGATTACAATTTTTGTACCTGAAAATTGAATTAAATAATCCTTATCTGATTTTGAAAGCCGATCTAATGCCGATTTTGTTTCGGTCGCGGTGTTGTTTCCAATGATTATTTCGTAAACAGAGCGCTGGTTTACCTTGATAGAAAAGCCTTTGCCGCTAAGTCTTTCACTAAGGTCGTTTGCCGCCTCGAGAGAGCGCGCATTTGTTTTTGTTGCAACGATAGTGTATCTTGAAAAGTCTATTTTAGAAATCGTACCGTTGCCTTCAATATGCTCAATATTTTCCTTGGAGGATGAGTTATTATTAGAGCCTCCGTCGGCGTACAAATCACTGTCAGAGCCGGAGGAAAGCGGATCATCTAATCCTTTTCCGCAGGCAACCGTGGATAGTAGCATAGCAATAATAAGCAAAGATACTGCTAATCTTTTTAGGGTTTTCATAACGAACTCCTTACAATTATATAAATATTTATATAATTAATTATAACACCAATTAAGCGTATTTTCAATGGGGTTTTTAAACAATTATGTGATTTTAATTTGTATAATATGACTTAAAGCATTTTATTGTATTATAGTATTTGTGTTAAGATAGTTGTTACGTAAAACGCTTAAAAAATCCAAAAAAACAATTAAAAAAATAACAAATTAACCAAAAAACTTGATTTCTTGGTAGAGTTGTGGTATATTATAATAGATAATGTATATTTACTTATATTTTATTTGGAGGGATATAGAATGAAAAACACGTTTAAGGCATTATCGTTGTTATTGGTTATCCTTACGGTTGCATCATGCTTTGTAGGTTGCGGTATTCAAAATGTCGGATTTAACTCCGGAGCGTTGGAAAATAACGTAACCGCTGACCTTGCTACAAATGGTGGATATACCGAGAATAACGCTACCGAAAATCATAAGAATACGACATCCTCAAATGCAAAAGAAGAAAAGCTTATAGTAACCGCAACGCCCGAGGGAGGTAAGGAGGTAATGGTAAAATCTAACTCTGCGCTTACGCCTATTACACTAAGCGAGAATTCGACGACTAATTACACAATAGTATCCCATTATAACACGTCGCTTGCAGGGATTACCTCGTTTTTAAGTGGCTTGAAGGCAAAGACAGGTGTTGACTTTCCTATTACAACGCGAAGCAAGGTAGAAACCGTTGGTGGAAAGCAGATAGTTATAGCAAGCTTTGACGGTATGGTTTCTTATAAGTATCAGGGCGCTCCTAAATTTAAGTCTTGGACTGGCGGAGCAGTTACCGTTGTTGGCGAAACTATTTATATAGGCGTTGCCGAGCCGGCACTTCTTGAGAGCGTTCTTGCAAGCTTTGTTTCAAAAATAAAGGCAGTGGGCTCTAACAAATACGTTATAGCCTCGGATCTTAAGTACGCCTACGACAAGTGTGCTGTAAGCGAATATATCCCTGCATTTAGTCATTCGGGCGCAACCGATAAGGGAATGTATAGCGCAGGCGGCGGAAATTATCAAAGGACGTATACAGGTGTAAAGGCAACAGAGGTTTCAAATTACTGCAAGACTCTTATGAGCAATGGCTTTACGCTTCAGCAGCAAAATACGATAAACGGCAATAGCTTTTATCTTTTCGTAAAGGGCGATACGTTGGTTCACGTAAATTGGTTTTCTAAGCTTGACCAGTTCTCAATAGTTTACGGACCTAAAACCTACGTACCCGCAAGCAAGCCTATTACGAGCTATACCAAGAGGGCAACCCCCACAATTTCTATGCTCGCTCTTGGCGAGATTGGAACCTCAATTGTTATTCAGCTTGAGGATGCAAGCTTTCTTCTTATAGACGGTGGACTTGGTAATAATAACTTTACTAAGGATAGTGAAATTCTTTGGAACTTCCTCAGCTCAAAGGCTCCGGCGGGAGAAAAGCCTCGCATAACATGGCTTGTAACCCATATTCACACCGACCACCGTGCTCTATTCCAAAAATTTATACCAAAGTATAAGGATAAAATTGAGCTTGAGCTTGTAATATGGAATCTCCCCGACTTTAACGAGATACATAATAAATATGCTTCCGGTTGGAAAGAGGGCGGAAGTACTATTAAGCCCGCGGAGAACTATGCAACTCCTGTTGCAACGCTTACCGATGTTATAAATAAAAACTTCCCCAATACACCTATTTATACCTGCCATACAGGAGAAAAGATTTATCTTCCCGGATGTGAGATTGAAATTTTGGTTTGCCACGAGGATTATTACCTTAATGGCTTTGTCTTTGTAAACGATACATCGCTTACTTGCCGTATAACTATGCAGGGCAAGACTATGATGGTGTTTGGCGATACCACTAAGTACGTCAGCAACGCAATTATTACACCCGCATACGGAAATTATATAAAGAGCGATATTTTGCAGGTAGCGCACCACGGTAACGGAGAGGGAACTCTTGCAACCTTTAAGGCGGTTGACCCTGATATCTGCTTGTGGTCTGCTTCAAAGACCGATTATACAGACTACAAGGCAAAGGATCCAAACACTTGGTTGCATGAAACCTCGGGTAGTGACGGACAAAGAGCGAGAACTCATTATCATCAATCAAATACAACGACGATAACAATACCGACTATGTCGGCTAAGCAAACCACTGTTTATTAAGGTAGGAGGAATATATGAAAAAAAGAGTACTTTCCGCTATATTATCATGTGTTATCGTATTTACGATGCTCATTCCGTTTGCTACCTTGTCAATGAACGTCAAGGTTGAGGCGGTAACGTATAGTCCGGATACCAATTGGTATAGCTCAAGCAAGACTATTCTTGAAATCAATGATATCCCCGATTTTATAGCTTTTATGAATAAAATGAACGAGCTTGGAACAACTGAAACAGGCTCATCACTTGGCGCAGCCGGAAACATTGCGGCTATTTCCTGGTCGGGAAAGATGCCCTTTGAGGGACAAACGATAGTTCTTAACACCGATATAGTACTAAATCCGGGTATAACCTTTAGCACGAGCGGACCCTCAAGTTCTGCGGCATTTAAGTTTTCTCGCGATACCGTAAACGTTGGCTTTGGCGGTATTTTTGACGGTCAGGGTCATACCATAAGCGGACTTTATATATCCTCTAAAATGGGAGGCTCGGCTTCTTTGTTTGGTGTAGGCGGTTCTGCAACCAAGAGAATGAACGTGGTTGTAAGAAATCTTCAAATAAAGAATTCCTTAATAGAAAGCTCGGTTATGGGCTTATCTTCCATCTTTTCCAGCACGGCATTTAACAGTAACGTGCTTATCGAAAATGTGTATTCCGAAATCAACTTGAAATCCACAGCAACCGCTTCAACAACCGATGGCAAGCTTAAAACCACGGTAGCGGGCGTAAATATTGGCGGATTTTGCGGTACGGTTGGAGGAAATCTTAACATAGTAAATTCGGTTTACGAGGGAAGCTTTGTCACTAATGATTCAGGCTCAAATGCGGCAAAAAAATACATAGGCGGAATGGTTGGAAATATAACCAACAAGAAGCTAAATAACGGTACAACCTATGCAGGTAAGCTTACGGTTGAGAATAGTGCATTTTACGGTAATTACGTAGGAAACGGCGTTTATATGGGTAAGCTTTCGGGCGACCAGACCGCAGGCACGTCGGTAACCGTAAATAATTCGATATTTGGCGGAACAATGAAATCCACCGCATCATTCACACCTGGCTCGGGCGCATCTACCGGTGCTTCAACGTATTACGTTGGAAGATTGATAGGCTTGTGCACAGAAAACTATACTATTAAGGTTGTGGGATGCGCTGCTACCTCGGCATATAAGGGTAGCACAGCGGTAGGAAATTATAACTCCTTGTCGGCGGCAAACACGGGCTCGTCTGTTTCTGTAAAGGTATTGGTTGAATCTAATTTAACAACTGATAGCTTAGATGCAATACTTGCTCCGTATTGGGTTGCAAAGGGAACAAGAGGTGGACATCCCGTGCCCGCAAGCTTTATCACGCTATTTGGCGAGGAGAGCTTAAAGCACGATTACGTTACCGAATTACCCTTAACTGCAAAAGAGCTTTTTGAGGAGCTTGGAGCAAAGCTTGAAAATCCCGGCACATACACCGAGGACTCATACAGACGTTATTCCGAGGCTTATGACGGTATAGTTGAAATGATTTATGCCGATGGAGCAAAGCTTGAGGAAATCGATGTTCCCGCACTTAAGGCAAGCGCAGAGGCACTGTTAAAGACTCCTGCGGATGAAAAGCGTGAGGAGCTTATAGCCGCACTTGGCGAAAAGCTTGTAAATTCAAACGGTCAGTACACAAATGATTCTTATTCGGCATATTCAAGCGCATACGATGCAATAGTTAAGAGCTTGAACGATGCAACAACAGTCGAGGCGCTTAATAAGATAGACGTTGCGGCACTTAAGGCAGAGGCGGAGGCAAAGCTTGTAATTTCGGTAGATGATATTCGTGATGAGCTTATAAGCCTTCTCGGCAATAAGATTGCAAATACGAATAATTATTACACGGCAGATTCCTATGCAGAGTATTCAAGCGCATATGATGCAATAGTTAATAGCTTGAATAAGGCAACAACCGTCGAGGCACTTAATAAGATAGACGTTGTAGCGCTCAAGACTGCGGCAGAGGCAAAGCTCGTAAACGCGGCAGAGGAGCTTAGAAGCGAGCTTAAGAGTCAGCTTGGCGAAAAGCTTGCAAATTCAAACGGTCAGTATACAAACGATTCTTATTCAGCATATTCAAGCGCATATGACGCAATAGCTAAGAGCTTGAACGACGCAACAACAGTTGAGTCACTTAATAAGATAGACGTTGCGGCACTTAAGGCAGAGGCAGAGGCAAAGCTTGAAACCTTGGCAGATAAGCTCCGTAATGAGCTTAAAGGCGTTCTTGGCGCAAAGATAAGTAATGCCGACGGCACTTACACAGCCGAGTCTTACGTAGAGTATTCAAATGCTTATGATGAAATCATCAGAAGCCTTAATAGCGTTACAACAGTTGAAGCGCTCAATAATATAAACGTTTCAACCCTTAGGATGAACGCAGAGTCAAAGCTCGTAATGTCGGCAAGCAAGCTTCGCGAAATGCTTAAGAAGGAGCTTGGCGATAAGCTATCAAATGCAAATAATTATTATGCAAATGAGTCCTATCTTGAGTATTCAAGCGCATACGATGCAATAGTTAAGTGCTTGGACGATGCTAAAAACCTTGACGAGCTTAAGGCTATAAACGTTGAAAAGCTTAAGTCTGAGGCAGAGGCAAAGCTCGTAACCTTAGCAGATAAGCTTCGCGGCGACCTTAAGAGTGTTCTTGGCGAAAAGAAGACTAACGAAAACGGATATTACACAAGCACATCTTACGAGGCATATTCAAATGCTTATGATGAAATAGTTAATAGCTTGAACAGAGTTACAACGGTTGAGGCGCTTGAAAAGATAGACGTTATCTCGCTTAAGCGAAATGCAGAGGCATTGCTCGTTGTTTACGCTCCCGAGCCCGAAACCGAGCCCGAAACAGAGCCTGAAACAGAGCCTGAAACTGAACCCGAGACCGAGTCCGAAACAACTCCCGAAACCGAAGATGATTATCTCATTGAGGATAACGGATGCGGAGGATGCGCGTCAAGTGCGGCACTCTCGGCAATGCTTGTAGTAGGAATAGTAGGAGCGGCGTTCACGGTTAAAAAAAGAGAGGATTAAACTAACGTAATTTAATACTAATAAAAAAAGGGCAAGCGTGCGGAAACGTGCGTTTGCTCTTTTGCTATATCTCTCTGCGTAGATTTAAAATCTATATAATATTGATAATATTTAATTATTGTAAAAAATAATGAAAAAGGACTTGCAAAAAAAGCAATTTTATGGTAAAATTATCGTGTATAGTTATATCTTAAGGTATACAGAGAAAATATAGACTAAGTAGATTATAAAATAGATTTTAGATGGAGAGGTTTGTTATGAAAAAGAAATCGTTGTTAATTACGTTAGTTGCGTTGACGTTACTGTCGTCAATGCTGCTAAGTTCAATTTTGGGAGTAACAAAGGCGGAATACTTTAAAACCTTGTCAAAAAAATTAGACTTCCAATCGAGCCCCGATTTGGCGCTGCAGTATTATTTACGTGATGGCTCCAGTACGAGTAAAGCAGGTTGGAAGACGAAAAATGGCGTCTATAAAAGCTCAAAGAGCTTTACTCAAGAAATTGTTGTAGGTGCCAATGATATGTATACTACAGGTATTTATAGCTCTAATCACTGGGATGATGACACTCAGCCAACCTTAAATTCCACAAAGTATCCAGATTCAAAAACATCTGGTGTCTTGTCTAATGCAAAAGGCAATTATCAATATAACGGAGAAAATATAGTTTATCAGATAAAGCTTCCTGTTGATGAGCCTGGATATTACGTTCTTAACTTTCAGGTTGACTTTCGATTAAAAGTAAGTAGAACAGAGGACCCATGGGCATCCGACGTTTCTGATTTCCTTACCCAAACCTATGACCGCGCTATTGGATGTGAAATTTTAAATTG
>JAZRAJ010000003.1:0-3672 GCA_045634485.1 Eubacteriales bacterium | reverse complement strand
ATACACCGTCTGATAATTGTTTTATAGAAACATTTTGGAAGAGTATGAAAACCGAGCTTGGAAACGTAGAGAAATATACAGCCGAGCAATATATGCTTGTAATGGCTTTTTACAGATATTATTACAACACCGAGCGCCCGCACAGTACCCTCGGGTACTGTGCGCCATTGGCAGCTCTTCCTCAATGTGTCATTTAATTTCTTAATTTTTTTCAAAAAAATTGTACCAATTTCAAGTCGAAGTTTGCGTAGTGAAACGAAGCAAACCGAGGAGCAACGCGACGAAGGGATCTCGTTTGGATTTTTATTTATCAAGAGATCCCGCTTCCCGCCCTCCTTAAAGTCGGGTTCGACTACGAAAATCTCACACCGTGAAATTTTCTCCGCTCAGGATGACACGAAACAACCGTTGAGCGCATTATGTAAAACCAAAACTTTCCCCGCATGAAAGTTTTTTGGTGTTACCTTTTTTTCAAAAAAGGTAACGAAAAAAATACTTGTCTATAAACTAACTAACAATTATCTCTCTAATTTGCGCAATATTTTTAATACAAGAGAGAGTGCAAACGAGAGTGGTTTGCGAGTCCTCCTCAGCAATTGAAACCGAGCGAGAGAGAATTTCAACGTCGGAATAATATAAATCGAGATGATGGTAAAGCTCGGAGTAGGCAAGAGAGAGCATCTCGTCACGAGTACGAGTAAGCTCGACCTCCTCGTACGCAACGTACTTAACGGTTTTAATTCCAAAGGGTAGCTTTTTGCCGTTTACAGTATTAAAATTTTCTTCTATATTTATTGTATCATAAAAGTTAGGTAAATTTCTACTGTTTGAGAAAAATTTTATCTCGTTTTCGAAAAAAAATAAGGATTTTTCGGTTTTTACGTTACTTTTAGTTACTTTTTTTATATATTTTTGCGGAATTTTAATTTCAATGCGCTCCTCGACCTCGGCAAAAACACGTCCGTGAGCATCGGTCAGCCGAGTTGGAAGTCCCTCGCCACCCGTAATTCCCGAGATAAGAAGCTGTCCACGGCAAACGGCTTCTCCAATTTCGGTAACGATTTCGCCACGAACGTCCTCAAATTCAACAATAACGCCCTCCTGCGAGGCAACGACGTTTGAGTAAAGCGCATCGCCGTACTCACTTTTAGGAGCGTAGTCAAGCTCACGTATCTCAACGCTTGCAACGTTTCCCGAAAGGTTAACGCTAACCCAAGATATATCATCAGAAAGAATAAGAATTTGATTTTCAAGCACGTCGGCATCAATATCGCAAAGCTTAGCGCCTACACGTAAGCCACATTCGTTAAAGGTAGCGCGAAGCTTTTGCTCGTTAACCCTTATCGCGCCGTCAATTCTTATATCCCAAACGAGCCCCGAGGCAATAACAAAGCAAATCAAAGCCGTAATTAGCCCCGCAAGCAGACCCGCACGGAGTCTGTACCGCAAAAGCAGAGCGGGTAGCCCTCGGCGTGAGGTAACGTAAAGCTCGATATTTTTGTTTTTTGCAAGCTTAATCAATTTTCGCTCGTAAAAAAGCGGAACGCAAAAGGTTAAGGCCTCATCGCCCTCAAATATTACCGAAGAAAAAGGAATAGCGCTCCCGTTACACATATTAATAATTTTTTCGGCATTTTCCCTTGCGCTCGAAATTACGCTATACCCGAACAAAAAAGATTTTACGCTCATATATCCTCTCCATCCTTAAGGCTTACAGAATTTATAACACCCTCAATTCCAATTGCTCCTAAGTTATAAAAGGAACAGGTAAGCCCCTCGCCAAGCACGGTAATAACACCGTCGCTTTGCGGTAGCCCAACCCTTATTTTATCAGGCGAATAGAGCAATATTTTACCTCCGTCCTCTATTTTAAGCATCGTTCTTCCGTGTATTTCGATATGCGGAGTGTGTGATATTGCCTCGGGTGGCATATCTATTGTGCGGCATATCCGCTCTACTATAGGTATCTTTTTCTTGCCCACTGTTTTCTCCCCTCATAAAAAGCATAAATTTAATATTTACCGTGTAGAATTTACTGTAAAACTATTTTATGAGCAAGGGAGATAGTAAATGACCAAAGAAGTAAAGCGCAGACAATTTCTTTTTCTTATATGCTCGATATTTGCAATAGCCTTAGGTCTTAGATACTCCGAGCTATGCGCAGAGGGGGTGCGACGTGGCATAGAATTGTCGACAAGCAAGCTCATTCCCTCTCTTTTTCCGTTTATGGTAATAGCAGAGCTTATAGTCAGCACAAATGCATGCGAATTGCTTTCACGGGCTATCTCTAAGCCATTTTCAAGGCTATTCAACATCTCCCGCGAGGGCGCTTTGCCCTTTTTGCTCGGTATGCTTTTTGGCTTTCCGATTGGAATAAGGTCGGCGATATCGCTTTACGAGGGCGGAAAAATTGACAAAAGCGACTTAATTCGCCTCTCGCTCTTTACCTCAATTCCAAGTCCCGCATTTTTTATAAGCGCCGTAGGCGAGGGGCTATTTGGCTCGGCAGCGCTTGGGCTTATTTTTTACTTAATAGCGCTTTTAGGTAGCATAATTATAGGAATTTTCTGTCGCTCACTTTACGAAAGTCAAAAAGGAATATATTTTTTAGGCTCTGTGCCAAGTAAAAAGGCATCAAGCGCAGGCTTTGTTTCGGCGGTAAGCACGTCGGCGCTTTCACTTATATCGGTGTCGGCATTCGTTGTCTTTTTCTCGATGATAAACGAGGTGCTAAAATATTTTTTCAACGTGATATCCTTTAACAAAATACTCGGCATTTGCATCTTAGGTGCGCTCGAAATGACGGGCGGTACGGCTCTCGCCTCGGGACTTAACAACCTTGGAGCGCCCTTGGCGGCGGCAATTCTCGGATTTTCGGGCATTTCGGTGCTATGTCAATTTATTTCGATTTGCAAGGAGCATAATTTACCGATAGCGCCGTATATTCTTTCAAAGCTCTTTTTGGCTTCTATTGAGCTTTTGCTCTCGCTTACCGTCCTAAGGCTTTTTCCAAGCGCAATAAAAGCAAGCGCACCCTCTGCACCGTCCTTTATCTTATACCAAGAAAGCCGACTCTCGATTGCGCTATTTGCCCTCTTCGCTTGCGCCGCCTTTATAGGCTTATACGAGCGAAAACGAACTTTTTTTAGAAAAGCTCTTTACAAATCCTAAAAAAATGTGTATAATATATAGTAGAATATGAATTTAAACCTATGAACGAGAAAAAACCGTTGCTTCAAAATCAGAGAATTACCATCATTTAGGCTGAAAGCGGTAATATGCGAACAAGCGGCTTGTGCGCTCGGGAGGTTCCATTGCGAAGGCTTATTTTAGCTGTGTAGCAGAGGCGTGCGCTCGCGTTAAGAGCATTTAAGTTAAACTTAGAGTGGAACCGTGTTTTGCACCTCTATGCCTTTTTGGGTATAGAGGTTTATTTTTTTGGGCTGCGTCATTTAGCGCAGAACAAAAACACACGAAATAAAATTAAATAAAAATCAGCTTTAACAGTGAAAACAAGCATGGTTTAAACTGTTTTTTGTAGGAATTTTCGAGAAAAATCTCTCAAATTCCATTTTTATGTGTGTTTTTTAGCCGCGCTTTGGCCCTCTGGCGTACCTTTGTACGCCGACGAGAACCAAATCACGACTTCTGCATCTGAATGACTCAGCCCCT
>JAZRAJ010000002.1:0-4661 GCA_045634485.1 Eubacteriales bacterium | reverse complement strand
GATTTTGGAAAAATGGAAAAAATGGCAAAGATTGACTACATTTTTACAAATATGCCCTGCGATATATCGAAAACCGTTGCATTTTTCGATGAAGCGCCGAACGGCACGTATTATTCCGACCATTTGCCCGTTTGTGCGTTTATCGAGGTAGAATAATGTATTTCGTTGGAATCGACGTTGGGGGAACTAAGAGCGATTTTTTGCTTTGCGACGAGAACGAGCGTGAGATAAACAGAGTAATTCTCGGTGCGGGTAACCCAAATGATATAGGGATTGAGGCAACGCTTGCGCTTCTTGGCGAGGGGCTTGACAGGCTTTGCGGTGGAATAACTCCCGACGCCGTGTTTGCGGGCGTTTCGGGCGGAGGATATGGCGAGAACGCTTGTAAAATCAATGAATTTTTAAAAAATCGCTTTCCTAATTCAATTGTTGAAAACGGGCCCGATGCGCTTAATTTAATTTATTGCTCAAAATCAACCAATGCGGGCGCACTGATTTGCGGTACGGGTAGCCTACTGTTTTTGCGCGTGGGCGGTAGACTTTTACGCTTTGGCGGATGGGGACATCTTTTTGACAACGGCGGCTCGGGCTACGATATCGGCAGAGATGCTCTTAGATATCTGCTTGATTGCGAGGAGCGTGCGCCACACCTGCTAAGCACACCGCTTTGCTCTATTTTGCGTGAGCGTCTTTCCTCCTCGGCGCACGATGCGATATCTAAGCTTTACGCAGGAGGTAAGACCTATATCGCTTCCTTTGCTCCGCTTGTTTTTGAGGCTTATAGGGCAGGGGATGCTACGGCGCTTTCGATTATAGAGTCAAACGCAGAGGCGGTTGCGTTGCGTATTAAGTCTGCTATTGAGTCGCTTGACGAGAATGAAATGATAGGCGAGATAGCTTGCGCAGGAGGGCTTTTTAATTCCCCTGATTTTTACGGTATGCTAACTAAAAGGGTTGACGTACCGCTTACCCTGATAAGCGTTCCGCCCTCGCTTGGGGCGTGCCGACGCGCTATTGCTTTAGCAAAGGAGAATTGAGATATATGAAGCAAAAATTTGATAGAATTGCAAAAATATTCGGTCTTAACGGCGAGATATCGTCGATTGAGCAGATAAGCAACGGAATTATAAATCAAACCTACGATGTAAAAATTGTGGATGGCACGGTTGAAAGCCGCTACGTTTTTCAGTGTATAAACCCTTACGTTTTTAAAAATCCTATCCAAATAATGGAGAATATCGAAAAAATCACCGCCCATATTGCTAAAAAGCTTGAGGCGGAGGGCAAGAGCCGTGAGAGGGTTATGCATTTTGCGCACCAAGCCGACGGCAAGAATTATTATATGACCGACGATGAATTTTGGCGTATCTCGGAGTACGTGCAAAACTCGGTTACCTATAATTCCTGCGAGAGCTTAGAGCATCTTCGCTCGGCGGGTAAGGCGTTTGGCGAATTTCAAACGATGCTTTCGGATTTTGATGCGACTCTGCTTTTTGAAACGATTCCTAATTTTCATAACACAAGACACCGCATAAATACGCTAATGCAGCACGTAGAGGAGGACCCTCTCGGCAGAGTGGCGGAGGTTAGGGGGGATATAGAGAGGATAAAATTCTATAAGCCTCATGCTGAATTGCTTAATAGGCTTGTGGACGAGGGCAAGCTTCCGCTTAGAGTAACGCATAACGATACGAAGATAAACAACGTTTTGTTTGATAAGGACTCGGGCGAGGCGAAAACCGTTATCGACCTTGATACGGTTATGCCCGGACTTGTTGCTCACGATTTTGGCGATGCAATACGCTCTGCCGCAAATATTACCTCCGAGGACGCCGAAAATAATTTAACGGCACGCATCAGCTTAGAGAGATTTTCTGCCTTTGCAGAGGGCTTTATAGGCGCAACGGCGCACTCGCTTACCAAAAACGAGATAGAAACGCTCGCCCTTGGAGCATTTACCATGGCGCTTGAGCTTTCGGTTCGCTTTCTTGACGATTATATTACGGGAGATAAGTATTTTACGCCGAAATATGAGGGGCATAATTTGGTTCGCGCAAGAACACAGCTCTCACTCGCCGAGGATATATATTTAAATATGCCTATAATGAACAAAATAGTTGAGGAGATTTACGCAAAAAGCGTAGAATAAGGGCAGTTTTTCTTGCAATATATAACCTATTAATTAAATTCTATTGACATTTTTTTAATTTTGTGGTTTAATATATATGGAAAAATTTTTACTTTAAGGAGTAATATTATGAAAACTAAAGCAGTTAGACTTCATGGCGAGCTCGATATGCGTGTTGAGGAATTCGAGCTTCCCGAAATTCAGGAAAATGAAATACTTATGAGAGTTATAACCGACTCTCTCTGCGCTTCTACCTACAAGGCAGTTAAGCAGGGTGTAAACCATAAGAGAGTTCCCGACGATATCGCAGAAAATCCCGTTATTATCGGTCACGAGCTTTGCGGAGAGATCGTTAAGGTTGGTTCGGCTCTTACAGGCGAGTGGAAGGAAGGACAGAGAGCTGTTGTTCAGCCTGCTCTTAAGACTCCCGACGGTCACGATCCCGGCTATTCCTTCCGTTGGATAGGTGGCGCTTCTACTTATATCGTAGTTCCCCCCATCGTGCTTGAAAAGGGTTGTCTTGTTCCTTACGAGGGCGATAACTTCTTCTCGGGCTCTCTCGTTGAGTCGCTTGGTTGCGTTCTCCGCGGATACAAGGGCTTCTACCATACCGATTATACAAATTACGTTCGTACCGACGGCGCAAAGAAGGGCGGTAAGCTTGCAATTCTTGGTGGCGCAGGACCTATGGGTATCGGTGCGGTTGAGCTTGCTCTTGAGTACGCAGGCGTATCTCAGGTAGTTGTTACCGACCTTTCTCAGGACCGTCTTGACTATGCGGCAGCAAAGTCGAGCGTAGAAAATGCGGCAAAGCATGGCGTAGAGCTTATTTATCTCAACACCTCGGGCATTGAGGACGTTGCAGGCAAGCTTCGTGAGATCTCTAAGGGTGGCTTTGACGATGTATTCGTAATGGTTCCCGTTCCCGCACTCTTCACTCTTGCAGAGGAAATCTGCTGTGAGGACGGATGCGTAAACTTCTTCGCAGGCCCCGCAGTTCACAATCTCCAGGGCTCGCTTAACCTCTACCGTGTTCACTACGACGGAATTCACGTTGTAGGTACCGCAGGCTCTATTCCCGAGGATACCGTTGATACTATTCACATTATCGAGAAGAAGCAGATCAACGCAGGTGCGCTTGTATCTCACATTCTCGGACTTGATGCATATCCCGATGCAATTCTCGCTATGGAGAAGCCTAACGGATGTAAGAAGGTTTGCTACACAGGCATTGACATTCCGCTCGTTGCTCTTGAGGAGTTTGAGGAGCTTGGTAAGACCAATCCTCTCTTTGCAGAGCTTGACAGAATAGTTAAGGCAAACGATGGCTTGTGGTGCACCGAGGCAGAGGAATACCTCCTTGCAAACGGACCTAAGGTTTAATTTTTGGGGGATATTATGAGAATAATAACTCTTACGCTCAATCCCGCAATCGATATGCATTGCTTTGCGGAGAACTTTGAGCCATTTCACGAAAATCTTGCTCATATAACCGCAAGCGATGCGGGCGGAAAGGGAGTTAACATCTCCCGTGCGCTCACTGTTAACGGTACCGACAACGTGGCTCTCGTTGTTCTTGGCAACGAGAACGGTGCAAGCTTTGCCGAAAGCCTTAAGGCGGACGGTATGACTCTTTGCGAGATATACGTTGACGGCAGAATTCGTGAGAATATTACGCTTCATACAAACAATGCGCCCGAAACGAGAATTAGCTTTACGGGCTTCGTTGCAACTGATGCTCTTATCGACAAGGTAGAGGAGATGCTCTCCGACGTTGATGAGGACACCGTTATAACGCTTACCGGAAGCAATCCTAAGGGTATTACCATCGAGCGTGTTATGGCTATGGTTAAGAGCTTCCAAAATAAGGGTGCTAAGGTTGTAATCGACTCTCGCTCCTTTAGTAAGGAAAATCTTTTTGCATCGAATCCTTGGCTTATTAAGCCTAACGAGGAGGAGATTTCGATGTATACCGATATTGAGGTTACCGATTTTGCATCTGCGGCTCTTGCGGCAAAGCAAATTAGAGCAATGGGCGTTGAAAATGTTGTTATAAGCAGCTCTAAGGGTGCGGTTTTGGCTTGCGCCGAGGGTACTTATGTAGCGTATGCGCCTAAGATAACCGTTGCTTCAACCATTGGTGCGGGCGATAGCTCAATTGCAGGCTTCCTCGCGGCGGCTAAGGAGGGTAAGTCCTACGCCGAGATGATTAAGAACGCCGTTGCCTACGGTAGTGCTGCTTGCACAACCGAGGGAACTAAGCCTCCTCTCCCTGAAACAGTTGCATATTGCCTTGCTAATACCGTTGTTGAAGAGATTTAATTTGTTGATTTTTATTTATTGATTTTTATTTAATGCGGGGGAGAAACTTTCTTAAAAGAAAGCTTTCCCCCCCGCACCCCCTTTTCAAAGAATTTGTAAAAGGGGTTTTATTTTTTGCCATAATTTGTACGCTCGACCGATGAACGCACAATGTTCGCACTGTACCCAAGTGGGAAGTTTTTAGTCAAGTTTTTTTCAAAAAACTTGCGAG
>JAZRAJ010000001.1:0-26398 GCA_045634485.1 Eubacteriales bacterium | reverse complement strand
GACCTTAGTACGAGAGGACCGGGTCGGACGCACCTCCGGTGCACCAGTTGTTCTGCCAAGGGCATAGCTGGGTAGCCGCGTGCGGATGTGATAAACGCTGAAGGCATCTAAGCGTGAAGCACACCTCAAGATTAGATATCCCTCCAGCTTTAAGCTGGTAAGGTCACTTGCAGACTACAAGTTTGATAGGTCGGAGGTGTACGCACAGTAATGTGTTTAGCTGACCGATACTAATAGACCGAGGGCTTGAACTTTAATGGTTCAAAACGATTTTAATTACTTGAGTTTTGTTTCTACCTTCAATAATCTTTGTTCGGTTTTCTGTGAACGTATAGTTCATAAAGCAAGGAGCAATTTTTATTGTTCCTTTTTTTATTCCTAAATTTAAAAAATAGGGCAGGAAGGGAGCGGAATATGGCGTTGGAGAGAAAAATGGATGCGGTGTTGTTTGATCTTGACGGAACCTTGATTTTTCACGAGCAGACGGCTTTTTTGAGCGAGTATTTTAAGCATATATCGGAATATATGGCTAAGAGAGGCTATGACGCAAGGGCGTTTGTGGACGCTACGTATTGCGCAACCGGAATCGTCCTTGCAAATAACGGTCAACGCACGAACAAGGAGCTCTTTTGGGATAACTTTTTTAAATATTTTGGAAGATACGATGAAAAAATAATTGAAATATCCGACGAGTTTTACGTTGACGAGTTCAAAAAGCTTAGAAAATTCTCAAACGCAAATCCAAATGCGCTTAAGGCGGTTGAGCTTGCGCATATGAATGGCAAAAAGGTGGTTCTTGCAACCAATCCCGTATTTCCCATGGTGGCTCAGCTTGAGAGATTGAGCTGGTCGGGGCTTACAGAGAATGATTTTGACTTGATAACCTCTTACGAAAATTCATGCTTTTGCAAGCCAAATCCGAAATATTTTTTGGATATCTGCCAAAGGATAGACGTTGAGCCGCAGAACGCCATTATAATCGGCAACGATGAGCGTGAGGATATGAAGTGCGGAAGCGAGGCAGGACTTATGGGCTACCTTGCAACCGATTGCCGAATAATCGCTAAGGACTTTTTGTGGACGGGTCAGCGAGGCACCTTCGAGCAGGCCTTGAGATTATTAAATAAGATATAAATATAATAAAAAACACGGATTTTGCGGCAATTTTGCTCGTGATTTTCGTGTTTTTTTGTTTTTCTTTCTTGAAAATAATATTTTTTTGTGCTATAATACAAGTGCTATCGGGTGATAGCATAATATTTTCAATGAGGCTTTAACGGTATGAATAAGGTTTTTATGTGGGTTTCTGTGACCTTGATTTTTTCAATTTGTTTAGCGTTTTGCGCAGCCGCTGCTTTGCTTGACGTCTTTGTTGTGGAGCATAATTCCAACGAGGATATTATAGTCGAATCGGTGGATTTCGGTAATAAATCGGAAAATAACAGCTTTAAAGATGAAGCTGAAGAAACTAAATCTACCTCGAAGCATACGACGTCAAATAAAAATAATAAGGAAACCTCAAGGGTAACCGAGTCATCTAATAGCTCTAATTCATCGAACGTCGAAAACGAGCCATTTAAGGGTGTGCTTACCGACAAGGACATAGAAAGCCTTTCGAAAAGCATAACAACATCAAAGACGGTGGGTACTTACAGTAACGATAACGTAGAGCTTTCTGTCGTCGAAAAGATTTTTAAGTCGGACAGCAGAAGCACAACTTATTTTGTTGTTGATATAAAAGTAAGCTCGGTCGAGTATTTAAAAACGGCGCTTGCAAGTGGAAATAAGCTTACAACTAATAAAACCGAAAAGGTGGCAACGCTTGCAACCGCAAAAAATGCTATATTGGCTATAAACGGCGACGGATGCGGTCAGTCAAACCGTTCAAGTGGCTACGTTGTTCGTGACGGAGTTACCTATCGCTCAACCGCAAGATCGTCGGGAGATACGCAATCGCTCGTTATATACGGTGACGGCTCTATGGGAATAATCGACGAGAAAAAGACATCGCTTGCTTCTGTTAATAACAAGTGGCAGGTGTTCTCGTTTGGTCCTTCCTTAATAAATAACGGCGCGATATCTGTTACCGAGGGTCAGGAAATATCGGGACAGTCTATGGCGGATAACCCTAGAACCTCGATAGGAATGGTTGAGCCGCTTCATTACGTTATTATCGTAGGTAACGGACGAACGAGTAGCAGTAAGGGGCTTACTCTTTATCAGCTTGCTCAAGCGCTTGCTTATGAGGGCTGTACGGTTGGATACAATCTCGACGGCGGTGGCTCGTCTACTCTTTGGTTTAACGGAAAGGTTATAAATTATCCTACTACCAACGGAAAATACAGTGAAAGGGCGGTGAGCGACATTGTTTATATCGGAGCTTGAGTCAGAGCATAGAAGGGTTATCACTATGGGAATATCCGATATTGGAGTTGCTTTTCTTTGTTGGGTATTCTCCGCAATATACATAGCTTGCGGTCACGGAAAGACCTCTTTGGGTATGGTTTGCTTGTTGATACCGTTTTTTGTGCTGGGTATGACGGCATTAATAATAGGGCTTGCGGGACGATATCAATATATGACGCTCGGAGTGCGTTGCCTTTCTAATCTTTCTATGGCGTCATTTACAGTAGGAATGGCACTCGTCGGTGTTTTTGAAATAGCGGGTGTGTCAAAATCTGCGTTTTTAATTCCAATATGGATAGGCGGAGTCTTGACGGCGATTTGTTCTATTGTGATTTTTGTATTTAACGTAAGAAAAGCGAAAAAAGATATGGAACTTATGTAAAAGAATATGAAAATAGCAGCACTTATACCTGCGTATCAGCCCGACGAAAAGCTTATAACGCTGCTTAAAGAGCTGAGTGCGCATACAAATTATTTTATTTTGGTTGTAAATGACGGAAGCCGTAAGGAATGCGAGCCTATATTTGAGGATGCAAAGCAATATTCTACGGTAATTTCGCATGACGTTAATAGAGGAAAGGGAGCGGCGCTTAAGACGGGTATAAAATATATACTCGAGAAAACCGATTGCGATGGCGTTGTTACTCTTGATGCCGACGGTCAGCATACGGTTGCCGACACACGGAGAACGGTTGAGGCGCTTATAGCAAATCCCGATAGCTTTATCGTTGGAGGACGGCTTTTTTCGGGCAAGGTTCCGTGGAAAAGCAGAGCGGGAAATGCTATTACGAGATGGGTGTTTAAGGCTTCTACGGGCGCGTCGGTTCACGATACGCAGACGGGACTTAGAGCCTTTTCACGCAAGCTTATGAGCGAATTTTCCAACCTTTCGGGCGACAGATATGAGTATGAAATGAGCGTACTGCTTGAATGTACGGCGCGCTCGGTTTCTATAGTTGAAATTCCGATAGAAACGATATATATTGAGGATAATAAGTCCTCTCACTTTAATCCCTTTAAGGATTCTTGGAAGATATATAAGCTTATAATCAAGTTTTGCGCGCCGATGTTTTTGTTATTTGTTGTATCGTCTTTTGCAAGCTTTATAGTTGACTATTCGCTTTTTTCACTTTTTACGCTTCTTTTTAAGGGAGAGCAAAATGTTTGGATATGTAACGTCCTTGCTCGCGTGATAAGTGCAACGGTTAATTATTTGCTTAATAAGCTTATAGTTTTCAAGTCAAAGGGCAAGAATGCGCAGACGTTTTTGGGGTATTGCCTGCTCGCAATAGGAATTTTAGTCGGAAATACGGCAATATTGCATTTGCTTGTTAATTTTGCGCATATAAATCCTTATGCGGCTAAGGTAATAGTGGAAATAATAATGTTCGTAGTTAGCTGGATAGTGCAAAGATTTGTTATATTTAAGGGTAAAAAGAAATAATTTCATATAAAACTGAAAAAAGACATGGCTTCGGCTGTGTCTTTTTTAAAAAATACAAAATATTTCTTGAATATTTGCTATAAATGTGTTATAATTATTATAATTTTATTTTAAGGAGTATTACAATGGCATACAGTAAGGATTATAAAATAGAAACAAAATGTATTCAGGCGGGATATCAGCCTAAAAATTCCGAGCCGAGAGTTGTGCCGATAGTTCAAAGCACTACCTACGTTTACGATTCCACCGAGGAGGTTGCGGCAGTATTTGACGATCCCACGAAGTCGCTTATTTATTCAAGATTTGCAAACCCCACTGTTATGGCGGTTGAGGACAAGATTGCAGAGCTTGAGGGCGGTGTTGGCGCTATGTGCACCACGTCGGGGCAGGCGGCAACTCTTTTGTCTATTCTCAATCTTTGTGAGGCGGGCGATAGCTTTATCAGCCTTTCAGAAATTTACGGCGGCACGGTAAATCTTTTTGCATTTACCTTTAAGAAGATGGGCATTGAGTGCATTTTCGTTGACAAAAACGCTACCGATGAGGAAATTAATGCGGCATTTAAGTCTAACACCAAGGCGGTATTTGGCGAAACTATTGCTAACCCTGCGCTTTCGGTGCTTGATATCGAAAGATTTGCAAATATTGCGCACGCTCACGGCGTTCCGCTTATAGTTGACAATACCTTTGCAACGCCTATTCTTTGCCGTCCTATTGAATACGGTGCGGACATCGTTATTCACTCAACGTCTAAATATATGGACGGACACGCAGTTCAGGTTGGTGGCGTTATCGTTGATAGCGGTAATTTTGATTGGAGCAACGGTAATTTCCCTGCGCTTACAGAGCCCGACGAGTCCTACCACGGACTTCGCTACGTGGAAAGCTACGGCAAGCTTGCGTATATCTTAAAGGCAAGAATGCAGCTTATGCGTGATTTTGGCGTTTATCCGGCGGCTCACTCTGCGTTTTTGCTTAACCTTGGTCTTGACACCTTGGCGGTAAGAATGAAGCAGTATTGCGAGAATGCGCTTACCGTTGCAAAATACCTTGAGGCGCACGAAAACGTTATAAGCGTTAAGTACCCCGGACTTGAGGGTAACGACGATTACGCACTTGCACAGAAGTATCTTAAGGGCTGTAGCGGCGTAATTTCCTTTAGAATTAAGGGTGGCAAGGAGGCGGCTATCAGATTTATGAATTCGCTTTCTCTTGCATCAAACGAGGTACACGTTGCAGATATTCACACCTGCGTGCTTCATCCCGCAAGTGAAACACACCGTCAGCTTACCGATGAGCAGCTCGTTGCTTGCGGTATCACACCCGATCTCGTTAGATTTTCGGTTGGACTTGAAAACGTTGACGATATTATTGCCGACATTGAGCAGGCAATGAAGAAGGCTTTTGCCTAATTATTGATTGCAGAAAGATTAAACGGAGGACACTATGCCGATAAAAATTCCAAATATGCTTCCCGCGACACAGGTTTTGCTTAACGAAAATATCTTTGTAATGACAGAAACCCGCGCTATGACGCAGGATATCCGTCCGCTTAAGATACTTATGCTCAATCTAATGCCGCAGAAGATAATAACAGAAACGCAGATAGCAAGGCTTATCGGTAACACGCCGCTCCAGGTCGAGCTTGAGCTTTTGCAAACTGCAACGCATAAGGCAAAGCACACCTCGGCAGAGCATATGTTAGCCTTTTATAAGACCTTTGACGAGATAGAGCATAAAAAGTACGACGGAATGATAATAACAGGCGCACCGATTGAAAATTTGCCCTTTGAGCAGGTTGAATATTGGGATGAGCTTTGCAAAATAATGGAGTGGACTAAAACTCACGTAACAAGCACGTTCCATATTTGCTGGGGCGCTCAGGCAGGACTTTACTATCACTATGGAATACCTAAATATCCGCTACCCAAAAAGCTTTTCGGTGTTTTTGAGCATACGCTTGATTATAAGCTTTCAATGCTCTTTAGAGGCTTTGACGATAAATTCGTGGTTCCGCACTCAAGACACACCGAGGTGCGTCGAGAGGATATAGAAAAGGAGCCGAGATTAAAGATACTCTCAAGCTCTGAGGAGGCAGGAATTTACGTTTGCGCAACCGAAAAGGGCAGACAGATATTTGTAACGGGACATTCCGAGTACGATGCCGATACCCTTAAAAACGAGTATCTTCGTGATAAAAATGCAGGTCTGCCTATCGATATTCCTAAGCACTATTTCCCTGACGACGATGACACGCAGGAGCCAATCGTCCGCTGGAGAAGCTGCGCTAATTTGCTTTATTCAAATTGGCTCAATTATTTCGTGTATCAGTCAACGCCTTATAATATTGAGGATATTGACTTAGTGGAGATATAATGGCAAATTTTTCATCATTTGATCAGCAATCACCAAGCGCAAATCGCCAAAAATACGAGCGATATTATCTTAATGCGAGGATTAATTTGATATGGGTGGTTGTATTTACATTAATAAATATATTATTTCTCGCGATTAATGTTGACGTTTATTTTCTGTTTTCGGCGTTCATTCCGTACTTCGTAGTGACTACGGGAATGTTCCTTTGCGGACGCTTTCCCGAAGATTATTACGAGGGTTACGACGTGCCTTTCTTGGATAACACCGTTTTCGTGGTACTTTTGGTAGTTGCCGTAGCGTTTACGTTTGGTTATATTTTAGCGTTTAAAATGTCAAGCAAAAATCGCGTGGGTTGGCTTATTTTCGCTCTTGCTTATTTTGCGATTGATACGCTTACGATGTTGTTTCTAGGTGGATTTTCGCTTGAATCAATTTTGGACATAGTTTTCCATGGTTGGGTAATCGTTTCGCTGATTTTGGCAATAGTTAATCACTATAAGCTTAAAAAGCTTCCAGCAGAGGAGGAGCAGACCTTTGACGTTAATTCTCTTTCTGTTGACGACGACTCGCAGACGGCCGAAGGCGAGCAGAGCGCAGATGACGGTGACGAGCCTACGCAAAGCGCTCCCAAGCAGTCAGAGCCGTTAAGAGTCGCGGACAAAACCGTTAAGCACAGAGTTTTGATTGAAAAGCGTATGTATAGCTACGATATATGTTATAGAAGGGTAAAGCGTACGAACGAGCTTGTTATTAACGGTAACGTTTACGACGAATTTGAAGCCCGCATAGAGCCACCGCACACCTTGGAGGCGTGGATAGACGGTCATCACATATTGGTCGGCTACGACGGAACGAGAAGCTATATTAACGTTGACGGTGAAAACGTAGCGAAAAAGATACGACTTTTCTAATAATATAAAAAAGCAGAGTTTTCTCTGCTTTTTTATTTTTGCTCAAATTCTTTGCCATTTACTATAAAATCTATTGAAACATTAAAATAGTTTGATAATGTACGAAGAAATTGTATGTCGGGATTTCTTTTTCCATTTTCATAGTATGACAATGCTTCACGGCTAATATTTAAATCCATAGCAATCTTTAATTGACTGTATTTTTTCTGCTTTCGTATTATTTTTAACCCAATTAATCCTTTGCTTTCAATTTTTTCCATAAAATCTCCATTCTTTTTTCAAAAACTATTGATTTTATTGTAACAAAGTGTTACAATAATTATGTAACAGTTTGTTACGAATTTAAAAACAGTTTTAAAGAAGGGAAAAGAAAAATGAAAAAAGGCTTTTTGAGAATAATCGCACTGTTAATGACGTTGGCGATTATCGCCTCTGTTTTTGCAGGATGTAAAAGAGAAGATACTCCTAATGAAACAGATACCGAAACAACCGGGGACGTTAAGTGTAGCCATTCGGTTATACAGGCAATTCCTGCAAAGGACCCCACTTGTACGGAGCAGGGAAACATTGCGCATTGCAGCTGTGTAAGCTGCGGTCAGTGCTTTACTGACACCACAAAAGCAAAGGAATGCTCGTTGGAGGAGGTTGTAATTCCTGCTAAGGGACATACTGAGGTTATCGATGAGGCGGTTATACCGACTTATACAAGCTCAGGCTTGACTCAGGGCTCACATTGCTCTGTTTGTAACGAGGTTTTGATTGAGCAAATAGTTAGCGCTCCTTTGACTAAGGACGAATATACAATTCAGTATAATTGTGATATGGTTTCCTTGGATGCAAATGGAACTGCAATTTCAATTCCGTCCGATACATATAGACCCGATGAGGTTAAGGTTTTAGCTAATCCTAAAATGGATAACTATCAATTCCTAGGTTGGTCTAATAAAGAAGGTCATTTCTTCGGTTTAGAGATACCCAAGGGAATGAGCGGAGATTTGGTGTTGTATGCAAACTGGGCAAGTAATAGAAATAAGGCAGAGCCGGTTTCAAAGCTTGGGGCACCTATCATTTGTGAGGATTCAAGCTCAGGACAAATTATTTTTGTTTATGAAATAGGAACTATTAAGAACATTCCGATTTTCACAATTCAGAATCTTCAAGTTTCTAACGGAATGATTACGACGTCAAGTATTACTAATCAAACGGCAATAAACAAAAGTAATGCGGTTGAAATAGGTAAGGCTATTGCTAATTCTACTACTAATTCTTCTACTTGGACATTCTCTAAGGATTGGAACGAGGTTATTTCTGTTAGCGAGGAATGGGCACAACAGCAGGGTATGACAGTAGAACAGGCTCAACAATATTGTCAAAGTTCGAGTAATACTTATAATGTGTCAAATTCAATGGGTGGATCTTCAAGTATAGTTAATAGCAACAATTCATCTTATAAATTAAGTGCGAATAATAGTCATAGTATTTCCGGATCACTTGAGTCACAATTACATGCAGGTTATGAAGTTGATGGGAAGTTTTCATCATCAAATACATCAACATCAGGAAATTCTCAAGAACTATCTGGAACGCTTAATCGTTCTCTTAGTGCATCTTTGGGTATACCATTAGAATTTGGTAAATTAAATGTTGGTGCCTCAAACGGTAGCGGTGTTGGCGGTAATCTTGGATGGAGTGAAAGTGAATCTGATACGGTAGCATATGAGATAGGTGCTTCAGCTAATGTGGATGGATATGTTAAAGGTGGAGTTACCGGTACCAATAGTTGGGGTAAAAACATTGAATATGCTAATTCGAAATCACAAACTTCAACTGCTTCTAAAACTTGGAATAGCACAGAGGGATTTAGCGCAAGCTCATCTGTAAGTGCTTCCGAATCTATATCTAAAGCGGTTTCTGAATTGATAAGCAAAAAGAACTCTCAGGATTCTTCGTATAGCACCGGAGGCGAGCAGGGGGAGGAGCAGGCTATTGCTTCTTCTAATTCTGCTGAGGATAAGTATAGCTCCTCTGTCGTATATTCTACAGAGGAATTGCAAATTACAGAGCGTGAGTTTAAGTCAACCGGTAATACTTATGGTAAGTATAGATTGGTTCAGGCGGGAATGGCGCATGTTTTTGCGGTTGTTGGATATGATATAAAGACCAGCTCCTACTATACTTATACGTATAGCATATTGGATGACTCCTATGAGGAGTATCTTGATTATTCTTACGATGGAAGCTTTAATGATTACGAAACAAGTATATTACCTTTCGAAATTCCGATATTTGTTAATGACTATGTAAACAGTAGAATAGCTTCATCCAAGCTTCAGATTAATGATAACGGTGTTGTTACAAAGTATCTTGGTTCTAACGAGGATATCGTTTTAATTCCTTCTTATTATACAAGAAAGAATAGTATCACCGGCGAAACCGAGGTAATTAAGGTTACAGGTATCGCTGAGGGATTGTTTAAGAACAATACTAGTATTAAGGGTGTTTCGCTTGGAAACTTCGTTAATGAAATTCCTAAATCTGCGTTTGAGGGATGTACCTCACTTAAGGAAATTATATGTCCTAATGTATTAAGAATTCGCGAAAACGCCTTTAAGGGTTGCACATCTTTGAGTGATTTTGCACTTCCTAATGAGCTTGAGTATCTTGGAAATGGTGCATTTGACGGTGTTCCTTCTATTAAGGCGAATGCATTCACAATTGCTATCGCAAATGCAGTTGCAAACTCCAATGCAGAAAATATTATTTTGGATATTTCTAATATCAATGAAACAGACTTTAGCACTATGGCGTTTGACGTTGGATATATCAAGAGCTTCAAGCTTCTTGGTGGTTATAAGACTTATAGCGGATTAAGCATTAAATCTAATGCAGAAAACACAGTTATAAGTGGAGTAAATCTTGAAAATACGAAGGCTATTCCGTTGGAGATATCCTCTCCAAACGTAACGCTCGAAAGAGTTAATTCAAAGAGCGAGGGCTTTGCGCTTGTTTTGAAGGCTGCTAAAACCGTTCTCTCTATAGAGGGTGTGTCTGAAATGACATCTGAAAATTACGGCGCAATTCTTGCGAAGTCGATTGAATTAAAGGCATTAAACGAGGAAGCACAGTCTACTATTGAAACAATTGGAAAGGTTTTGGTTTGTGGTACTGTAGAAGGCAACCTTGGATATATCGACGAGGCTGTTATAGAAATAATCAGCGAAGCAGAATATAACAGCTATTTAACTGCTAAGAAGGTAACCTTTGATGCAAACGGCGGTATCGTAAGCGAATCTGAGAGAACTATTACCTACGGCGGAATTTACGGAACACTTCCTGTTCCGACGAGAGTTGGATATACATTTAACGGCTGGTATACAGAAAAGGATGCCGGAAAGCTTATTGAGGCTCATCATACGATGGAGGAGATAAGTGATCATACCTTGTATGCAAGATGGTCTATTAATATGTATACCGTAAATTGGAAGCAGTGCGGAAACGTAGATATCGTTGTAACGAGAGTATCCTCGCCTTATGCTAATGCATCTATAGGTGCTCTTAGCTCTGGCGACCGTATATACTACGGTGACGTTTTGAGCGTTGCGTATACTGCAGTTGAAGGATATTCCTTGAACGAAAAGGGAATTGAAAGTATTACTGTTTCTGACCATTTGACGGCATCCGATATATATGCCTCTGCTTCGGCAAACAGATATGCTTACGAGGTAGTTTATAAATCGAGCAATGGAACGGTTCTTGGTAGCACCACTGTATCTTACGCTTACGGAACAACTAATACTGTTTCGCCTACAAGCTTTGCGGGCTATGTAACACCCGAGGCTCAGAGCGTTGCTTGGGATTCTGCTACTAAGACGATTACGTTTATTTATACTCCTAAGACGGTTGGAACTGCTACACTTAAAAACAATCAGTGGTGGTGGAAGCAAACCTCTAACGGATATACGTTTGGAATTAAGTATTCTGTTTCGGTAAAGGTAACTGCTCGTACCGCTGATTCCGTAACTATAGAAATAACGTGGACTAATACTATAAAAGATGCTTATTATGGTTATGCTCAGTATTTCAATATGACGGTTGGCGGTAAGAGCACCGGCAAGCAGACTATTGCAAATGAATCAAAATGGAATGTATCTAAGGGCGAGGCTCAAAATGGCTCGGCAACCAAGAAGGTTACCTTGACGATAACCGGTATTACGGCTACAACTACTTCCTTGGATTATAGCGTAACTACGAGCACGAGCGATAAGTCAGGTTCTTGTCCCGGTAGCTTTAGCGGAACTATTGAAATTCCTGCATATTGATTTGCGGTGTATCAATAATATAGCTCATAATTAAAAAGCAGAGCAGGTTGAGTGATTTTCATTTAACCTGCTCCGTTTTACTTTCTAAATATTAAAATTTGCCATTAATTGCATTTTCTCCTTTGTTCTATTGACATTTTTATTAAATTATGATATAATTTATAGGCTTGTCAATTAAGAATAAAAAATATAGAAAAAGGAAAAATTATGGAACAATCAACAACTAAGAGAAGCTCCTTTACGGGTAAGATTGGATTCGTGCTTGCGGCTGCGGGCTCGGCGGTTGGTCTTGGCAACATTTGGCGCTTCCCATATCTTGCGGCAAAATACGGCGGAGGCATTTTCTTGCTCGTTTACGTTGCGCTTGCCGTTACCTTTGGCTTCGTGCTTATGATGGCGGAAATCGCTATTGGTCGAAAGACAGGAAAGAGCGCTATCGGTGCGTTTGCGGCTCTCGATAAGAGATTTACCTTTGTGGGCTGGCTTGCCGCTATAGTGCCCGCTATAATACTGCCTTACTATTCGGTTATTGGCGGTTGGGTTATGAAGTATATCTTCGGCTTCGTTTCGGGCGACGGCGCTAATATGGCAACCGACACCTATTTTACAAATTATATAGGCAACGTTTGGGAGCCGATAGTTTGGTTTGGATTGTTTATACTCATAACCGCAATCGTTGTATTCTTCGGCGTTGAAAAGGGAATCGAAAAGGTTAGCAAGGTAATGATGCCTGTGTTGATTGCGTTCATTCTCTTTATAGTAATCTACACGCTTTGCACGCTTGACGGTGCACTTGACGGAGTTCTTTATTACGTTACTCCCGACTTTTCAAAGTTCTCCGCAATGACGGTTGTTGCGGCGCTTGGTCAGCTTTTCTATTCGATGTCCTTGGCGATGGGTATTATGATAACCTTTGGCTCGTATATGAAGAAGGAAATAAGCATTGAAGCATCTATCCACCAGATAGAGATATTCGACACGGGTGTTGCATTCCTCTCGGGACTTATGATAGTTCCTGCGGTATTTGCTTTCTCGGGTGGTAACGAGGAGGCTCTTGGCAAGGGTCCAAGCCTTATGTTTGTAACCCTCCCCAAGATATTTGCAACGATGCCCGGCGGAGATATCATTGGCGCTCTCTTCTTTATAATGGTATTCTTTGCGGCAATTACGTCGTCTATTTCGCTTATGGAAACAATCGTTTCTATAGTTATGGATAAAGCAAACCTTTCAAGACGTATAAGCTGTATTATCGTCTTTGGTGGCGTAATACTTCTCGGACTCCCCTCAACGCTTGGATATAGCGCATGGAGCGGAGTTAAGATAATGGGCTTCCAGTTCCTTGATTTCTTTGACTTTATAAGTAACAGTATAATAATGCCCGTTATAGCGTTTATTACCTGCATTTTCGTTGGATACGTTATTAAGCCTAAAACGATTATCGAGGAGGCTCAAATTGGTCACAAGCCCTTTACCTCCAAGCTCTTTACTATAGTTATTAGATATATCGCTCCGGTTTGCATTATTGCTATTCTCGTTTCGTCAATTCTTGACGCATTTGGAATTCTTAAAATATAATTACAAAAGCCGCCTCGTCGTGAGGCGGCTTTTGCAGTGTAGTTAGCTTGTGTTAGGTTTTATGCGGGGCTCCGCCCCAACCCCCGCAAGTTTTTTGAAAAAAACTTGACTAAAAACTTCCCACTCTGGTGCAGTGCGAACACACTACATTCAACCGTCGAGCGCACAAAATAATGACAAAAAATAAGACCCCTTTTCAAAGTTCTTTGAAAGGGGTGCGGGGAAAAGCTTTCTTTTAAGAAAGTTTTCCCCGCGATAAAAAACCAAAAACTTCCCACTTGGGTGCGGTGCGAACATTATGCGATTTATTTGTCAATAGGTTTTATTCTTTATATTGACTTTTTATATTATTTGTGTTAAAATTATCTTGTATAAAAAAACAAAGAATGCGAGGCATTAAAAAATGAAAATTGTAAGTTATTCCAAAAAAATCCTCTCATTGCTTCTTATCCTCTCGATGCTATTTTTAGCATGCGCGTGTGATACCGAGAGCGATGACGAGAAGGCTACCTCGGACGGTGTTGAAGCAACCGATGCCACCGAAACCGATCCTCCCTTAGCCGACACCGACATACTTATATCGGGTGACAAGGCGTTCAGAATAGTTTATTCTGCGGGTAACAAGTCCTATGCCTTGAAGATTCAAGATAAAATTACCGGTCTTGACAAGAGCTACAAGTTCGGCTCGGGCAAGTACGAGGTTGTTTTGGATACTAATACTCCTCTTGACGGAACTCCCGAGATACTCGTTGGCGACACCAACCGTGTGGCAACCGAGAACGCTAAAAAGGTTATTGCTGACAAAACCGATTCGTACGTTGTATGCGCAACCGATAAGGCTATTGCAATCTATTCTACCGGCAAGGACGGTATGGAGGCTGCAACGAGAAAAATGCTTAACAACTTTGCTGCAAAGGGTAGCAATGTAATCTACAACAACATTGGCGGAAACATTACGGGAACCTTTGTTTCTACAACAATTGAGGCTCCTATGAATTCTAACGCAGCTCCCACCGAAAAGACCACTGCGGCAGAGAAGTCCACTATTGATGCGGGCACATTGCTTTTAGGTCTTAAGAACACTGCGGCTATGCTTCCCGTATTCAGTATTTCGGTTTCCACCACTGATTCATTAAGCTCTACAACCATAAAGGAGGGCAACCCCTGCCAGAACTGCTATTCGGTTACCAAGGTTTACTGTGTTACCGCTATTGGTATGCTCTATGACGAGGGCAAGATAAAGACCACCGACACTATTGGCGAGATATTTGCCGAGGAGATTGAGGCTTACGGCGTTGACTCCGAGAAGTGGGCAGATATCACAATTCACGACGTTATGCGCCACGAGGTAGGCTTTAGAGAGGGCGGACTCCTTGATATCGACGCTCAGGATGCAACCAAGTGGGCAAGTCAGGATTATCTTAAGCTCGTTCTTGAGGCAGACCTTGACGGTAAGAAGACCGACAGATACACCGACGCTGCTTTCTATCTTATTTCGAGAGTTGTAACTAAGATAAGCGGAGAAAAGCTTGACGCTTTCCTTGCAAAGCGACTCTTTAACAAGACCGAGTGCCGTGAGTTTGCGTTTGCAACCTGTCCTATGGGTTATCCCATTGGAGCAACCGGTCTTTACATTAGAAGTGAGGACGTTGCAAAGCTTGGACGTATTTACCTCAACGGCGGTACCTACAAGGACGTTAGAATAATCTCTCAGGATTGGGTTAACAAGGTTATCGAAAACGGATACGAGCTTAACAAGTCCGGCACGGGCTACGCAAAGGGCGGTATGAGAGGTCAGTATCTCTATATCAACTTCAAGCACAACGTTGCCGCTGCATGGCATTCCTATGACCCTAACGGCGAAACAGGACCTCTCGGCGACAAGCTTAAGTCCTATATGACCTGATTTGATAAAATAAAAAAATAGAGAGAAGATTATGAAAAGATTAACGAGAATTATATCGGTATTGATGGTAGTTGCGATATTCGTGTCGGCGCTAAGCTTTAATGCGTCGGCGGCGGTTGATGCTCCGACTATAAAAAATACCGGAACAAGAGATGAGGTTTGCACTTCGCTTAGTGAAATGGCTACAAGCTACTACACTAATGATTATACCTATGATGTTCTTTCAAATAAGTCCGAGGCAGAGCTTCTTACGGCTCTTCGCAGCTTGATGACGACTACGCATTTTGAAAAATCGTCCTACAACAATTGTAGAGATTATGCATATTATACCGATTGTCAAAAGGGCGCGGCGGAGGAAACCGTATCACTCATTTATTCATCCTATACGGCAACTAAGGCTCAATGGGCAAGCGATGGCTCTAACGGTTGGAACCGTGAGCACGTATGGGCAAGAAATTTGGGTGGAAAATACAGTGATAAAAATGATGCACCCGGTTGCGATATGCACCACGTTCGTCCCTCGGATGCAAGAATAAACTCTATTCGTAACGATAGAAAATACGGTAATGTTCCCAATGGAACAGATGCCACGGGCGTAATTGCCAAGACAACGGGCGGTCGTTATGCAGGCGATTATTTTGAGCCTCTTGATAACGTAAAGGGCGACGTTGCAAGAATTTGTCTTTACGTGTATGCTCGTTATGGCGGAGAATATGCAGGCTTAAATAATATTACTAACGTTTTTGCGAGCGTTGAGGTTCTTCTTGATTGGTGCGAGCTTGATCCGGTAGATACTTGGGAAATGAGCAGAAATGACGTTGTTGCCTCTGTTCAGGGTAATAGAAACGTATTTATCGACTATCCCGAATATGCGTGGTTGCTCTTTGGCGAGGAAATTCCTGCGGATATGGTTACTCCCACCGCTGATTCAAGACAGGCAAGCGGCGACAAGGATGACGACTCCGAGCAGACTCCCACAAATCCCGAGGTAAATCCTCCCGAGGCAAACGATCCTGAAATTAATGCTCCGGGCGAAACCAATTCCGCAACAGAGGAATCTGTTACAGAGTCGGCTAAGGACGATGTAAAGGTTACCGATAAATCCGAGGATGATAAATCCGACGATACAGATAGCGGCTGTGGCTCGAGCATAGCGATTTCCTCGATATGCTTTGTTGGCATTGTTGGAATTGCGGCAATCGTTAAGAAAAAAGAGGATTAATTGAATATTTTGGCGGGAAAGACCTTTTTTGAGGGGGGATTTCCCGCCTTTTTTCACTGATTTACAAATTGTTTAATAATTACTCTTGAAAATTAAAGAAATGAGTAGTATAATATAGTAAATATAAAAAATGAAAGAGAGGATATATATTATGCCAGGACCCGGAGGAGGATCACGCGGAGGCGGATTTGGCGGAGGTAGCCGTGGAGGCGGTGGCTTCGGCGGTGGAGGCTTTGGCGGCGGTAGTCGCGGAGGCGGATTTGGAGGTCCGCACCATCATTACCATCATTATGGACCACGCTTTGGCGGATGGTATCACAGACCGTATTATTACGGAGGAGGCGGAGGATGCCTTGGCGGATTGCTTGGTATCTTGCTTTTGCCTATAATTTTACTTTTAGTTGTTTCGGTTTTGCTTGTTAGCATAGTAGGCTCGGCAATTTCCAACGTAGCAAACGGCGGAAGCGTTTACTATGACGAGCAGGTATTCCAGCAGTACGCAGACGAGCAATATGCGGCAGAGTTTTCCTCGTATTCAAATTACGAGAACAATATTTTGTTGGTTTTCTTGGTTAACGAGGAATCCGACGGATATTACGCATTAGCGTGGGTTGGCGACAACGTTCACAATAGCATAAATTATATGTTTGGCGACGAGTCAACCGCATTCGGTCAGGTTGTTCGCGGCTCGATAAATCAGGAATATTATGCGTATTCGCTTGATTCAAACCTTGCAGACGTAATGTATCAAATGGGTAATCGTATTGATAGCTTGGGCTTAGCATCGTCCTTCCGCACAGAGAAGGAGAATACTAACCCCCCGACGTCACATCTTACCAATCACTCGACGCTTAATCTTACCGAGGAAACCGTTAACGATGCGCTTAAGGCGTTTACCGATAAGACCGATATTCCTACGGTTATCGTTGTTGATACAATGGAGAACGTGTTTGGTAAGACTATTCCGATAGGCGATATTTTCATAGTTATCGTTTTGTTGGTGCTTATGGGTGTTGCTATTTATATGATAGTTAAGACTCTTAAGAATCGCAAGAGCAACGGCGGAAATAACGCTAACGGAAGCAACGCAAATAATGGTGGCGGCTATAATACCAATTATAACAGCAGCGGATATAATAGCGGAAATCCACGGTATTAACCTAAAAAACGCACCCTATCTTGGGTGCGTTTTTTTATGCAAAATTCGAAATTTCGGTGGATAATTGCTTGGCAAAAATCGATTTACATTAAACTTAGCAATATCGATGCTTTAGCGTATTTTATCCAAAAATATCCATTATTTTGCGAGTTATTACTGATAAACCGTAATAAGAGTAATAATTTAAAATTTATCAGTAATAACTAAGCGCATTTACAGTAATAACCATTGACAAAAAGAGTATTTCGGGTTATAATATTAATATATTAGGAGGTGGATTTATGAAGTATACGAATGAGAAAAAACAAACCGTAATTTTATATATATTAGAAAAAATAGAAGCCGGAGCGCAAAATCTTTCAAAAGCCGTTTCAGAAGCCTTTAATATTAGCACAAATACGGTTCACACCTATTTAAATGAGTTAATTGAATGTAATATTATAAAAAAAGAAAAAAGAGGCAAATATAAATTAATTAGCACGCTTGATGAATACACCTTTAATAGAAGTGAGGGGAAATTGGCAAGCGATACGCTTCCGTACGATATCTGTCTTGAGCAAAAAGTTAAGCATTTAAACGAAAACGTTCAACGCATTTGGCTATATGGATTAAGCGAGATGGTTAATAACGTTATCGACCATTCTAATGCCGAGAATATGAAGCTTATCGTTTTGCAAAATTATTTAACAACCTCAGTGCTATTAATAGACGACGGCGTTGGAATTTTTGAGAAAATTAAGAGCCATTTTAATTTATCTGATTTGGATGAGGCGATTTGTGAGCTGTTCAAGGGCAAGCTAACCACGGATGCCGCAAATCACTCGGGTGAGGGGATTTTCTTTACCTCTAAAATGATGGATTCCTTTTTGATTTACTCCGACGGTAAAATATTTACCTCGTCAAAATTTGATGATGACAGTGTCTTGGATGCGAACGAAATCGTTCAAGGCACCTGCGTATATATGTCCTTGTCAAACTTTACGCATAAAACCACTAAGGAAATTTTTGATCAATATTCCGATATTGACGGTGGCTTTAACACAACCAAAATCCCGCTAAAAAATATTTTTGACGGAGCGCCGGTTTCACGCTCTCAAGCAAAGCGAGTTTGCAATCGTTTGGAGCAATTTACCGAAGCGATTTTGGATTTTGACGGAATAGAATGGATGGGGCAAGGCTTTGCGCATCAGATATTTATAGTTTTTAAAAACGCTCATCCCGAAATATCAATAGTTCCGCAAAATATGAATGATAGCGTAGAAAGAATGTATAATCACGTTATTAAAACAAATTAACTTAATAAAAACACCGCTTCATCGTTTTTTTGTGACGCAAAGCGGTGTTTTTTATATGCAATTTTAAACGTATTATTACTTCATAAAGCTACTAAGCTTACTGCCGAGCCCGTCCGTGCCGCCGTCGGTTTCGGAGAGCCATGCAACCGCTACGTTATGCTTAAAGTTAACGTAGATATACTGTCCGCGCATACCGCCCTTGCCGTAGCCGTTGTTCGAGGATTTAAGCTCATATCCCTTTGCGATAACCAGATTTACCCATTCCTGAGAAATTATACGCTGACCGTTATACGTTCCACCGTCGAGATAAATTCTGCCAAGCTTCACCACGTCATCGGGACGGAAGTAGAACTGTGTTGCACCCATGGGGTAGCCCTGCGGACAATAAGTAGTTTTATAATCCTGATAACCGGCTTTATCAAATAAACGAGATTTCAAGAATACGTCAAGCTTTTCTCCGCTTATCTTAGTAACCACTCTTGAAATAAGATAATAAGCCGCATCGGAATACTTATAGGTCTTATTTCCGTCTATCTTGTAGCTAAGGGTTAACTTAAGAAAGTCCTTATCCCAGCTTTTGTACTCGTCTTCATAAACGTCGATATCAAGAAGCGAGCCCTGAGTGTAGCCTATGTTATGCTTCAAAACATCGTGGATGGTAATGTTTGCCCACTTGTTTTCATCAATGCCGTAAGCCTTTATTTCGTCCTTGAAGATATTACCAATGGTATCCGTCATCTTTATCTTGCCCTCGTCATAGAGCATACCGATGGCGGTAACGCAATAAACCTTTGAAACCGAATAGGTGTTTTGCGCATTGGTGTTTCTTATAGACGCTACCTTAATTCCGTCGGTGGTTGAAACCGCAACGCTATATGCCTTAGAGCCTGCTGCGTTCTTGAGTGCCGTGAGCAACGCATCTCCGTCGATATCGGTCTTTGCGGGAGTCGTTGTTTGGGCAGAGGGAAGATGCGGCTTCTTTTCAACCTGCTCGATAGCAACAGTGTATTTACCTGTTATATTACCCGCGGAGTTATCGTATATCAAGGTGTTATCCGCTTTAGAAATTTTCTTGAGTAATGCCTCAACGCCCTCCTCAACGCCTGCCTTAGCGCTTGAATAAACGGCAATTGAATTGTTGGTTACGTATATCGAATAAGAATTCTTCTTACCGTTAACCATATTTCTCGCCTCAACGCTTGCCGCACGGTTGGTACTGCCTATGAGTATTTCAAATACGCCGTCCTCGTCAACCTTGGTGTCCTGCTCGATAGCGTACTTGCCTGAGCCCTTAACGTAGGTCGGGTCGAGCTTTGCAAGCTTGTTAGAAATGCTTTGCGCCAAGGACTTATAAGCCGAGGAGTAAACGATTCGCACCGCCGATATATCCGAAAGCACTATCTTGTCGCCAACGGTTGATACGATGTCGGAGCCGTAAGCCGAGTCCGATTCTCCAATACCCTCGTTTGCTGTGCAAGCAGAGCCTACTAAAAGTGTTGCTAATATCATTGTCAAGCATAATGTTCTTTTTAAAAATGCTTTGATTTTCATTTTATTGCCTCGCTTTGAATTTTTTTATACATAAATATATTATCACAAAAATCAAATAAAGTCAATAATTTTTTATATTATGCATTCCTTATTAGAGGTCTAATGCTACATCACTTGCGAAAAATGCTTTTTCGTGATATAATATCAATAGTGGCTGTCACGTTTGGCAATATTTATCCTTAAGGAGAGAAGAAATGAAGAAAGCGTTTACCGCAATTATTTCCATCGTTCTTTGCGTTAGTACGTTAGCATCCTGTGCTAACAGTACAGTTAAAAAGCAAGATGATGCTACAAATATTATTACCGATACGGAGCTTGTGCTAACTATTCAAGCAACTGACGGCGGATATCTTGAAAAAAGCGTAGACGAAAGCGGTGCGCTTTACGTAGCTCCGAGGGCTATGGACGGATATGCGTTTGACGGATATTACGTAAACGGCGTTAAAATAAGCGATTCTACCTATAGCGTAGCTGAGGGTGTAACGGTTACCGCAAATTTTATAAGAGTATAAGCAAGAGGGACTCTGGTATGAATTATTATAAAATAAAAAGAGCGACCGAAAAAATCAACTGGTCAACAGTTGAGGCTCTTGAAATGACAAATCGATATCTTGATACGCCAAAGGAAATAAGGGCGTTTGCGCAGATATGCTACAACGGAGAGGGAATACACCTGCATCTTTGGTCGGAGAACGATGACGTGAGAGCTGTTGAGCGGGATATTCTCGGCGCACCGTATCAGGATAGCTGTCTTGAATTTTTCTTTTCGCCAATGGAGAATGACGTAAGATATTTTAATATCGAATTTAATTTAAATTTATGCCTTTACCTTGGGATTGGCAGAAATCTTGCCGACCATACAAGGCTTGTGCATAGCGAGGGAGCGGAGATTTTCTCTCCGAAAGCAAGCCTAACCGAGAGCGGATGGGAACTTTATTATACAATCCCCTATAAATTTATCCGTAGATTTTTCCCGAATTTTAGCGCCGAGCAGGGAAGAACGGTTCGCGCTAATTGCTTTAAGTGCGCAGACCTAACCACTCCCGCAAATTATCTCTCTTGGAGCCCCGTTACCGCCGAGCCGTTTAGCTTTCATAAGCCCGAGTGCTTCGGTATAATGGAATTTGAGTGAGAGGTAAATTCTGCGATTGAATATCGCTTGAATTAATTTTGATATTGTATTTTGGGAGGACGGTATTTTCCTATGCACGGTGTATGCTTTATAATAAACATACTCAAAATCGCTCTAAACATTATCTTTTTTCACAAAATGCGCTATATGATTTTATGATATATGCCAAAATTAAGCAATATCACTTGTAAAAATGGAAGTATTGTGATATAATGGCTTTGTATGGAGTCGCTATATGATGATTTCATATATATAATATAGTAAGCAATCACTCTAAAATCATATTTTACCGATTAATTGTAAAATTGGAGGAAACGCAATGAAAAGATCGTTATCGATTATTTTATCTTTATTATTGACGTGCGTTATTCTTTTAACGTCGTGCAATACAACACGCCCCGAGAGCTTGCCGATAATTGACGAAACGCAGGCAACCGAGTCCGTTGTGGCTGAATCTCAAACAGAATCCGCAACCGAGTCTGAGGCGAAGGTTGAGTCCGAAATTAAGGAGGACTCCGCTATAAGCACCGAGCCTGTAGAGGACGAGGAGCTTACGCTTGACGTTGAGCTTGACGAGGGTCCTGTTGAAATTATTTATCCCGAGATTTATCCCGAGGAGGAAACTGAGGCTGTTGAGCCTGAGGTAATTCCCGAGGAGGAGATAGAGGAAGAGGACGAGGAGGACGTTGAAACCGAGCCCGAGGTTGAGGTTGAGCTTGAAACCAAGGACGAGGCTCAAACCGAGGCAACAACTAAAAAGGACACTATTCCCGCCGCAAAGAGCTACACGGGTATAATGCATTACCCCGCAACAAGCGGTAAGGATATTACCTGCAACGTTGATTTCGTTGTGGATTACAAAATGCTTATAGACGGAAGCAACAAGACCTATTCCAAGGATCTTGCAAAGCTTTCAATTCTCTATGCATCCGATATCTATCAGGATCTCTACATAGAGTTTACGTCCGGCGCTACCGGTGGAAGTGATACCGCTACCAACCTTGGTAAGATTTTGGGCTTGCAGAACGTTAAGTCCTACAAGATTAGCGCAAGCAGTTACTCTGTTGACAAGGACGACGTAACCGAGTTCTTCGTTGGTCACAAAAAGGTAGTATACAACGGCGTTACTCGTGAAATTATTATCGTTGCAGTTCGCGGAACAAACGAAACTAATGCAGAATGGTCGAGCAACTTTGACGTAGGCGCAGATACCGCAGAGTATTACAAGGCTATGGGCGATAAGCACCCCGATTGGGTAAACAAGTCAAACCACAAGGGCTTTGACGTTGCGGCAAATCGCGTATACGCTAAGTTAAATTCTTATATTAAGCAGTACGTTGACGCAAATGCACAAACGAGTATTCTTTTAACAGGTCATTCAAGAGGCGCTGCTATTGCAAACATCTTAAGCCAGATGTATACCGATAACTCATCCTATAAGACTTATGGCTACACCTTTGCGGCTCCTAATACTACAACCGCAAAGAACGCAGCATCCTACAAGAACATTTTCAATATCGTAAACGAGGACGATATCATCCCCTATTTACCTCTTAAGGAATGGGGCTTTACCAAGTACGGCGTTACAAAATCGCTTAGCGTAAACGAGTATTACGATTACGAGCCCGGCTTCTTCGGCAAGGAAAAGGAGGGTGCGTTTAAGTGGTTTGTTGGCGAAAGCTACAATGACGACGGCGGAACGCAGAGAACGCTTGATTGCTTTGCAGCTCTTGCAAAGACAAGAGAGGACCTTTATAAGCTTGATACCACATCACACGGTAAGTTCTCTTACACCGGTGTGTTGGGTCTTAAGTACAATCAAAAGGACGCAACCGCAAAGTATAACGAGATAAGAACCAAGCTTAAGAATGAAAAGCTCTTACAGTTCTGTGATATTTACGTTGTAAAGAGCGGATCTAAGTATTACGTTGAGGTTAATTACTGTCCTGCATTCTTTATGCAGATGCTTAGTAATATGACTACGGGCGTTGGCGACCTTCTTGGCTACACGCTTGGAACTAAGTACAACGATGCAAAGCTTTCCTTTATCGCATCAAGCGGTAAGGTCGGCGTTGGAGGTATGGAGCATCCTCATATGCAGCCTACATATTATCTCATTACGAGAAATAACTTCCTTACGCTCGATCAGTTAAATAAGTAAAAAATAATACGCACTCGACGATAAATCGGGTGCGTATTTTTGTGTGAAATCAATGTAATATTATCGCAAGCAATGCTTGAGCGCACAATGTTTGTACCGCACCTACGCAGGAAGTTTTTAGTCAAGTTTTTTTCAAAAAACTTGCGAGGGTTTGGGGCGAGTAGCCCCATAAACGGCGTTTTCTTTTTGCCAAGCTTTTTCTTTGCGCCTCTCGTGCCAAAGAAAAAGCGGTATTGTGGGGTTATATGGTTTTAACAATCCCTCCGTCACGCACAAGGCGTGCCACCTCCCTTTACACAAGGGAGGCTATTTGTTAGCCTGGCTCAAACAATGATTAAGCACACAATGTTCGCATTGCATATAAAAGGCTTCCTCTGGGAGGAAGCTGGCGCCGTACGGCGACTGAAGGAGCCTGCGTAAATAACGGAAACGCACTCGGAATAAAACGAGATGAAATTTTAAAGTGCTCGCAGGCTCCTTTCGTCAACCGCATCGCCCTTGATTACTTAAATAAGTAAAAAATAATACGCACTCGACGATAAATCGGGTGCGTATCTTTTTATTATATTTTAATTATAGGTAACGGCTATCCAATCGTTCTTTTCAAGCTTTTGAACGTTGTAATAAACCGATTTTGTAAATACGTTTTCGTCGGCTACGGTGTTATCATTTGCCTTTGCAACGTAGGTAATCTCGTATTCCTTCTTATTCTTCCACTTAATCGTGCCGTCGGTGTTAACCACAACGTCGTTAAGAATAAAGCAGATGTAAAAATGTCCGCTACGGTTGCCATCGCTACCGCCTGTGTGAACGGATGCATCGGCTACTATTCTAAGGCTGTTGTAAAACGGAGCGTTGTCGGAGCCGTACTCGTCCATCTTCGTACCCTTTAACGTGAGTAGGTAGGATTCAATAGATATTACCGAGTCAACCTTGGAGTAGTGCCAGGTGCTGCTCTTTCCGCCAATGCCGAACAAAACGTTCGTTTTTCCCATTTGGGCAACCTCTGCGGTTATAATATCCTTAATTTCACTTTTTATCAAGCTTGTATCAACCACCATATCTGCGGTGTAATAGCAGGGAACGCTTGACACAGTGTAGGTGTTGGTTTCGCTCTTTAAGGTAAAAGAGTCCTTTGCCTTTTCGGTTAAGGTTGCCGTAACGGTAACGGTTTCCTTATCCTCGTATAGCTTTTTATCCGTGGTATACTCAACCGAGGAGCGGGCGTTTGCCTCACATCCCGTGTTATCTATTAATACCGTGCATCGAGGAGATGTTCCGTTAAAGGTTACCTTTAATCCGGTAAAGGCGTCTATCTCGGTTTTATTGGAGTTGTTCTTGTCACCTGCGCCGTCTGTGCTTTGATTATTATTTGCATCCGAATTACCGTTACCGCCATTGCCCGAAACGCATCCGACAAGCAATAGTGCGCTTACCAAGAGCAAGCAAACAAGAGCAACGGCTTTACTGTGTTTGATTTTCATTTTTAAGCCCTCCATAATATGCTTTACACCTTTATTATACATAAATTTCCATACTTTGTCAACAGAAAAACGTCTTTTATTATTTTTTGACATCTAATTTATAATTGCATTTTTGAAAAAAATATGATATAATTAATTATGATTAAACTCAAATATATTAGCGAGGTGACACTCCTTGAAAAAAACAATAGCACTATTTTTAATTATAATACTTTGCTTTTTAGCGGTTGCCTGCAATAACGGCTCGGCTTCGCACCCCGAAAGTGATGCAACGCCACCTCCTTGCACGGCGGAGGATATCAACAGTCATAGCGATACAAACAACGATAAGTATTGCGACTATTGCTATAGCTCGGTGGTAACCACCTTTGATTTTTACGCAATTAACGATTTACACGGAAAATTTACCGATACCGATAATACGGTTGGCGTTGAGGGCTTGACAACCTATCTTAAAACCTCGGCGGCGCTTGACGATAATCCGATTTTTCTTTCCTCGGGCGATATGTGGCAGGGCGGCGGCTACTCCAATATAACCAAGGGCGCAATTATAACCGAATGGATGAACTCGCTCGGCTTTGCGTCTATGACTCTTGGAAATCACGAATTTGATTGGGGCGAGGACTATATAAGCGCAAACGCAAGCCTTGCAAAGTTTCCTATGCTTGCAATAAATATCTATGAGAAAAGCACCAATAAGCAGGTGGATTACGCCCAAAGCTCGGTAATCGTTGAATGTAACGGATTGCAGGTCGGAATTATAGGAGCGGCAGGCGACAATTATTCCTCTATTTCTTCCGATAAGGTCGAGGACGTCTACTTTAAAACAGGCTCTCAGCTTACCGCCTTAGTAAAAGCCGAATCGCAAAGGCTTCGCAACGAGGGCGCAGATATCATAGTTTATTCGCTTCACGACGGCTACGGACAAAGCACGTCGGACAAAACCATAGGAAATGCGGCTCTTTCGTCATATTACGACCTTTCCCTCTCCGACGGCTACGTCGACATAGTGTTTGAGGGTCATACGCACAGAAGCTATGCCGCGCGTGACTCGAAAAACATATACCATCTGCAAAACAGCGGCGACAACGGCGGAATTTCGCACGCAGAGCTTGAATATAACTTTGCTAACGGTAAGTACACGGTAAACACCGCCGAGCACGTTCCTGCGGCAAAATACCGCGACCTCGACGATGATAAGATTATAGCCGAGCTTCTCGAAAAATATAAGGACGACGTAGCAAAGGCAGACACCGTTGTCGGTACGAACGATATTCAGCGAGATAAGGATTCACTCCGCTCTATCGTTGCAAAGCTTTACTTCGAGGCAGGAAATGCACGTTGGGGCGATAAATACGATATCGCACTCGGCGGCGGCTTTATGACAGTCCGCTCTCCGGGATATCTCCGCTCCGGCACTCTTACATACGCAGACCTTGAATCGGTTCTCCCCTTTG